>DAORGN010000044.1:0-28724 GCA_035340095.1 Pseudomonadota bacterium | reverse complement strand
TCTTCATGTCCGCCAGCTTCCCGTTCGGGAAGTTCACCAGCGACCGCTCCAGCGTTCGAATCGCCGTCGAGCGCAGCCCAATCTGTTCGACGTACCCCACCACATCGTCGACCCGCACCAGATCCCCGACCCGCATCGGCTGATCGACGCTCAGCATCACGCCGCCAAAGACGTGCTCGACCGTTTTTTGCGCCGCCAGAGCCACCGCCAAGCCGCCGATGCCCAGACCTGCCACCAGGCTCGTCACCGGATATCCCAGCTCTTGCAGCGTCGTCACCACCGCGATCGCCGCCACCGTGATTTCCGCCAGCCGATACCCCAGCGGGATGACCCCTTTGGCCGCCGGGTGCGACTTGAGCCAGTCCGATTCCCGCACGATCTGTACGGCGACATCGACGCAGCGCCACACGCAGAAAAACAGCCCGAGCAGAAAACCCACCCGCGCAAAGTTGTGGACGATCCGCTCCGCCTGCCCCGTGATGAGCACATACGGCATCGAAAGCCCCCAGAACACCACCGCCAGAAGCAGTCGCACGGGCCGTCGCAGCCGCCGGAACAACAGGTCATCCCAGCGCGAAGCCGACCGCCGCGCCAGAGGTCGCAGCGACAGCTCCAAAAGCAGCGTCAGAAGCCATGCGACAAAGCCGCTTGCCGTCAGCACCACCGGCAGCGCCAGCCATTCCCACACCACGAAGCCTTTGGGCCCTTTGCGCAAGAGCTTGTCCGGCAGGTGTTCTCGCAGCCACACGTCATCCAGCCGCCCGTACCACGACGGCACCCGCTGCACCGTCTTGTGCGAAAACTGCCAGCGGTATTCGCTGCGATCCCGCATCCAGACCCGGCGCAGCCGCACCGGCTCGGCAATCGGCGTCGCCGGAATCCGTCCCACTTCGTCTTGGTCCTGGGCGATCCCGTCTTTTTGGTCCCCGCTTGGTGCGTCCGATACCCGGCTCAGCCACTCGGGGTCCGCCGACAGCCGCCGGTCGATGACCGCCCCCAGCATCTTGGCCAGCTTCGTTCGATCCGACTGCTCACTTGTGTGAAGTTCCAGGTCGTCGGCTGCTTCGCTGTAGCGTCCCGACGCGACGTTGCCCAAAAACCGCTCCAGCGCCCGCCGTGGCGTGTCCCCTTCGCCGCTGTCACCGCCATCCCCATCGGCGCGACCGCCCAGTGGAAACAGCAACAAAAGCAAAAGTGCCAGGCAGGAAGCGATGGGTCGCCCCCGCAAAAACGTGTCCATGCGCATGCTCTTTTTACGCAGAAGCGTTCGGAAGCGAAAGCGACAGCTCGGTGCGGACGGCAATCCGTGAAAAACCGGCGCTTTCCAGGGCCTCCACCGCCGGATCATCGTCCGCCAGCGAGTCTACATACGCCGCCGAAAGTCGCGCCGCCGCATAGACCGCAAGCTGCGGAAGGTACGCTGGATCGCCTGCCAGTGCCACCAGCAGCTTGCGTTCTTTGTCGACGATCACCACCGCTTCAATCGCCGATCCGACAAGCATCGCCGCAGCGGACAGGCGCTTTTCCAGCTTGCCCAGCACTGCCGGCGAAACCGCCGCGCCCAGCTGCGAAGGTCCGTGGTGTTGCAAAAACCCGAGCGCATCACCACAAGGCACAGCGGAAATGCGCGTGGCCGCCATGCACGCTCTATCGTCCGGGTCGGGCAGAAGCGCGCGGTTTGGCGTCCCCAAAAGCGCCATCCGCAGCCGCGTCCGCAAAGGCACAAAGCCCACCGCTTGCCAAAGTCCCTGCGGCCCGGCATCGGCCTCGCTGACTTCGACCGACAGCCGGCCCAGCTGCGCCTGTTTTCCCGCCGCGATCACCGCTTCGATCAGCGCCCGCGATCCGCCTCGCTGTTGCGATAGGGCGTCGGTTCCCAGGCCCGAAATGTACGCCCCTTGGGCGCCGACTTCGACCAGGCAGCAGCCCACCACCCGACCGTTTTGGACAATGACTTTCGACAGCCCCGGATCGAGCACCCCGAGCGCCACCAGCTCACGCAGGATCACCGGGGTGCGCAGCGCCGGCAAAAAGTTCGACGGCGCGGATCGGCTCAGTGGAAACGTAGCGTCTCGAAGCTCGACATCTGCCAGCGACTTGAGATCCATCACTTGACCCTTACCGCCGAGAGGCGGACGCGGTTGTCCGGCTCGTGCGGGCCTTGCGTCACCTTCATCCGTGCTCCATCCCCGCCCGGCCAGAAGCCAGTAAACACCGTATAATACCCGGCGCTCTGGTTTAGACGCGAGGTGCTCATGCGGTACTCGTCGGTGATGTACTGGCCGCGGGTCCAGTAGTTGGTCGGGTATTTGCCACCGAGCGGGATGTGATCGCCGTTGATGCGTGCGCTTGATCCATCGAAGTGCAAAAACACCCGGTAGTTGCCGAGCACCGGCGCCAAGACCCGGTAGTGCAGGCGGACGATGAACTCGGTGCCGCGCTGCGCTTCTTGCGGGATGTCGTAGCCAATCAGCTCGATTTTGTCGTCGAACGTGGCGTGTAGTTCGGCCTGAACCTGGGGCGGCTGTGTCGATACCAGACGGCGCAGCGGGTTTAGGTCTTTTTCCCCCGGTCCGAGCTGATTCGACAAAAGCACATACTGGCTGTTCGAGTCGTCGACGACGTAATACGGCAGGTTGTTTTGGAACGAGTGGACATCGAGTGCCGCCATCTCGCTCGCACCGACGATCGCAAACGCTCGCTTCTGCGCATCTTTGGTCAGGTAGGTAAACAGCTCAGGCAGCGAGGGAATCTCGATCGTGTTTTGCCCGTAGATGCGCGCCGACGACTTTTGTATGCCGTATAGCCCCAGCTCTCTGCCGCCGAGCTTTTCGTATTTGGTGTAAATCCCGCGATACGACACATGCCGCGTCACCGCCGGAACCAGCCCGTGCATCGCAAACAGCGCCAGCACAGTCGCCGCCGCTGGCAAAAGCACAATCGCCCGACGAGACGGCACATACAGACCGATCGCAAACGCCAGCGCAACCAACATGCCGAAAGTGCTTACGATCTGTCCGCCTTGGCCGACCAGCACATCGGTTCCGGCTGGCACCGCCGGCCACTTGAGCAGCTCGGTGAGCTGGGCCGATAGATACTGCTCGGGGCCAAAGAAAAAGTCGCGCGCGACAAACACCGCCAAAAGCCCCGAACAGACCGCCGCCACGATCGATGACCGTCGGTTGTGGAGCTGCCCGTCGAGATAGCCACCGACCAAAAGTGCAAGAGACGGCAGGGCCGCAAAGCTCTGTTCCTGTACCAGCGCCGCCTGCAGCGTGTGCAAAAGATAGCCAACCGACAGCCACGTCAGGAGCAGCAGGTTCGGAAACGCCGCGCGCAGCGCTTCACCCGATTTCGCGCTTTCCACAGACGATGGTGATTCGGTGTCCGCCAAAAAAAGCTGGGCCAGCGCCACCGGCACAAGCGCCACCCACGGAAACATCACAAAGCCGAGCGTCTTCACCAGCGAATCGGCCTGCATGTCTCGATGCGCCGGCCAGTGCGGCACCCCGGCGAGCCAGCCCGAATAACCAGAGAGGCTCTGCGGCAGCGCTGGCAGAAGCGCCACCCCGACAAGCGATGCACACAGCCAGATCGATCGCCGTGACAAGAGCGCGAGCACGATGCCAAGCAAAAGCAGCGTCACCCCAAGTCCGACGACGAGCGAGCTGCGGAGCTGACTGACCACGAGGATCTGTCGCAACGGCATGGTCAAGGCAAGCCCCGCCACGGCAGTCGCCAGCATTTCCCCCAGGATCGGTCCGTCGGTAAGCGCCAGCGTCAGACCCACCGCCAGCGCCGGCACCGCCATGCCAATCAGGCTGCCAGACGTCAGCAGGCCCAGCCCAAGCCCCGCTGCCGCCAGCAGCAGACCGACCACGCTGGACACGACCGTTTTGCCCGCTTGTGGCCAGCACAGCATCGCAAGGCCGGTCACGGCCAAAAGCTGTCCCAGCATCGGCAGAAGATGCAGGCTCGCCTGACGCGCCCCCAAAAACAGCGCTGGCGTCGTCAGAAGCACCACACCCGACAGCAGACCGGCGCGCACCCGACCCTGGATCGCAAAATACAAAAGCACCGCCGCGGCAACAGCGATTCCGATCGCCAGCATCGGCAGTCGCGCGCCCAGCTCTCCGACGCCAAACAGCGACAGACCCAGCTTGATCGGAAGCAGCGGCAGCCGTGGCTTTATCGCATTGGCGGGCTTCCACAGCTCGGCGGCGGCAATCGGTTCGCTGGCGCCTTCGACGAGACGGACTTCGTGCGGGTCCCACAGGCCAAAGCTCGTCAGGCCTGGCACAAGCAAAAGGCCCAAAAACAGAAGCAGACACGCGAGGGCTGGACCGGGGCGCGAAAGGAATGCGTAACGCGCTGCGTTAGGAAGCGGCGGACTCGTCGCAAATGCTGGCGCAGGTGAAGTCGGGTCAGATTCGAGGCTGGACATCGGTCGCGCAAACATGGCCAAAGTCGTTCTCTTTCGCAAGCCTCGCCGCGACTTGTTGTTCCCAGAGGCGATTTTTCGCGCAGCGAAAAGCCAGTGATTCGCATCAAAAGTTGGCGCAAGATAGTGACGAGCGAAAACCCTTCCGCTAGACTGCGCGCCAAAGTTTTTGGTCAGACCAGCCATAAGGTGACGCAGTCTGACCCGCCGCCGCTTGGCGGCTCGATCATCCGTTTCAGCCCTTTTTGGCTACAAGAGGGACCATGTCGAAGAACACCCTGACCATCACCGATAACCGCACTGGCAAGACCTACGAAGTTCCCATCACCGACGGTACGATTCGCACTGTCGACCTGCGTCAAATCAAGACTGACAGTGAAGACTTCGGTCTTATGGGTTACGACCCGGCGTACCTGAACACCGCGTCCTGTCGGTCGGCCATCACCCTCATCGACGGCGACAAGGGCATCCTGCGTTACCGTGGCTACCCGATTGAGCAGCTCGCCGAAAAGTCGAGCTACCTCGAGGTCGCCTACCTTCTGTTCCACGGCGAGCTTCCGGACCAAGCGCAGCTTAGCAAGTGGATCGACCAGATCACCACCCACACCTTCGTGCACGAAAATGTGAAGACGGTGATCGAGGGCTTCCGGTACGACGCGCACCCGATGGGCATGTTCCTTGCCACGATTGGCGCGCTGTCGACCTTCTATCCCGAAGCCAAGCACGTCTACGACAAGAACATCCGCATGCTCAACGTCGTGCGCCTGCTCGCCAAGGTGCCGACCATCGCGGCGTGGTCGTTCCGTCACAGCCAGGGCTTCCCGTTCGTCTATCCTGACAATGGCCTGAGCTTCGCCGGCAACTTCCTCGCCATGATGAAGCGGATGAGCGAGTCGCGCTACAAGCCGAACCCGGTGCTCGAGCGCGCGCTCGACGTGCTGTTCATCCTTCACGCGGACCACGAGCAGAACTGCTCGACTTCGGTCATGCGCTCGACGGGTAGCTCGCAGGTCGATCCGTATTCGGCAGTCGCTGCGGCATCGGCGGCGCTGTACGGTCCGCTGCACGGTGGCGCCAACGAGGCGGTGCTGCGCATGCTCGCCGAAATCGGCAGCCTTGCCAACGTCCCGGCCTTCGTCAAGGAAGTCAAAGAAGGCAAGGGCGAAAAGAAGCTGATGGGCTTCGGCCACCGCGTCTACAAGAACTACGACCCGCGCGCCAAGGTCATCAAGCGGCTCGCCGAGGAAGTGTTCGAAGTCACGGGCCGCAACCCGCTGCTCGACATCGCGCTCGAGCTGGAGCGGATTGCCCTTCAGGACGACTACTTCGTCAAGCGCAAGCTGTACCCGAACGTCGACTTTTACTCGGGCCTTATCTACCAGGCCATGGGCTTCCCGGTGGATATGTTCCCGGTGCTGTTCGCGATTCCGCGGACCTCGGGCTGGCTGGCGCAGTGGTGCGAAATGCTCGACGATTCCGAGCAGAAAATTGCCCGTCCGCGTCAGATTTACACCGGCCAGGATCGTCGCGATTACCCGGCGGAACGCCAGAACCCGTTCGAGTTCGAGCGCAAGCGCGGCTAAGTTCGACTCGCCGCCCACGCGAGCGGCCACACCGGCCAAGACGGCTGGCTGCTCGCAAACGTCCCGCCTACTTTCCTCGCTTCATCCAAATCCTGCATGACTTCGGTGGCCAGCACGATGCTGCCCGGGGCTTTGCGTGTGGCCGCCACATCCCCAGCGAGACCATGCCAGTACGCCGCAAGACACGCTGCGTCAAAAGCATGCATTCCCGACGCGAGCAAAGCGCCGATCATGCCGGTCAGGACATCGCCCATCCCGCCCGATCCCATCGCCGCATTTCCCGTCGGAATCATCGCCAGTGTGACCCCCGTCGTGTCTGAAGCGTGAGACCGCGCAATCAGCGTCTTGGCGCCTTTGAGCAGCACCACAGCATGGGTCTTGTCAGCCAGCGCGCGGACGGCGCAGGTCCGATCGGCCTGCACTGCCGCCGACGTGGTGCCAAGGAGTCGCGCCGCTTCCCCCGGATGCGGCGTCAGCACTGTCTCACCACCGCGCTGGCTGCGCTGCCTGACCACATCAAGCGTGCCGACCAGTTGATTCAGCGCTTCTGCGTCCAGCACCATCGGCAGCGTATCGGCTGCAAGCAGACGGATGATCAGTTCCTGGGTCGCTTGGGTCGGCAAAAGTCCGGGGCCAGCCGCCACTGCAGTCTTGCCGGGGAGTGCGGACAGAATCTGATCAAGCGCGTGTTTGTCCTGCGGATCATAGGGCAGCGTCATCGCCTCGGGACAGCGGCTCCCCAGCGAACCATCGAGCGCCGCGCGTGCAGCCGCCAGCGTGCACAGCCCCACGCCGGTCCGCAGCGCCGCTTCCGTCGCAAGCAGCGCCGCGCCGAGCTTGCCTTCCGAACCCGCGACGCACAACAGGTGTCCGTGACTTCCCTTGTGGCCAAGCGGTGGGCGGACGGACTGAAGCGGCGTCATCACCTGGGCAGACACAAGCTGGGCAGTAACCCCATGATGGGCGCAGCGAGCAGCCGGGATGCCAATGTCAGCGACGAAGGTTTCCCCGGCGAAGACAAAGCCCGGCGATCCGCACAGACCCAGCTTGGGGAAGCCGAACGTGACGGTGTAATCGGCGCGCACGATGACCGGGGCCGGACCCGCATCGATCGGAATGCCGCGGTCGGCGTCGAGACCGGACGGCAGATCGACGGACACCGTGATGGCTCGACTGGCATTGATCTGCGTGATCACGGTGCAAAGGCCGCCACCGACAGTGCGCGAAACCCCCGTACCGAGCAGCGCATCGACAAGGACATCGCCGGGTGAAAGCGCGGCCAAGCGCTGTTGCAAAAGCGGGGACTCTGCCTCACAGAAGTGGGAGGTGACACCGACGGCTTCGGCGGCGGCGAGGTGTACGAGCGCATCGCCCCGAATGCGCGGTCGCAAAGCGACAATCCACAGATCGCAGGCAATGCCGTGGCTGTGCAGGTAGCGCGCAATCACCATGCCATCGCCGCCGTTGTTGCCGGGACCTGCGACGACGCAAACCTGGGCGGTGCGGAGGTCGAAGCGGCCTTGGCGATGCAGGTCAAAAAGAACGCTGATGACACCGCGTCCGGCGGTTTCCATCAGCACACCGCCTGTGACCCCAAGCTGGGCGATGGTTTCTTCGTCGAGCGCACGCATCTGCGTCGCCGTCACAAGCGGTATCATTACAGACTCCTCTCGCTGGCTTCGGCCCATCGTTCGGCAATGACCACTGCGCACGCCGCATCGCCTTGGTGGGTCAGCGACAGGTGCAGGACCGAAATCCCGAGCGCGAGCGCGGCTTGCCTGGCAACCCCATGCAGAACGACCTGCGGACCTCCCGACGGGCGCTGGGCAATTTCCAGTTCGTGCCACGACAGTCCTTCGGGCACGCCGAGCGCTTTGAGGATGGCTTCCTTGGCGGCAAAGCGCGCGGCAAAGTGTTGCGCCGGCTGGGCGCGGCTTTCGCAATAACGACGCTCGTCGCTGGTGAATACTCTTGCGGCAAAGCGACCGCCACTTCGGGTGATCGCTTTTTCCATCCGCGAGACAAGGCACAGGTCGAGCCCAACGCCAACAATCATCGAGACGAAGAAATACCACAACTGGCCTGTTATTCGTCGGGAGAGCTGGCTGGCTCGCTCGGTTCGGCGCTTTCATGGGCAGCAGTTCCGTCATGCGCGGGTGCTGCCAGAACGTCGTCGGCAGAAGCTGGCGTATTTGCTGAGGCCGTCAGTCCGATTCGTAGGGGCGCCGCTGGACAGTCTTGTTTTTCATCGACAGCGGGAAGCGTCTTGCCACCGGTGAGCACGATCAGCGTGGCTTCCAGCTCGTCGAGCTTGGTCCGATCGGTCGGATGTTCCGGTTTCTGGAGTCGACAGCGAGCCGCCAGCAGCCTGGCCAGCCGTTCTTCCAGTCGCAGCCGCAGCGTCGCCCGTCGCTGTTCTTCTTTGATAAGGTGCAGTTCTTCGTGCGGGACGACGAGCCGCGAAAGATCCCAACTCGCGGTGATCGCGTAGTTTATGCGGTCATTTTCCGTCGCTGGTGTTTCGAGCAGATAGTCACGGCTCGACGAAAGCTGCCAGCCGCGGCCAAATGTCACCCGTAGCTGCGGCAAGAGCGACGAGAGGTGCAGGCGCAAGCGCAGCGATCGAGTTTTCTGTGGGCTAAGTTCGGCTGCTTCGACGGCGGCGCGGGCAATCGCTTTCGCTTCAGGCGACGGTGGTGGCGCCGCAGAAACCGGGACGCTTATCGAAAGCAGCGTGCACAGTGCGAACGAAAAAATTGAGCCTTTGGCGAACATCTGAGCCTCCTTTGGTGGGTAGGTCCAGGTGTTCGGCTGGGTATCGAAGAAGTTGCGAGTTTAGCTTCACATTTTTTCGTCCCGTCGACAAAACAGCGAGCCAAGGAGTCCGCGATGGTGAAAATCGAAAAGCAGGCGGCAGTATGGACGGTGATTGTGGACCGGCCCCGTGTGCGCAATGCCGTTGATCGTGAAACGGCCCATGCGCTTACGCAGGCATTTCGCGACTTCGACAGCGACGGTGAAGCGCGTGTCGCGGTGCTCTATGGTGAAGGCGGTCATTTCTGCGCTGGGGCGGATCTCAAGGCGGTCGCAGGGGGCAGTCCGAATCAGCTTACCGTCGACGGGGATGGGCCGATGGGTCCGACGCGGCTGCGGCTTGGCAAACCGACGATTGCAGCCATTTCGGGCTATGCCGTCGCTGGCGGACTGGAACTGGCCTGTTTCTGTGATCTGCGTGTCGCGGATGACACCGCGGTGCTGGGTGTGTTTTGTCGGCGCTTTGGTGTGCCGCTCATCGACGGAGGGACGATTCGTTTGCCGCAGATCATTGGGCTGGGACGGGCACTCGATTTGATTCTGACCGGGCGACCGGTATCGGCGACGGAAGCGCTGTCGATGGGGCTCGTCAATCGGGTCGTCGCGGCGGGCACGGCGCGGCAAAATGCGGAAAAGCTGGCGCAGGAGCTGGCGCGGCTGCCGCAAAGCTGTCTGCGCAGTGATCGAATGTCGACGCTGCTTCAGTATGACGATCCGCTGCCTGTGCACGAGGCGTTACAGCGCGAGTTTCAGCTTGGGATGCAGACGATTTTGTCGGGAGAAACAGTCGGTGGGGCGACGACGTTTGCGTCGGGGGCGGGGCGTCACGGCCAGGCGCTGTAGCGCTGGCCGCAGACGAAACGGGCTGCTTAGCTGACCTTGCCGTAGAGGAGGAACGCGATCAGCAGCGAGTAGATGACCAGCGACTCGATGAGGGCGAGGCCGAGAATCATCGGGGTGAACAGCTTGTCCGATGCGCCGGGGTTGCGGGCGATGCCGTCGAGGGCCGCCGCCGCCGCCTTGCCCTGGCCGAGCGCGCCACCGAATGCCGCAATGCCGAGGCCGAGGGCCGCAGCCAGCGCGTACCAGCGAGCGTTTTCCGCCTTGGCAACTTCCGGCGAGGCCGCCTGCGCGTAAGCAGCCGAGGTAGCCATCAGGGTCACGAGCGCAGCCATCGCCGCGAGCATGTACTTGGAGATCTTGGTGGTCATGGTTCGAGTTCCTCCGTGAAGCGTTTTGGTTTCTTTACCGGTCTTGAGTTTGTGAATCAATCTTCTCAATTTGCGGCTGATCGAAGTCCTTGCGGCGGCACGGGCTGTTTGCCCGTCTGATCAGCCAACCCGAGGCGAAAGCGTCGGGCGATGTTTAGTGCGCGTGAGCGTGCTCGCCGTGGCCGTCATGACCCGCGTGTTCGTCGTGATCGTGGTCGTGCGTCGCGACGGCCATGTTGATGTACACCATCGACAAAAGGCAGAACACCAGGGTCTGAATCACCGCCACCATCGTGCCGAGGATGAGGAACGGCACCGGGACGAGCAGCGGAACCAGGAAGAAGAACACGCCGACGACCTTGTGGTCCGACACCATGTTGCCCATCAGACGCATCGACAGCGACAGCGGACGGGCCAGGTGACCGATGATTTCAATCGGAATCATGATCCACGCGAGCCACCAGATCGGGCCGGCGAAGTGCTTCAGGTACGAAACGATGCCTTGCGCGCGGATGCCTTCGACGTGGGTGATCACAAACACGGTCAGCGCGAGCGCGACGTTCGTTTTCAGCGTCGAAGTCGGCGGCACCATACCCGGAATCAGCGACAGCACGTTGCTAAAGAAAATGAAGCAAGCGAGCGTGCCAATCAGCGGCAGGTACTTGCGACCGTTTTCTTCGCCCATGATGTTGCGGGTCAGGTTCCACAGCGCGTCGCCGACGACCTCGAACAGGTTGCGCAGCGAAAACTGCGACGGCGGAACAATCGCGTCGTCGCCACCTTTGCGCATCGCCGAGGCAAAGCTCATCGCGCCAAGCGTCACAAAGCACAGCACCAAAAGCGCCGAAAAGACGTGCGTCAGGTTGAAGTGCGAGTCGACGAACGGTCCGCCCTGAAAAAAGAAGGCCTGCGACGGATCTTCGCGCCCAAGGTATTGCTTCGCCCAGGCGATTAGATTGGCCAGCCCAGGCAGAAAATCGAACCAGGTGGATTCCTCACCCATTGCTCACCAGTTCTCCATTTGAAGCGGGTGCGGACATTCCCCACTGCACGGCCCGCACCACGATCGACAGCGGCAAAAGCGACAGACCAACGCACAGACCGATTCCGTCGAGCGAAAACAGCTTCAGACCGGAATAGATCAGCACACCGAGCACAGCCAGCTTGAGCTGAAACAAGACGACGACCAGCCCCACCGATTGCCGGGCAGCCAGCCGTTCCCCAAAAAAACGAACTGCCCGCGCATTTACGATGCTGAGCAGCACGCCATACGACACCGAGAGCTGAAGCTTTAGCGATACCAAAAGCATCGACGCCACGACCAACAGCGCACCCAGCACGAGCGTAATTCGCTCGACGGCACGAAAGTGAGCACGTACTGGAGTGTTCACCGGGGGCGCTGGGGTTTGGGTTTGGTCGTTCACGATTTTTGCTTTAGCTGCTTTTGGTAGCGTTTGGCGACACGCCAAAGTTCGTTGAAGCCGGTAGCGATGCCGAGGACCACGCCCACCATCAAGAGGTAGGGATGGGTGCCCCATTTTTTGTCGAGAAAGCTGCCGAGCGCGGCACCGATGACGATTGAAACGCCAAAAAAGATACCGAGGTAGCTCAGGTTCGCTGCCTGAAGCCACATGCTCTGCGGGTTGCTTTTGCTCTCGCTGATCGCTTCCTCCTTCGCACTTGCGCGCCGCTGATTACCACAGCCGAGCCGCTTTAGGCAACCTCCTTTTGGCGAGCCTTGTCAGGACCGGGGCGGCTTTGGCATGCTCGGGCCGCGTCGGCGCTTTGATTGTTTGCCACGCCCGCGACTTTCCGATCGCAACTTTCCAAGTCAAGGAGTCCCCATGACCCTGTCTGTCACCCCGCGCGTCAAAGAGATCCTTTCGTATTATCCGTCGGACAACCCTGGCACGCTGAGCAATTTGGCGCGGCTTCTCATGCATGGTCGTCTGGCTGGGACTGGGCGCATGGTGATTTTGCCCGTCGACCAGGGATTCGAACACGGTCCGTACCGCAGCTTTGGCATGAATCCTGATGCGCTCGATCCGGACTATCACTTCCGTCTGGCGATCGAGTCAGGCTGTGCGGCCTATGCAGCGCCGCTCGGCTTTCTGGAAGCAGGTGCCGGCAAGTTTGCGGGGGAAATTCCGCTCATTCTCAAGCTAAACAACAGTGATTCGCTGTCGAAGCTGGAGCCCTGTTCGGCGCTGACCGGCACGGTGAAAGACGCGCTGCGGCTTGGCTGCGTCGGCATCGGCTTTACGATCTATCCGGGGTCGTCGTCGCGCAATGAAATGTATCAGCAGCTTCGCGATCTGACGGCGGAAGCCAAAGAAGCCGGCCTGATCGTCGTGACCTGGAGCTATCCGCGCGGTGCCAACCTGTCGAAAGACGGCGAAACGTCGCTCGATGTGGCGGGCTATGCGGCGCACATCGCGGCGCAGCTTGGTGCCCACATCGTCAAGGTCAAGCTGCCCAAAGATCGCATCGAACAGCCCGAGGCCGCCAAGGTCTACGGTGCCCACAAACCGGCGAGCGCGACGATGGCCGAGCGCGTCCGTCACGTCGTCAAGTGCTGCTTCGACGGCAAGCGCGTCATCATCTTTTCGGGTGGCGAAACCAAAGACAACGATGATGCGGTGCTCGACGACATCCGCGCGATTCGCGACGGCGGTGGCTATGGATCGATCATCGGTCGCAACGCCTTCCAGCGTCCGTTTGCGCAGGGCAAAAAGCTGCTGACGGACATCATGGACATCTACGCCAAGTAGAGCGACGTCATGCCACTGCCAAGTCGTCTGTTTCTATCGGCTGTGCTGCTTGGGCTTGGGTGCCAGTCGCCCGAGCCGACCTCGACGCTGCTAAACGAGGTGCCGCTTGCGGTCCACAGTGTGTCGTGGAATGCCAAAAATGTCGCGACCGGGAAGATTTCTGCCGTCGCGGAACTGAACGAAGACACCGTCGTGTTTTCGGACCAAGGCGCGCTGGTTTTTACTGCGGGTCTGCTTCTGAATACCGATGCGACAAGCAAAAGCTGGAACGCTGCGTCGGTGATTCCAGCGGGCGATTTGGCTGGGCAGTGGCTCGTGGGCGTCGATGGCAAAGGGCACCTGCGAAGGCTGCGTGATCGCGCCGTGCTGGAAGATGTGTCGGATCGCTATGGCCTGCGCAGCGACGTCATTTCTGATCTGGCGGCTGCCGACGTGGCAACAGCGACGGTGTTTGCGCTCGAAAATGAGCTCGCGGTGGCCGACGGAAAAAACGTCGTTCGCTATCCAGTCAAGCTGCGGAACCTGCAAGGCGGCGGCGGACGAGTGGTGGGCATTTCCGACGGCACCGCGATTGCGTTCGAGCCGAGCAGCGGCAAGCTCAAACGGTTTGGCCTGCCACAAGCCGCGGTGGCGACGGTGATCGATACGGCGGGCCGGGTGGTGATTGCGACCAAAGACACGCTGTATCGCGAGCAGAGTCGCGAGCTGGGCTCGGCGCTCGATGTGCTTTATGTGTCGGCGGACGCGCCGCTTTTGGGTCTGGCGCTCGCGAGCGGCGAGGTGTGGGTACAGGTGGGCGATGCCCTGGCGCTTTTGGCCAGCGATGCGATCCAAAAGTCGCCGCCACTCGCGCTGCCTGCGGATGCCAAACTGTTCGGTTCACCGACGGGGGATGTCTGGGTGCTTTCGTCTGGGATGCTGCGTCGCTTCGGCGAAGATTCCGGAGGTGGTGCGGATGAAGAGGTGTGGAGGCAGACGGTGCAGCCGGTGTTTACGCGGCTGTGCGCGCTGTGTCACATGCCGGGGGGCAGCGCGAACCTGGATCTGTCGACGTACAAGTCGTGGGACATTCGCCGCGCGGCGATCAAGCAGCGGGTGATCGACGGAAAACCAACGCCCATGCCGCCCAAAGGTGCGGGCACGCCGACGCAAGATGAACTGATGGCGATTTCGGCGTGGCTTCAGCCAAAGATGAAGCCGTAGCCGCGGGCGGTTACTTGTACTTGGTGCCACCGAGGACGGCGTAGCCGCAAGGACTGTGGGTGAAGTGGATGACAGCGGAGGGACCGAGCGCCGTCGTCGCATTCGCGGTCGATTTGGGAATGTATTCGCCTTCAAGCTCGAGCTGGTCGCGGGCGCGCACCGGGATTTCCATCGGCAGGCCCGTCGGATCGGTCGCCGTTTGGATATTCATCGCGACTTCGACGTTGGTGGTGTCGACGATCGACGCTTGGTAAACCCACGGCGTGTTGATGATCGTGCCGTGGACGATTTCGTGGGGGCCGTTGCGTCCTGTGCGAACGCCGATGTACTGGTCGACGCGCAGGACGACTTGGATGCCGGTGACACCCGCTGACCGCTGGTAGCAGCTCGACGGCGGCAAGCTCGGCGCAGGCCAGGCCAGATCGGCCTTCGACGTGAGGTCATAGACCGTCGCACCGTCGCGGACCGAGGCATCGCTGATCGTTGAAAGATCGCTGCTCCCGTCGGTGCGTGGAGCAAATCCGTCAAACGGCTCGCGACAGCCACCAAGCAGGCTGACGCTGACGAGCAGACCAAGCAAAAAGGACGAGAAGCCGGCGGGCCTGACGAGAGATGGTTTCGTGTTCAAAGGTCACCCGTGCTTTGAGTTCGCGCCGAGCATACACCGGGCGCTGGTTCACGGGAAACCGGTCGCAACCAGCGTGATCTTACCGAGGGTGGAGCTTGTCGAACAGCGCGGCGTTCTGTGGTGCGATAAAGAAAGCGCAAAGATCGGCCAGATCGGATTCCGCGTCCGCCAGCGCCGAGCTTTCGCCTTCGCCGAGCCGCAGGTAGTAGCCAGCCGCCGTCGAACCAGCGTCTTGCGCGGCAGGGACATCGATCTGCAAGAGCACATTGCGCGCCGCCAGCAAGTCACCCGAAACGAGCAGCGCGGCACGACCGATAGCGCGGCGGATCGCCAGCCGATATCCCGTCGCTGCTGGATCCAGATCGGGCTGTTCTTTTAGCAGGTCTTGCAGCTTTTTGCTCGCGCGGTAGGCCAGCTCTCGTTTCCACGTCGTCACATCGTCGGTGGGCTTGGCGGTCTGGCGCGGACTGAACGCCTTGACCGCAAGCTGGAGCAGCCGATTCAAGTCCGTCGCTGGCATCGCCACCGGCATGATGTATTCGGGCCGCAAGCTCTCGACGGCACGCGCGAGCAAAAAGACCAGCTCGCCCGGTGGCCGTTTGCCGATCTGCGGCGACGCGATGACCGCTGTGGGTAGCTTCGCCATCAGACGGGGCAGGGCCAGCGCATGACCCGCAGGCCGGTACAGACCGCCGCGCTGGTTGCCGAGCACCCGGCTGCACAGCGCAAAGGCCCGAGCCAGCTCGTCGGGGGAATTTTCGTTGCCTTGGAGTCGATCGGTGCCCTGAACCCCCAGCGCATCCAGCGTCGGTGCTTTGAGCGAAAAAACGCCATCCCACAGCGACGACAGCACGTCGGCCATCGCGCGGGCTTCGGGGTCGGCCAGCCGCTGGTGATCGGCTTCGTCGAACTTGATGTCTTTGGGCGGCAGCGAAGGCAGCGGCGGCGCCGGCAAATTTGCGTCCAGCAGGTGCAGAAGCTGCGCCAGACGCCACGCCGCACCGGGATTTTGGGCGCGTTCTTCGACGGACTGCAGTTTGCTCAGCAGCGACACATCACGCGGCGCGCTCTTGAGCAGTGCATGCAGATGGGTCCGCGCCCGGTCATGTTCCGTATCTGGCAATACTTCGAGCAGAGCCCGTCGCAGCGTGCCTGTTTCGTTGCCGGAAAGATCAGCCACCGTCGAAAGCGCCCGCTCGTAGGCCTGGGCCGCTTTTTGACCATCGCCCTTGCGAACGTGGATTTCCGCGGCGCGCACCCACAGTGTTTTGAGCTGGTCTCGCCAATCGGGGCCCTTCGGTGTCGTCGCGCTGTTTTCCGTCGCGGCTGCCGCATCGAGCAAAACCGGCAACTTTTCGTTGGCTTCGTCGTCGCTGGCTTGTTCCAGATAATCGCCGATGAGCCCGAGCTGCGCCGGTGTAGCCGCAAGCGCCGAAAGCACCAGGGTCTTGGCGCCCGCCGAATCGCCACAACGCAGCGCACACAGCGCCGCTCGGTGCAGCCACACACTTTGGCCTTTCACCGTCTCGGAAAGCTGGGCAAGTCGTTCCGCATACCCGCGTGCTTCCGCAAGCTCACCGAGCTTTTCGGCGTTGTCGTAAACCTGCGAAAGCAGCGTCGTCCACTCGTCGCGCAGCGCTGCATCGCTTGAATCGTCGAGAGGCGGCAGCATCGTCAGCACTTGCCGCAAAAACTCCTGCGCTTTCAAGTTGTCGCCGAGTGGTCCAGCCGAAAGCGCCGCTGCCCGTCGGATATCTCGTCGCGCGCCGGCTGTGTCTCCCGCCGCCGCCGCTTGGCTTGCTCGCGTCGTCAGCATCGACAGAGCCTGCTCGGCGTCTTGGCTCTGCCCTGCGGTCAGCAGAAGTTCCAGATAGTGGTTCATCACCGACGAATGATCTGGGACGACTTGCAGCGCCGCTTGCCACAGCGAGCGGGCTTCCTCGGCTTTGTGCAGTTCGGCTGCCGACTGACCGGCGTGATCCAGCAGATCCGCAAGCTGTCCGACCGAAAGCGGCGCCGGCAGCGCGTCTTTTTCCGCAACGAAGCGGACGAGCTTGGCAAGCTGCGAATGTGCCGTCTCGAAATCACCCTGCGCAAACGCGGTTTCACCGAGCCAGATTTGGTCGTTGAGCGAGCCGGGAACGATCAGCTCTGCCGCCTTCAGCGCGTCCAGCGTTCCGTCGAGCCGTCCCAGCTCTTGCCGTGCCGTTGCTTGCTTGCGCAGAAGCCGCGCCCGCTCTGCATCGGGCAGAATGCTTTCCCCCGTCGACGTGGCTTTCAGCGCCGCTTCGATCAGATCGTCGATTCGCGCGTGGTTTCCCGACGGACCCAGAAGTTCCAAAAGCGCCAGCGTCGGTTCGAGCAGACCCGGAGAAGCCGAAAGCGCCGCGTCGAAAAAGCGAATCGCATCGTCGGATTTGCCGGCGGAAAGCGCTTCTTGTCCGAGGTGAACTTGCATGTCCGCGGCGTGCGTCCCCGTGAGATCCGCCTCGTGAATCGCTCGCTGCGCCAGTTCTTGCGCGAAGGAGGTGTTGCCTTCCCGACGGGCCAAGTCGAACAGCGGCACCAGCACTTGCCCAAGCGCGCGACGCACCTGCTCTTTTTGCGCTGGTGTCACCGTCGGGGCTGCATCGATACGCACAAGCGCATCACCGAGCAGCTTTTTGGCCGCCGGCACATCGTCCTGCGCCGTCAGTGCAACTTGCGCGGCCTGCCGAAGCGCGCCCACCGCTGCGACCAGATCGATCTGCTGCGACGACATTCGCACCAGTGCCGCGACCAGACCGCCGTGATTGCCCGTGCGCGTGTGCAGCTCGACGAGCGTCGTCAGTGCGCTGGCCGATGTGGGCGACCGCAAAAGCACCTGTTCGAGCGCACTTTCTGCGTCGGCGAACTGGCCAAGCTCGATGTCCAGGTTGGCCACCGCCAGTTGCCGTTCGCTCACCGTCGACGGATCGGCGGCTTGTTTTTCCGCAAGCTGGAGCCGCTGAGCGGCGATCTCGCGGGCTTTGGCCAGTTCTTTGCGCGCCGTCAGGATGGCTTGCTGTTCGTCGAGCAGCGTATCGTCCGTCGGTCGCAGCTTGCCAAGTTCCGCCAACAGATGGAGCCGGCGCGATTCCAGATCGGGACTTGGCGTCGCCGCTTCTTCGCCATCGCGCGGTGTCACTTCGCTTGGGGTTTGCAGCTTCGCCTTCAGCGTCTGTAGCTGTTTCGACAGCAGGCTTTCTCGCTCGTCGTGGAGCAGCGCAGGCGTCACCTCCAACCGCTCGTCGACAAGCGCGTCCATTTCTTCTTGCCGCTGCAGCTTCCCGAGCAGTCGCTCGACGTGATTCCACGCTGCATCCCGCGGCTCGCGCAGTGGATCGCCTGGCAACAAAAGCTCGCCTTGCGAAAGTCGCTTGCCTTGCTCGACGAGCGTCCGTCTCAGCGCTTGCTTGGTGAGCGCCAGCGCTTCGTCATTTTCGTTGAGCTTGCGCTCGAGCAGATCCGCCGCTTGCAAAAGTGCCTTGGCGCCATCAATTGCCGACGGTGTGCGCTGCGCTGCCGCTTTGTACGATTCAATCGCGCGGGTAAACGTCTTTTGCGTTTCGAACAGCTTGGCCATCGACAGGTGCGGTCCGGCGTCGCTGTCATCAATCGCCACCGCTTGCTGAAGCGCGTTGAGCGCCTGCTGGTGCTTGTTGATTTCGCGATAGACCTCGGCCAGTTCGACCAGAAGCTTGAGCTGCGCCGTTTCCGCGAGCAGCGGACGGCGTTTTTCGAGCAGCGCCGCCAGATCGGCCAGCCGTCGCTGCTGCCGATAGATGCGCTCCAGACCGCTCATGGCTTCGTCCTGGACTTCGCTCTGCTTGCTCGCTTCTTGGTAGCGCCGTTCGGCTTGACCGAACCGACCGCGCTTTTCGTCTGCTTGCGCCGCGTCGAGCATCACCCGTGCCGCCCACTGCGGTGCGCCCGCTTCGGTCAGCTGATTGGCCAGGTTGTCGAGCAGCGTCACCAGCTTCGCCGCTGGCTCGCTTTCACCTTGCGCTGCCCGGAACAGACTGTCGAGCACGCCGCGAATCTGCTGCTGCTCCGAGACAAGCTCGGCGGAAAGCTGCGGCACCAGCAGTTCCGACAACGGCTGCGCCGACTTGCCCGTCGGAACACCCGATGGGAAAAACGTCAGCCGCAGCGCTTGGCCCGCCGCGTCGATGGCGCGCACCGAGTCCTGCGCTCCTTGCTGCCACAGCGCCGCCAGGTACAGCAGTCGCTGCCGCAGTTTTTTCGGATCGTTTTGCGCCAGCGCCCGCTCGGCCCGTGCAACTTCGTCCCACGCCAAAAGACCCATCTTCTGCCCGAGCCGGTGCAGACGACCGCGAATTTCGGCCTGCGCGTCGCTGCCTTCCTGACACATCGGCAGCGCTTTGATGCACGCTTTGAGCGCCCGCTGCGGATCGTTGCCAAAATCGTCGAGCCAGCCAGCGCTTTCACACGCCACTTGCTGCCGACGCAGATCCGTCTGAGCACGCTCTTGCCGACGCATGTCGACGGCGACCGCTTCTTTGATCTGGCCGCTGACCAGCGCCAGACGATGTACTTCCGCGACGGTGAACTGGAATACTTCGTCGGCCTGTGGATCTTCGCTGTGATCGCGTTCTCCACCGACGGTAAATGCGTGCATCCGATCGCCCAGCGCACCGGCTGGATCAAACAGCACTTGCTCGCGAACTTTGGCCGATTCCCCGAGCAGAACGTGGATGCGCAGCGCTGTTTCTTCGATTCCCGCATCCGTCGATCGAACCAGCTCGTCGACGAGCGCACGGTACAGTCCGGCCAGCTCCCGCGCGAGCGACACCGACTCCAAAGCCAGCTCGCTGCTCTGCTCGCCGCCTTTTTTGTGCAGCGCCCGCAGCACCCGGTCCATTTCAGACAAAAGGCGCGCTTGCAGGCTGCGCGGATTGGTCGCCGCCATCGCCGAACTGACGGTAATCGGCAGCGCTTTTTTCGCCAGCCGGAACGCCTGGATCGGATCGCCCAGCTTTTGTTCCAAAATCTGCGACGCTGCGAGCAGTGAATCAAGCGGTACGTCGTGTTTTTCGCTGAGCGCTCTTTCGACGCGCTGGATGTGCAGATCGGCGAGCGGCTTCCACTGCCCGTACTTTCCGGCCAGGTCGGCCAGCTCGGCGATCGACATAAGGTCTGGCGACAGCTCGAACGCTTGGATGCGCATCGCGAAGCCGTCGGTGGGCTGACTCAGCTTTTCTTCGTACACCTGCGCAAGCTCCACCAAGATGGCGGCGGCTTGCATTGCTTCGCCTTCCTCAACAGCCAAATTCAGCCGTTTTTGGCCAATTGAGACGACATCTTCCCATTTTCCGCGATGAACTGCCATCTGGCTCATCGCTTCAAGCGCTTGCGTAATCAGACGACGAACTGCGGCCCTTTCTGGCGTTCCTTCCGGCAGGTCCGGCATCAGCCGCACTGCGCGTTCGTAGGACAGATAGGCACGGGCGTGATCTTTGCTGCGGGTCTGCCAAAGTCGCGCAATTTCGATCGCGCGCTCGACGCGGGCCACCGGATCTTCGGTCAGCAAAAGCTCGCGTTCTTCGCACGCCACCGCCCGTCGCACGTCGCCGAGCTCTTCGTACAGGCCACGCAGGTGACGGTGGACGCGCAGATCGACAATCGGCGTTTCGGCCTGCACTTTTTCCAGCAGCTCTGCCGCTGCGCGCGGATCGCCGAGGTGTTGGCCGATGACTTCCGCCAGATCGAGCGCCAGCGACAGACGCTCACGCGGCGGCAGCTCGGGATCGGACGGCTCAAGCTGCTTGCGCAGCACCTGTTCGAGTTCTTTCCACTCGCCGCGGGCGCGATGGATTTTTTGCAGTGCCGCGAGCGCTTCGGTGTCCGTCGGAAGCCGCACCAGCACTTCGCGGAACGCCCGCAGGCTTTTTTCCAAAAGCTGCGGATCGTCGGCTTGCAGCGTCAGTCGCCCGAGCAGCCGATGCAGCTCTGGCCCCGATCGGCTGCTCTGCTTTTGCACCAGTTCCAGCGTCTGCACCGCCAGTTCCATCCGGCCTTGCGCGCCGTAGACCCGAGCCAGCTCGCACAGCACTTCTTCGGCCTCGGGACCGGGCGGGCAAATGCGCACCGCTCGCTCGAGGTGAGACACCGCACGCGCCAGATCGCCGCAGTCTTCGCCAATTTTGGCAATCCGACGGTGCAGCGTCAGTTTTTCGCGTGGCGTCGGCGCGACTTTCAGATACGACTCCATCACTTCGAGCAGCTCGTTTTTGCTGCCGACGAGCTGGAGTGCATCGGCGAGTCGCTTGAGCGCGTCACGGTCCGACGGCAGCTCTGCGAGCAGGCTGCGGCAGACCCAGACCATCATTTCCAGGCTGTCTTGTCCGTCGAACTGCTCGTCTCGACGCAGAAGCCGCTGGTCGCACAGCGTCATCATCCGTCGCAAAATGCCGAGTCGCTCGGCTTTGTCGGCGGCAATGCCCGCTTGCTGGCGCAAAAGCTCCAGCTGTCGCGTCGTGTCGCCGCTCTGTTCGGCCAGCTCGATAAGCACCTTGATCGACGGCAGATCGCCGGGCGCAACTTGCAGAAGCTGCTCTAGCACCGTCGTCGCATGCTTCGGTTCGTGGATTTCGCGATAAAGCTGCGCCAGCCGTCGCAGATACTCGACGCGCGCTGGATCTTCTACATCCATGCGCTCAAGCTCGACGACAAGCTCGTTGATCTGCATCTCGGTGCGGGACAGCCTTTGCCCCAGCCGCTTGCGTTCACTTTGCGATCGCAAAGACGGCATCAGCTCGTCGATGCGTCGCCAGATCGCCGCCGCCGACACCACGTCGAGCAGCTTTTTTTCATACAGCTCGCCCAGCTCCTCGAGCTGTTTGGCATAGCTTTGCAGGTCGAGCCGCGCCGTCTCAAACTGCGCCGCCATGCGGTTTTCTTGGATCACCGCCAGACCGATGAAGTCTCGACGAGATTTGTAATAATCCGACAGCTTGCGAAACGCTTCGCTGTGCAGCGGCAGCTCGTGAAACGCCTGCTTGAGACACGCAATGTAGCGCTCGGTGTCACCGCCGCGGTTGTAGTAGTCGGCGGCCTCCATCATCAGCTCGGCGCGTTCTTCTGGCAGTGCCGCTTCTAGCGCGTCTTCTTCGCGGAGCTGTCCCAGACCCAGCAAATCGCTGGCTTTCTTCAGCACGTCGACGAGAACTTGCCGCGTCTCGTGCCACTCGTCCATCGAGCTGACCGCATCAAGGCCGGCCCGACACGCATCGGCCACCGCCTGATAATCGGGACTTCCCGTCGTTTCATACAGCGCAAGCAGCTTCGGTCCGCGCCGAGTCACCCGCGCGCCGCTGCGATACAGCTTGATAAGCTCTGGCGTACCGACGGAATCGGGCAGGCGCAGATACATCGCTTCAAGCAGAACCGCTGCCGTGACATTGCGAATGTCCGACGACAGCGCTCGCTTGAGATAACCGAGCGCTTTTTTGTCCTGATCGGTGAGCGGACGATTTTTGCTTTTGACCAACTGCTCGACGGACAGCGGCGTGGTGTTGCCTTCTTCTTCTTCCGCTGCGCGCAGTTTTTCGAGTATGTCGAGCAGTTCTTCGTCGAGATATCGCTTGGCCAGCGCCAAAAAAATGTCGCTCGCGTTTCGGCGTGCGTGTTCTTTTTCGCTGATTCCCGGCTGGTAGTCGGGCGACATATACGACTCGGCCAGCGTCGCCAAAAGCTGCTCTGGAACCTCGGCTTCTTCGCTCGCTTCGTTGTGCATCCGCAGCGCGCTGCGCAGAACCTCGACGGCGCCACCTGGATCATGCAGTCGCAGCTTGAGCTGACCAAGTTCCAGCGCCAGCGCGATGCCCTGCTCGGCTTCACCCGCGACGAGATTCGACAGGTGCAAGTCGATAAGCCGCGCCACCATGTCCATGTCGCCGAGCGACTGATAAATCAGCCGTCCGCGCCGCAGCGGTTCCAGATAATCGGGCCGCAGCTTGAACGCCTGCTGGTAGTGCAAAAGCGCTTGCTCGAAACGCCCCAGCTCTTCTTCGCACAGCTTGCCCAGCTCGAACTCCAGCGCGGCGCCCAGCTTGGCGGCAGGTGGGGAACCAATCTGCTCGGACAGTTCGCCGAGTGCGCGCTCGTAACAGCTATACGCCTGTTCGACTTCGCCTTTTTTTAGCAACAGCTCAGCGGCGCGCTGCAAGGACTGGGCGGCTTCCATTCCGCGCTGGCCAGCGGCCTTTTGAATCAGCGCGTCAGCGTCGGGAAAAATGGATGCGGGCTGCTCTTTACGTTCGGCCATAGACCACACTCTGTCGGCAGGGTCAGGACTGCCGCCCGATAACCGTACCACGGTTTTTTTCTGTAGCCCACAAATCCCTTTTTTCATGAGGACTTGCCGCTGTTCTGGCCGGTGAAATGTTGCGAAAAACTGCGCGTGGCTGGCTTTCCGGGGCACGGTCTGAAAGAAAGTTGTGCCGTTTGGGGTGGGGTAGACGCCGCAGACCTTGCCCCGGTGCTGTACCCTCTCATACACTGCCGCGTGGAACCAACCTGCGATGAGCAAAGCCAAAACGGTTCTTGAAGTCCGCATCCTGAGCGGCGGCAGAGCCGGGGAGCAGCAGCTATTCTTCGACGCAAGTGAGGTGCGTATCGGTCGTCATCCGACGGCAGATGTGCTTTTGCCCGATGCTTCGGTGTCGCGCCAGCACGCCCAAATTGTCCATCAGGGCAGCGAGGGTTATGCGATTGTCGACGCGGGCAGTACCGCCGGAATCTACGATTTGTCGACGGGACAGAAGGTCACGCGGCTTGCCATTCCGGAAAAAGGCTCCATCGAGGTCGCGCTTGGTCCGCCGATGACGTCACCGCGCTGTGCGCTCGGGATGGGCATGGCGCTGCCGTTTGGTCGCTATTTGCTGACGGGGCGGCTCGGTGGTGGCGGCATGGCCGAGGTCTTTTTGGCCCGCCAAACTGGACTTGGCGGACTGTTTCGGCCCGTCGCGCTCAAGCTGATCCAGCCCGAGATGTTCGAGATCGTCGATGCCTCATCGATGTTTCTGGATGAAGCGCGAATCGCGGCGGAAATCAGCCACCACAACGTGGTCAAAATTTACGACGTCGGCGAACAAGACGGCGTGCTGTACCTGGCGATGGAGTATCTGCGCGGTGTCACCGTCGCCAGCCTGATTGGGCAATTTCTCCGTCGCGGCGAGACGATGCCCCCAGATTTGGCAGCAGCGATCGTCGCCCAGGCTTGTGCGGGACTTCACGCGGCACACCAGCTGCGCGATGGCAACGGACGGCTGCTCAATGTCGTTCATCGCGATGTGTCGCCATCGAATTTGATGGTGCTGCCCGAAGGCTTGGTCAAAGTCATCGATTTTGGCGTTGCGCGGGCCGACACGCGGCTTTTGCGCAAAGAAGAGGGTCTGCAAGGCAAGCCGGCCTACATGTCGCCAGAGCAGATTCTGCTGCAGCCGCTCGATGCGCGCTCGGATGTGTTTGCGCTCGGGGTGGTGCTGTACGAAATGTGCAGTGGCCAGCCGCTGTTTGCCCGCGACGATACTGCGGCGACGTTTTACGCAATTGTCCGGGGCGAGCTTACGCCGCTGCGCAAGGTCTGTCCGCAGGCTTCGGCGCGGCTCGAAGCGGTGGTGCATCGGGCGCTTGCGCGACCGCTTCACGAACGCTATGTGAGCGCGGCGGATTTGGCGCAAGACCTCGACAAAGTCGTCGAGGAATCCGGGGGGCGCTTTTCCAGCATCGGTGCGATTGGTCGATTTTTGCAAGAGCGCGGGATACATCTTCAGGCGGCACCGCCACAGCTTTTGCACGAAGTTCCCAAAGCGCTGTACGGACGCAAGCCCGTCGAACGCAGCACCGACTTTGTCGATGAGGAAGCGATCGCGCAGGAGACATTTGGCCCAGCGCTCAGCGGTCCGCCCAAGAGCACGATGGGTCCGGTTCCCGATGGACTGCCGCCGAGCACCGCGAAGCCTCCCGAGCCGCCGCGGCCCGATTCGGCTTCCCCTCGATCGAGCGATGCGGTGCCGCTGTGGACGATCGATCCGCGTCGCAGTCCGGGTTCGGGACGGGCCAACCTGGCGCTCTTGCGACCGCTGTCCGAAGAGCCGCATCGCCTGGCAGGGCTTGTACTGGCTGATCGCTACCGACTGCTGCGCTTCATCGGGTCGGGGCCAAAACGCGATCAGCCGTTTCCCAAGCTGTACTTTCAAGCCGAGCTACTTTCCGACGGGCCGAACGAAGTCAAAGCGCGCGAAACCAAGTGGCTGCGGGGCGGACATGTCGCGGTGTCGGTCTGTGGTCGTGGGCCGCAGCTTGCGCCGCTTTCGTCGCTTCAGCATGCCAAGCTCCAGGCGCTAACCGACAGTCGTCCACCGCGCAGCGATTCGCGTTTTCTGATACCGATGCTGGACTGCGGACTTCTGCCCCAGCGAGAGGAAAGCGATCGCGATGGCAGCGGCAGTTCATTTTTGGTGATGCCGCTGTGTGAGCGGCGGCTGCCGACGATTGGGCAGCTTCCGACGGCAGAGCGACTGGCGTTGGTCGAGCGGCTGCTTCTCGCGCTTTCGGAGCTGTGCCGTCAGGACCCGCGCTTTGTCCATGGGGCGATTCGACCTTCGAGTGTGGGACTTTGCTCTCAGACCGACGCGGTCGTCTTGCTCGATTTTTGTATCGAACAAGTGCTGGGTGAACCGCTTCTGTCGCCGTCCTTGGAACGACCACTTCTGGCATCCCCGTATCTTGCGCCGGAGTGCTATGGCGGCGCGCCGCCAAGTCCGCGCAGCGATGTCTATTCCGTCGGTGTGCTTGGCTATGAAATGCTCGGTGGCGACGTGCAGCTCTTGACCCAGGCGCTGCGTTCTCGACGGGGCGTGCCGCGTTTGCCACCGCAGCAAGGGGTGCCGCCGCATCTGGAAAATGCGATTTTGGCAGCCTTGCGGGGTGAACCCAGCCAGCGTCCGACGGCAGAAGAGCTCCTGCCGATCTTGAAGAGTCAGCCCGTCGAAGCCGCGGTTTCGCGATCCGCTTCGGCAGTGCCGACGCTGTTGCTGCCGCCTTCGGGAGAAGTGCTGAGACAGCGATTGCCAAGCGGACACGATCTGTATTTGTCGACGCTGCCGCTCTTGTCAGGTCAGCAGCCGACGATGATTCCGCTCCAGCTTGTCGAACAGCCCGACGCGCTGCCAGCGGAACTGCAACTGTTGCTCAGCGGCGACACCCTTCAGGTCGAGCTGGGGCAGTCGGGCCGAGGCCGCGATCGTCCGAGCCTTTATCACGATGCGCAGCAGCCGAACACGCGCTGCGACTGCCTGACGCTTTTGCCGACGCAGTCGCAGGGGCACTTCGATGTCGGACATCGACGCAGCACCGTCACGCGCATTGGCTATGTGTCGGCCCAGGGTTCCCCGTCGGGCGGTGTGCAGGATCTGTCGCTGCCCGAGCTGGGAATTGCCGTGCGATCATCTGGACCGCTGCGCCGTCTGACGGTGCTTTACACCGCGTCGACCAGCCGCCGCCTGTTTTACGCCGTCTGTCTGTGCCTGGGCTGACGGTTAGTTGCGCAGCGAGATCACCGGCGCTGGAATTCGTCCGCCGAGCGCAATGAAGCCATCGGGCTGATAGCGCGACACCGGCATCACGATCGCTTCGCCCAAGAGACCGCCGAACATCACCGACTCACCGGGGCCTTTGCCGGGCACCGGGATGATGCGCACCGCTGTCGTCTTGTTGTTGAACGTGCCGATCGAAATCTCGTCGGCAATGATCGCGGAAATCATCGCTGCAGAGGTGTCGCCCGGCACCGCCACCATGTCGAGTCCGACCGAACAAACCGCCGTCATCGCTTCCAGCTTGTCGAGTGAGAGCGCACCCGTGCGGACCGCCGATACCATGTCGTGATCTTCGGACACCGGAATGAACGCGCCTGAAAGACCTCCGACGCTGCTGGTGGCCATCGCGCCGCCTTTTTTCACCGCATCGGTCAAGAGCGCCAGCGCTGCCGTCGTGCCATGGCAGCCCGTCCGTTCCAGACCCAGGATTTCGAGAATTTCGGCGACGCTGTCACCAATCGCGGGCGTCGGGGCCAGCGACAGATCGACGATGCCAAAGCGAACTTTTCCGCCGAGTCGACGCGCGACTTCTTGGCCGATCAGCTCCCCGGCGCGCGTGACCTTGAAGGACATTCGCTTGATCGTCTCAGCCACGTCGGTCAGTGTGACTTTGCGGCTCGATTCGCGCAGCCGGCGCAGCGCTGAAAGCACCACGCCGGGACCGCTGACACCGACATTGAGCGTCAGATCGCCTTCGCCGATGCCGTGGTTTGCACCAGCGACGAACGGATTGTCTTCGGGCATGTTCGCGAAAGTGACCAGCTTGGCGCAGCCGATGCCGCCGCGATCCGCCGTCGATTGGGCGAGTGCGCGAATCACATGGCCCATCGTCGCAATTGCGTCCATGTTGATGCCTGCGCGGGTCGTCGCGACGTTGATCGAGCTACAGACTCGGTTTGTCGTCGACAGTGCCTCGGGAATGGAGTCAAGTAGCACCGCGTCGCCCGACGTAATGCCTTTTTCGACGATGGCCGAGAAGCCAGCGATGTAGTCGATGCCGAGCTGTTCCGCCGCGCGATCGAGCGCCTGGGCCAGAGGCACGTAGCTCGCTGCGCCGCTTGGTTCACCGACGAGCGCAATCGGAGTGACAGCGATTCTTTTATTGACGATCGGCACGCCATACGCCGCGTTGACTTCTTTGGCGACGGGAACCAGCCTCTCGGCACTGCGCATGATGTGGTCGTAGACGCGCCGACACGTTTCGCCAAGATCCGCCGTCGCACAGCCGCGCAAGCTGATCCCGAGTGTGACGGTGCGAATGTCGAGATGTTCCGTCTCGATCATTCGCAGGATGGCGCGCGTCTCCTCTAAGTCGAAGATCATCGAAAGCTCCTCGTTTCCGTCAGACGCGGTGCAGCGAGCGCACCAGATCCTCGTGCATCAGCATCACATGGATGCCCATCGCGTCGGCGACCTGCTGAAGCTGGGTTTTGAGCTGCGAAAAATCGACGCGCATTTCAGCGATGTCGACGATCACCAGCATCGTAAAGTAGTCCCCGACGAGCGTCTGTGAGATATCGAGAATGTCCCCGCCCAGCTCTGCCAAAATCGCCGTCAGCTTGGCGACGACGCCTTTTTGGTTTCGCCCCGTCGACGTAATCACCACTTTGCGGCGAGCTCGACTGCGTTCCGACTCGATATACGCCGAGCAGTAATCGGCGGCAGGCGGCAGCCCCGGAGCGGCACTTGACTGCGTCCCTGGATCGAGCGCCGCCAGCACTTCACTTGCAACCCGCTCGACGACGGATGCATCGCTTTTGCCAAGCCGCATCAGCACATGCTCGGCGACCCGCGCCGCCACCGCCATGGTGTCTTCGTTCATGCGGGGCGTACCGACGGTGATTCGGATCTTGCGAGCGGTCGCGCGTTCTTTGGCCAGCGGCGTAAGCTCGGCGCCAGGCTCAATGCTCAGCTCGCCGCCGTCGGGAATGTTGGCGACTTCAGCATGCGTGACGATGCGTGCCATGGATGTTTGCCTTCGCGGTCAGCGCGACCGCTTTTGGGAGTCTCGACGGGAGGGAATCGAACGTGGCAGTGGGTTTTGCCCAGCCGTTCTTAGGCTGCTTTGGCGGCGTCTTTGAGCGCGGCGGCTTTGTTCGTCTTTTCCCACGAAAAAGACGCTTCGCTGCGGCCAAAGTGTCCGTAAGCTGCCGTCGGCTTGTAGATCGGACGGAGCAGATCCAGCTCTCGGATCAGCGCCGCCGGACGGCAGTCGAAGTGCGCGCGGACCAGTTTTTCCAGCGACTCGTCGGAAACCCTGCCGGTGCCGAACGTGGTGACGTGGATGCTGACCGGGGCGGCGACGCCAATTGCGTAAGCGACCTGGACTTCGCAGCGGCTCGCAAGACCCGCAGCGACGATGTTTTTGGCGATGTAGCGCGCGTAGTAGCAAGCCGAGCGATCGACTTTGCTGGGATCTTTGCCCGAAAAC
>DAORGN010000043.1:7524-28768 GCA_035340095.1 Pseudomonadota bacterium | reverse complement strand
GCGATATGATGGAGAGCGGATTTTCCTGACTTAGCTCAGCCGCCCGCGCCCAAGTGGCCACGCCCTACACGGAGGCAGATACTTCTATGGCTCAGACTGTTTTTCACAAACTTTGGCAGCGCACGACGGCGGTGACAATGTGTGCTGCAGTGCTCATTGCGCTTTCTGTGCCGCGCACCGCGCTCGCCAAAGCCTGTCCCAACCTGGTGATTCTGATCGACCAATCCGCCTCGATGGCGCAAAACTCGCTCGGTCAGTCCGTGCCGCAGGGATCACCCGATTCCAAGTGGTCGATCGCCACCAAGGCGCTCACCAACATGAACAACAAGTACGACGGGCTGCTGCCGCTCGGGTACTGCAACTTTCCAAACCCCACTGGCTGTTCGGTCAACGCCAAAATCCCGATCCCGCCGGGCTACAGCAACCGCATCGCGATCAACAACGCGATGATCACGTATCCGTTTTCGGGTGGAAACACGCCGACCTGCACGGCAGTCACGAGTGCAGCGGCTGATCTGGTGAAAAGCGACCCCACCCGTCCAGGTTACTTGCTGCTCGTGACCGATGGTTCGCCAGATGCACTCTGCTGCGGTGCCGATCCGGTCAAAACCACGGTCGATGCGATCCGGGCCGCGGCCAATCCGACGGTTGCAGGAACACCGCCGGTTTATACGATGGTGCTCGGCTTTGGCAAAACACTCGACAGCGAACGAGCGTCGCTCAACCTGATGGCCGATGCTGGCGGTTTCCCGCTTACCCAAGACCCAACCTATCACTACTACCGCGCCGAAGACGCCACGGCACTCGAACAAGCGCTCGCGACCATCGTCAAGTCGGTCGTCGGCGGTGACGCGGGAACCATCGCAACCTGTGAAGACGGCTGCTATGCCAAAGGCTGCCCCGGTGGTCAGGTCTGTTATCAGAATTCCTGCCGAGCCAATCCTTGCGCGACGAAAACGTGTCCTTCGTCGCAGTACTGCCTGCCGACGTTTTACGCAAACGGCACAAGCAACGCGGAGTGTGTCGACGCCTGCCGTTCGCCCTGCCCCCAGACCTCGCGCTGCGATCGCGGCAAGTGCGTTGGCGATCCGTGCAGCGGCCAGTGCCTTCCAGGCCAAAAGTGCCAGCCGATCCCCGACAGCAGCTTCGGTACATGCGTCGACGAGCCGCTCTGCAAAAACACCATCTGCCACCAGGGTCAGGGCTGTTTTGCCGGTGCAACCGATGGCCAGTGCGTAGACAACCTGTGTAACTACGTCACCTGCCCGCAAGGCACAGTCTGTCATCCGTTTACGGGCGCTTGCGAGTCGCCCGATCCCCAACCGGTGCTCAGTCTCGGTGCCGGCGGAATCGGTTGCGATGTGAGCCAAACCGCATCTTCTGCCAGCCGACTTTCGTGGCTTTCATCAGGTCTTTTGCTTTCGCTCCTGCTGCTTTCGCGGCGCCGGGGCGCAGGACGCGCGTAGCACGCAAGTCCGCATCACAGCACGGAAGACCTTTGCATGGGCGAAGCGGTGTCGCTAGAATCCGCGCCCATGTCCCAGACCAAGAAATCCCCAACCAACACGGCTGCGTCGTCGGAATTCGCCGCGATGCTGGCCGAATTTGAAAAAGAGCAAAAGTCCTCGCCAGCCCGTCGCAAGCAAGAGGGGCCCAAAGTCGGCGCGGAAGTCCGTGGCCGCATCCTTTCGATCGGTCGTGATTCGGCGTTTGTCGATCTCGGTGGCAAGGACGATGGCGCCATCCCGCTCGACGAGCTGCGCGGTCCCGATGGGCAATTGACTGCCCAAGTCGGGGATGAAATCACCGCCCGCATCGTCGAAATTGATGGCCGTGGTGGTGGCGTGGTGCTACGTCGCACACTCGGTCGTGGCCCCGATGCCCGCGGCGAGCTGCGGCAAGCCTTTGAACTGGGCATTCCGTTCGAGGGTACGGTCAGCGGCGTGGTCAAAGGCGGCGTCGAAGTTCAAGTCGCAGGCGTCCGCGGCTTCTGTCCGATCTCGCAACTGGATCTGCGCCACACCGAAGACGCGAGCGGTTACGTCGGCCAAAAGCTCCAGTTTCGCATCACCCGCTTCGAGGAAAATGGCCGATCGGTGAACGTGGTGCTGTCGCGCCGCGCGCTTCTTGAAGAAGCCGCCCAAGCCCTGGCCGAAGAGCTGCGCAAGAAGCTGGCCCCCGGTGTGGTCGCCCGAGGCCGCGTCACGGCGCTCAAGGACTACGGCGCGTTTATCGATCTCGGTGGCATTGAAGGCATGCTCCACGTCAGCGAGCTTTCGTTCCAGCGCGCACGCTTGCCAAAAGATGTTCTGTCCGTCGGGCAAGAACTGGAAGTTGCGATCCTGAAGATCGAGCCGAGCCAAGATCCCAAGCGCCCCGAGCGCATCTCGCTCTCGCTCAAGTCGCTCGAAAAAGATCCGTGGAGCGACATCGAAACCCAGTTCCCGGTAGGCACGCGCTTCCCGGCCACTGTGCTTCGCACCGAAGCGTTTGGCGCGATCGTCGAGCTGGTCCCCGGCATCGAAGGACTGGTCCACATCAGCGAGCTCGGCGGCGGCAAGCGACTGCGTCACGCCAAAGAAGCGGTCCAGCCGGGTGCCAAGATCGAAGTCGTGATTCAGCAGATCGATCGCGACAAGCGGCGGCTCTCGCTCGGCATGGCTTCGCCAACCGATGTAGAAGGCGGAGAAGCAGCCCCGTCGGCACCGAGCGGTGGTGGACGGGTCGGCTTCGGTACGCTCGGCGATCTGCTCTCGAAAGCGTCGCAGAAGAAAAAGTAGCCATGGCTCGCCCAACCCTGCTGTCGCTCAAGGCCCAGCTGCAAAAGCTGCGTGACGAGGTCGTGCACCAAGGGCCGGCGAAGATAGAACCCAATCGCAAAGACGCGACCACCATCGGCGTCAGCGACGAAGACGAACAGGCGCTGTCGGAAATGATGCAGACGCTCGCCTCGCAGCAAAACCGACGGCAGAGCGAGCTGCTCGGGCAGATCGATCGGGCGCTTTTGCGTCTGGATCGCGAGCCCGACATGGTCGGTCTGTGCGAAGAGTGCGAAGAAGAGATCGACGAGCGGCGGCTGTCTTTGCGACCCTACGTGACGCTGTGCGCCGACTGCCAAGCCGATCATGATCCGAAGCGCAACCAGTCTCGCAAGAGCCTGACCGACTATCGCTAGCCGCCGTCCGCCCTCCCCTGTCTCACTCGCTGGCGCAGTTTTTTTGAAAAACCCCTGACTGACGGCAAATTGTTCGCACCCGCTGCGTGGGTCGCCGAAGACTCGGATACAATTGGCAGAAACTCGCCGGGCGGGAAGGTGTGTACATGTCACAAGTGGCAGAACCAGCGACGGCTGAACAGGCGGCGCAGCAGATCCAGCGATTTCGCAAAGACGTGCGACGGCTGCGCGATGAAATTGCCCGCGTGATCGTCGGTCACGAAGAAATTGTCGAAGGTGTGGTGATTGCGCTTCTGTCGGGCGGCCATGTGCTGCTCGAAGGCGTACCCGGTCTGGGCAAAACAATGCTGGTGCGGACGCTCGCCGAAGCCATCGATCTGAGCTTTTCCCGCGTGCAGTTTACGCCCGACCTGATGCCCGCTGACATCTTGGGCACCAACATGCTCGTCGAAGAAGAGAGCGGTCGGCGACGGTTCGAGTTCCAGCGCGGCCCCATCTTTGCCCACATCGTGCTGGCCGACGAAATCAACCGAGCAACGCCGAAAACCCAGTCCGCACTGCTCGAAACCATGCAAGAGCAGACGGTGACGGTGGCCAAAACGACGTACCAATTGCCCCAGCCGTTTTTCGTGCTCGCGACGCAGAACCCGCTGGAAATGGAAGGAACGTATCCGCTGCCCGAAGCGCAGCTCGATCGCTTTTTCTTCAAGCTGCGGGTCGAATTTCCGTCGAGTGAAGCGCTGCATACGATCCTCGATCGCACGACCAGCCAGACCAGCGTGCACGCGACAAAAGTGCTCGGCGGGCCCGAGCTGCTGGAGCTTCGCAGCTTGGTTCGGCAGGTGCCGGTCGCGCGGACGGTCCAAGACTACGCAGTGCGCATCCTGATTGGCAGCCATCCCGACGCAGAGCAGGCGCAAAAAGCGCTCGGGAAAGTGGAAAAGACCGATCGCAATGACTTGGTGCGCCGCTTTGTCCGCTATGGCGCGTCGCCGCGTGGTGCACAAGCGCTGCTGCTCGGTGCCAAAGTCCTGGCGCTGCTCGACGGACGTTTTGCCGTGTCATGCGCCGATGTCGCCAAAGTGGCCAGACCGGCGCTGCGTCATCGCTTGATCCTCAACTTTGAAGGTCAGGCCGAAGGCGTCTCGACGGACGATATCATCACGGCGATCATTTCACGCACGCCCGAGGCGATCCCCGGAACGGCGCGGTCGTAGGCCCCAAGTGGAAAAGGCGGCAGCATCGACGCAGGCGGCGCAAGCGGGCTTCGATCAGCAGTTCCTCAAACAGCTGGAATACCTGCACGTCGTCGCCAAAAAAGTCTTCGCGGGGAAAAGTCGCGCCGAGCGACGCTCTCGGGGACAGGGATCGGGCATCGAGTTTGCCGATCACCGCGACTACACCGCTGGCGACGATCTGCGCTACCTCGATTGGTCGGTCTACGGACGGATGGATCGGCTGCTTTTGCGTCTGTTTGAACAAGAAGAGGACTTGCACATCTATCTGCTCATCGATCGCTCGGCGTCGATGCGGCTCGGCGGCAAGCCAGATGTGCCACTTTTGCGACGGGGCACAGACGGACGGATGGCCAAGCTTGGCTATGCGGCGCAGATCACCGCAGCGCTGGCCTATGTCGGGCTCGCAAACCTCGACCGCGTGGCGATTTATGGACTGGGTGAACGGCTGTCCGCCGAGCTGCCCGCGTCGCGTGGCAAAGGTCAGATTTTCAAAGTCTTCGATTTTCTCGCGAACCTAAAACCCGACGGTCAAACCGACCTCAAAGCGTCGATTGGCGAGTTTGTGCAGCGCATCAAGCGCCGCGGCATCGCGATTGTGCTGTCGGATTTTTACGACCACCACGGCTACGAAGAAGGCCTCAACCTGTTGCGCTACCACCGCTTCGAGCCGGCGGCGATCCAAATCATCGACCCGATCGAATCGAATCCGCCGCTGCGGGGGGATTTGGAAATCGTCGACATGGAAACCGGCGAGCTACGCGAAGTGACCCTTTCGCAGTCACTTATCGAGGCCTATCAGCGCGAACACCAAAGCTACTGTGATGCGCTCGCCGCCTTCTGCAAAAGCCGCAGCGTAAGCTACATTCGCGCCGAAACCGGCGTTCCCTTCGACGAACTGACCTTGCGAGCCCTGCGCCAGGGAGGCTTCATCAGATGACGCCGCTTTCGCTGCTTGGGCTGCCGTGGAACCAGCTTCTGCCGATTGCGGCGGCGGGAAGCGCGGTGCTGACGGTGCTGTATGTGCTGCGGCAAAGACGGCGACGGCTGGAAGTGCCGTTTTCACCGCTGTGGCAAAAAGTGCTCGGGCAAAGCGAAGCGCAGAGCCTGTGGCAGAAGCTGTTGCGGGTGTTGTCGCTGCTTTTGCAGCTTGTCATCCTCGGGCTTTTGACGCTGTCACTTGGCGATCCGCGGCTGGGTCGGTCGACGGAAGGACGATCGCTGGTGCTGCTGATTGATGCCTCGGCGTCGATGCAAGCCCAGGTTCCGCTGCTGCCTGGCAAGACCCGACTGGACCTGGCACGCGCCGAGGCAGAACAGATCATCCGCGGCCTGCATGGCGACGATCTCGCAGTGGTCGTCGGCCTGGATGGCCGGCCCGCGCCTTTGGGTGGTTTTTCCGACGATGAACGCGAACTGCTCGCGCAGCTACACCAAGTGGAAGCCCGCGATACCGGCGCTGATTTGCAGGCCGGACTGCTGCTGGCCGAAGCCCTGTTGCGTGGTCGTCCACACCCGCAGGTCGTGCTGTTTTCCGACGGAGGATTTGACGAAGCAGCCCTGCGGAAAAAACCTGCGGCGCTCGATGTCCGCTTTGTCCCGCTGCCAAGCCAAGCCCGTCTCCGACCGGGCGATGGCAATGCCGCGATCACTTCGTTTGCGGTGCGTCGGTATCGCCGCAACCGATTGAGCTACGAAGTGCTGCTCCAGTTGTCCTATTTTCCGTCGCCCCAAAGTCCGCCTGGCGCAAAAACCGCGACGCTGGAGCTGCGGCAAGAAGGCGAGCTGGTCGATGTCCAGAAGCTCGATCTGGTTCCCGGCGAACAGACCCGCAAGCTCTACCCAAGCCTGTCGGGCGCGGGAACCCACCTGCAAGCGACGCTGAAGCTCGAAGGTGGTGAAGTCGATCTGTTGCCGCTCGACAACCACGCTTACGCGGTGCTGCCCGAGCGCCGGCGGGTCAAGATGCTGATCGTCACCCGGGGGAATTTGTTTCTGGAAGGCGCGCTGCTGGCCGCAAGTGCCGGTGAAGAAAATCACCTGGCCATCGACAAGATCACGCCATCCGATTACAGCGACGACAAAGCGGCCCGGTATGACGCGGTTCTGTTTGATGCGTTTACGCCGCCCCGCCCGCCTGATGCACATGCGATTTACCTCGATCCTCAAGGCGCCGACAGTCCATTTGCGATCGCCAAGACGGTCAACGCGCCGTATCTGTCGGACGTCGACGAACAACATCCGGTGCTTCGCTGGGTGTCGCTGGCCGACCTCAACATGAGCCGCGCGTCGGTGTTCCGCTTGGGCCCCTTCGATCGTCCGCTCGCCAAAATGATCAAAGACCCGATTGTGATTGCGCGTGAGCAGCCAGGACCGCTTGGCATGCGGCGCGCCGTCGCCTTGGGTTTCGATGTCCGTCAGAGCGATCTGCCGCTGCGGGTGGCCTTTCCGGTGCTGCTGATGAACGCAATCGACTGGTTTGCCGGCGATGTCGATGAGGATCTCGGCAGTTTCCGCACCGGAACCACGCTGTTTTTGCCGCTGCGTGACAATCCGTCCAAAACCCGCGGTCCCGACACCAAGCTGCGTGAGCTGCAAAAGGCCGATCTCACCCAGCCAGGCGATGTGCACACGATGGTGCCGGTCCACGAAGGGATTGTGAAGCTGTACGGTGAAAAGGCCGGTTTCTATTCGCTGCGCGTGCCCGAGCTTTTGCGCGGAATCGAGTTTGCGCTGAACTTGGCCGACGGCGCGGAATCGGCAGCGCTTTTGCGGACAGAACTTCAGCTCGAACGCACGACGCTTGTCCGCCCCGATGCAGGTCAAGTCGCGCTGCGGCGCACGCTGTGGCCGTATCTGTTGCTCGTGGCGCTGCTTTTGCTGCTGTGCGAGTGGTGGACCTATCATCGCAGGTGGACGGTATGAGCGCTGCGCTGCCCAAAGCTTGGCTGCTTACGATCAGCGCGGGTTACTTGCTGATCGGACTTTTGGCCTGCGTCGCGGCGTTTCGGCGCGGTCGGCTGGCACTGCTACTTCCGACGCTTATCGCCGCGCTCCTTTCGGGCATGTTGGCCGCAGTTGGCTACGGCCTGTTTGCGCTGCATCTGTGGGAGCCTGCGTTTTTGTCGTCCGGGCGCGAGCTGTTGGGGGAATCGCTGCGCAGCGCGGTCGATGGCGGTCTGGCCATCCGAATCGGACCGCGGGTGGTGGTCGTCGAACAACCGCTGTGGCTGCTGCTCGTTTCGGCCATTCCGTGGCTGATTCCGGGGCTCTTGGTTTCGCTGACCGACATGTCGCGCAAGCAGCTGTGGCTCCAGCTTGTGTTGCGCAGTTCCCTGCTCATCGTGCTGAGCACGGCGCTGGCTCGCCCGGCGCTGCTCGGGGACCGGCAGAAGCTGTCGGTGGTCGCGCTGGTCGATGTGTCGGACTCGGTGTCGTCGTCGCAGCTTGCGCGGGTGTCGGCCCAGATCGAAACGCTGCGTGAACGGACCCGGTCGCGAGGCGACGATCTGCACATCGTCCGCTTTGGTGGACAGCCAAGGCTCTTTCCGCAGCCGGCGCCGGGCGTGCCCCTGCCACCTTTGCGCGCGCCGACGACCCGTTCAGACGATGCCGATCCAACCGCGAGCAACTTGCAAGCCGCGCTTCAGCTTTCGTATGGGCTCCACGCGCCCGGAACGCTGCGCCGCACGATCCTGTTTTCCGATGGAAATCAGACAGAAGGCGACGTACTTGGTGAAGCAGTTGCAGCCGCCCGACGCCGCGTCCATGTCAGCGTCTTTCCCCTCAAAGCCAGCGACTCACCCGAAGTGCTGGTGCGCGAGCTGCGACTTTTGGGCGGACCCGGTGCCGATGCGCAGCTCAAAGTCGGTGCCCCATTTACCCTCGAAGCCGAAGTCTATTCCAGTGTGCAGCAGACTGCGCGTCTCGAACTTTTGCAAAACGGCAGCCCCAATCCCGACGATGCACATCGCGACATCGAACTAACGCCCGGTCGCAACTTGGTGCGCTTCCGCAGCGAACCCAAAGGCCCCGGCGCTCTCACCTATCAAGCTCGGCTCGTCGCCAAACCAAACAGCGGGACGCAAGCGGCGACCCCACTTTCCGACACCATCGCGACCAACAACCAGGCCCAACTGTCACTGCTCGCCAAAGGCAAGCCGCGCGTTTTGTACATCGAGGGCGAATCGACGGCCAAAGGCTATCTGACGCAAGCGCTCCAGCGCGAAAACATCGACGTCGAAGCCCGCGGCCCCTACGGCATGCCGTCTTCGGCCAAAGACCTTCTGCCCTACGATCTGGTGATCTTGTCCGATGTGTCCGCGACGCTGGTCAGTCAGGCCCAGATGCTGGCCATCGAGTCCTACGTCCGTGATCTCGGCGGTGGCTTCGTGATGGTGGGTGGCGAAAACAGCTTTGGATCGGGCGGTTATCAAGGCACGCAGCTAGAAAAACTTCTGCCGGTGCGGTTCGAGCAGGAAAAAAAACGCGAGCAGCCGTCGCTGGCCATGGTGCTGTGCATCGATCGTTCGGCGTCGATGAATGGCCCGAAGCTAGAGCTTGCCAAAGATGCCGCGCGGGCGACGGCAGAAATGCTGGCCCCCGACGACCTGATCGGCGTGGTCGCTTTCGACAGCCAAGCCATTCCGCTTGTGCGGCTTCAGCGCGCCCAAAATCGCATCCGAATCTCGACTGACATTGCGCGGCTCACCGCCGGGGGCGGCACGCAGCTTCTGCCACCGCTCAACGAAGCGTATCAGCAGCTTGTGTCGGCCAATGCCAAGATCAAGCACGTCATCCTGCTCACCGACGGACAAGCCGAATACCAAGGCATCATCGAGCTGACCGACCAGATGGTGCAAAACAAGATCACCGTTTCGACGGTGGGGGTGGGTGCCGGCGCGGATCAGACGCTGCTGACCGCGATTGCCGAACACGGCGGCGGGCGTTTTTACTACACGCAAGATGCATCGTCGGTGCCCAAGATTTTCACCAAAGAGACGACCCAGGTCGCCCGCTCGGCACTGATCGAAGAACGGGTGGTGCCCAAAGTCGCCAAGTTTGTCGAGCTGCTCGACGGCGTTTCCATCGACAACGCACCGCCACTGCGCGGCTATGTTTCGACCAAAGCCAAGCCGCTCGCCGAAGTGATCTTGGTCTCGCCGCTCGGTGAACCACTGCTGGCCCGGTGGCGACAAGGACTGGGGCAAGCGGTCGCGTTCACCAGCGACGCCAAGAATCGCTGGGCGGTCGACTGGCTGCGCTGGCCGGGATACGCGAAGTTCTGGGCCCAGCTGGTTCGTTCGTCGATGCGCCATGATGGACAGCGCAGCGGCCACGGCTACGACTTGCAGACGATGGTGGCACCGCCGCTTTTGCGGGTTCGGGTCGATGCAGTATCCGCCGACGATCGTTTCCTATCGGGGCTACAAACCGAACTGGAAGTGATCGCACCGGCAGAGGGTGGCATTGGGCTCATCGCCGGCAAAGGCGATATCGTCGAGCGCAAAGAAATGTCGCTGGTCGCCCCCGGTCGCTACGAAGCCGAGGTCAGGCTGGGACGCACCGGATCGTTTTTGCTGCGCGCCATCCATCGCAGTCCGTCGCCCAGTCCGAGCACGCCCGGACCCATCGTCGCCGAGTCTTGGGGAACGCTGTCTTTGCCCTACCCGCGCGAATACCTCGCGCTGCCGCCCGATGATCTGCTTCTTGCGCAAGTTGCGACGCTGGGTCATGGAAAACTGCTGCAAGACGCCACGTCGGTGCTCGATCCGGGCGATGAAAAAATTCGCTTCCTGCGGGCGCTGTGGCCGTCGCTCTTGTGGGTGGCGATTGGGCTTTTGCTCATTGACGTGCTGCTGCGTCGCCTGCGAATCTTTGGGTTCCGTCCGCTGTCGCTCTGAGCAGCCCGCACTGCTTGTATGCTGAAAGGACGGAAGGACTTCGATTGCGATGTGGGGACCGACCTTTGCGCTCCTTTTGCTGGCCACACCGGGAACCGCTGACGGCGTTGCACTGTCGGCGGTGAGCGGTCTTTTGCCCAGCGGCGCACTTCCGTATTCGGTCCTGTCGGCGCTTTCTTCGGATCGACTTCGCGCGCTCACCCCCGACGGCGAAGGCCAAAGCAAGCAGCCCCACAGCGTGTTTACCAAGCTGTCCCAAAGTGGCAAAGAAAAGGGCTGCTGCGGCTATCCGCTCGGTGAAACCGGAACCTACAAGCTGACGTACTACTGGCTCGCGTATGAATCGGAATACGCCAACGAGCCTTACGAGATCGAAATCTACACCCGCCAAGGCTTTCCCCTCGGGCGGTTCCCACGCGCGTTTGTTTTTGAGCTGCGGCTCGAAGGGTCCGGCGTGCTGCGCGATGGTCGGCTTATCAACTACGACGGACGCTGCCACTACGGAATCGGAACGTGCTACCAAACGCTCGACCCGCAGGCGCATCCGTTTGGCAAAGGCGGCCAGCAGCGGGCGCTTCAGCCGTTTCGTTCCGTCGCCGTCGATCCACGCTGGGTGCCGCTCGGAACACCGCTGTATATGCCCGAGCTAAAGGGCATGCGCTTGCCCGACGGCAGCTATCACGATGGCTGCGTGCGCGCAGACGACACAGGTGGCGGAATCAGGCGGCGCGAGATCGATTTTTTCGTCGAAAGCTACGCAAACTACAAGTACCTCGAAGAACAGCTGTGGAACGATCACAAAGTCACGCCACACGTCGAGGAGCCCCGCTGTCAGTATCTGCGGCAGTTTGATCCGGGCGTCGATCGGCGATCCGAATCGATCGACGAAACCGCGACCGCGTTCGTGCGCAGGCCACCGCCCAAGCCACCGAGTGCCGCGACGACCAAAAAAGGCTCACAGCGGCGCACGACCCGAAAAAAGCAGGCCTAGCCAAAAATCCGTCTTGCTGTGCGTTGGGAAGCTAAGTAGACTGCGTTTCGCTTTTCGCCACTGTAGCTCAGCGGTAGAGCAACGGTTTCGTAAACCGTAGGTCCTGGGTTCAAGTCCCAGCAGTGGCTCTGGGGATTTTTAGCGGGGGCTCAGCAACTCAACCAGGGTTGCGACACCGAAGCCGGTTGCGCCTTTTGAGACGTGACCGAAGTCTTTGTCGGCGTGGATGGGGCCCGCCATGTCGATATGCGCCCACGTCTTGTCGCCGATGAACTCGCGCAGGAAGAGCGCAGCACTGATCGAACCGCCATAGCGATCGCCCGAGTTTTTCATGTCGGCGATGTCGCTCTTGAGCGAGTCGAACAGCCGGTCGCGCAGCGGCATCCGCCACAGATCGTCGCCGCCCTGCTGGGATGCTTCGAGCAGACGACCAGCCAAAGTGTCGCTGTTTGAAAACAGTGCGCCGGTGAAGTTGCCAAGCGCCACCATTGAGCTGCCGGTCAGCGTCGCCAGATCGATGATCTCATCGACACCGATCTTTTCGACGGCATAGGTCATCGCATCGCCCAGCGTCAGCCGGCCTTCGGCGTCGGTGTTGTTGATCTCGACCGTCTTGCCGCTCATGCTGCGCAGCACATCGCCCAGCTTGTACGAATTTCCGGACGGCATGTTTTCCGCCGCAGCCAGCAGCACATGCACCTCGTCCGCACTGCCAAGCTGTGCAATCGCCTGGATCGCCCCCAGGACCGCCGCTCCGCCCCCCATGTCCATCTTCATCCACAGCATGCCTTCGGTGGTTTTGATCGACAGACCGCCCGAATCAAACGTCACCGACTTGCCGATCAGCGCCACCTTGCGACGCGGCGGAGTGCTCGGGCGATACGTCAGGTGGATGAAGCGGGCTTCTTCTGTCGAACCACGCCCGACCGCCAGGAACATCCCCATTCCCAGCTGCTCGCACTCTTTGACGCCGCGAATCGTACAGCTTAGGCCGTAGCGCTCGGCCACATCTGCCGCGACTTCGGCCAGCTTGCGTGGACACATCACCGTCGGCTGTTCGTTGGCCAGATCGCGCGCCAGAATCACGCCTCCCGAAATGATCTCGCCACGACGACGACCGTGTTCCGCCGCTTCGATGGATGCCCCTGCCCCGAGGAACACCACCACCTCTTCGAGCAGAAACGATCGCTTGCGATCGCCGGTCACGTACTTGTCAAACTGGTAGCTTGCCAAAATCGCGCCCTCGGCGACCGCCTGACCCACAAGCGCAGCTTGCTCGACCGCGACGCCCGACAGACACAGCGCCAGACGCTTCACCTTTGCGCCCGCGATCCGTACAGCGCGTGCTGTCCACGTCCGCAGATCCGCCAGCAACACCGCCCCAGGCTTGCCCGTCCCCAGCAGCAGAAGCCGCGTCGCGCCAAGCCGCCCCAAGCTATGCAAATTGAGACTCTGGGACGCCTTGCCCAAAAACTGCTCGTCGTCGATCGTGTGCCGCAGCGTTCCCCCAAGCTGCGCGTCGATGGCCAACAGCAGCGCGTCACTTTGCAGTGAACCTTCTCCCAGCGGGATCGCCAGCTGATCTGCTTTCTCCGCGAGAACCATCGCAGGACTGTCGACCGTTCGGAAGCTGAACTTCATGGTCTCGTGCTCCTTCTAGGCAAAACCGGACTCAACGAAAAAGACGATGATACACGCCGACTTGGAGCGGCGATATCCCGGCTTTACCAGCTCGGTCTGACAGCACTGGCAGCACGGCGGTTCCATGCGAAGATAGCCACATGCGAATGCACACCATCACTGCCGCTGCGCTGTGCGGCACGATGCTTTTTTCCGCCCCCTTTGCCGTCGCGGACATCCCGCCAAACGCGATACCCCAAGCTGCCCCCAAAGCCCAGCCGAACCCGACATCGGGCCAGCAGGCTCCCATGGGCAAAGCCCAGATCGTCGCGACGGTTCGCATCGCCAACCTGTCGCAGTCGATAAAGACGCTGGCGGGTTACGTTCCTTTTCCGCTGCCGGTGCAGGAAAGTCTCCAGCAGGTCGTCGGTGATTTTGCCAAGGTGATAAACCAAGCGGCGCCGCTCGACTTCGCGCTGGCACTCGAACAAGACGCGGCGACGGCCATGCGCGGAGCCCCACCGTGGGCGGTGGCTTTATCCACAACCAGCGCCGAAGAAACCCGCAAGATCGCCAAATCCCAAGGGCTGCTCGGGGAAAACCGCAACGGCCAAACCCAGCTTCGCTTTCCGCTCGGCAAAAACGACGTCCTCTATTGCGTGCTGCAGGGCCAGGCCGGTCCGGGCAAGCTCACCTGCGCACCGTCGGAACGAGAACGCGACATGCTGTCGCCTCAGCTTGCGAATCTGAACGTCCCCGGAGCCCAAGGCAAAGACCTCTATGCGGAAGTGTCGGTCGCGTCGCTGCTGGGAATTTTTGGTACGCAGTGGAAGCAGGTGCTGGACGCCGGCACGATGATGCTGCCGCAGCGGCTGGCGATTGGCGATCCAAAGTTTGATCGCGCAGCGACGGACGCAGTGCAGGCGCTCATCGGGCAAGTTGCGATGACCGGACAGGATCTGTCGCTGCTCGCGCTCGATCTGACGCTGCGCCCCGATCAGGTCCAGGTCGCGTTGGGCTACAAAATGTCGGGAACCCAGTCGGCCTGGGCCAAAGCAGATGCAGCGGCGGCGGCCCGCAAGCCCATCGCGCCGCCCGCAGCGTTTTCGGCCCTGCCCAAAGAAGTCGTCTCCGCGTCGTACTACGTGACCGATCCGCGGTGGAGCAAGCAGGTCGTTGAGCTGCTGCTGCCTCTCGTCGACGGTTTTCTGGCCCACGACGGCCTGGCTGAAGCGGATCGCCAAGCCATTCGGGATCTGCTGCTCAAACAGCCCAAGTGGGACGGCGTGATGACGACCGTGCTCGGTGAAGGAATCGGCGACAAGCCAGCCGCGGCGGGCGATCCGCTCACCAACATGCTCAGCAACCACTATTACCTGTCGACCGCGGAGCGAGAAAATGGCGGTGTCGATGAGTCGCCGGCCTTCCTGCGCGCGCTGGCCGCCACCTGGAATCGCCCAGGGCTTCAGGCCTATTTGAAAAAGAAGTGGAAGACCGTCGGCATCAAGTCCCCCATTCCAATCATCCGCGCCGAAACCGTTGGCAAGCCGTTTGGGCCTGACGCGGCGGGGCTCTACCTGTCATTGGATCTATCGGGCTGGAGCAGTGAGCTGGACAAGGCCACCAAAGGCCAAAAACGCGGCCCATTTCGCGTCTACCTTTTTAGTGCGCAGGTCGCGGGTCGGGTGTGGTCGGCGGTCGCTGCCGACAAAAACCTCGCGCTTCAGAAACTCCAGCGGCTGGCGAATCTGCCGGCCAGCGAAACCCTGGCGAGTCGAAGCGGCCTCGCCCAGGTGCAGCAGCCCGGCTGGCAAAGTGCCGGCTTTACGACGCTCGCGGGCTGGATTGGCCTGTTTGACACCGTGATGCGGGTGGCCGAAAAGTCGCCGCTTGGCAAAGGCGCAGCGCCGGGTCAGACCGGAACCTCGCTGCTCAATGTGATTCCGCACCACGGCGAGGTGCCCATCACCTACGGCGCGCAAGGTGGCAGCATCGGACCGCAAGGCATGACCAAGGTCATGAGCGCATCCATTCCGCGGCTCGTGATTGAGGATTTGATTGCGCTGGCGATGAACATCGGGGGCGGGGGCAAGAAGTAACCCCCCCGGAAGGCCTCGCCTGGACTACTTCTTGAGTACCAGGTTGAGACCGCGGATCGAGTTAAACGGTGAGGTCTTGGGCCCACCTGCCGCCGGCTTGTCCCCGCGGCTGGGCGGACGAGGGCCGGCATCGTCTCGACGGGGTGGACGGTTGTCGGCGGGCGGTCGGGCGTTGCCGCTCTGTGCGGCGGGCGGTCGGGCCCGGTTGTCATCACGCCGCGGTGCCTCTTCGCGACGTGGCCCCTCATCACGCCGTGGCCCGTCCTCGCGCCGTCTGTCGCCGTCTCGGCCCCGCGGCTGTCCGCCATCCACCGCTCGCGGCGGACGACGGGCATCGCCTGGTTCCGGCTTCGGCGGCTCGCTCGCCGCTTTGATCGAAAGACCAATTCGCATCCGGTCGAGCTCGACCTTGATGACGCGGACTTTGACGCGATCGCCGACTTTGACTGCCTCGGCGGGGTCTTTGACAAACTTGTGCGACAGCTCCGAGATATGGACCAGGCCGTCTTGGTGCACACCAACATCGACGAACGCGCCGAAGTTGGTGACGTTGGTGACAACCCCGTTTAGGACCATGCCCTCTTTCAGGTGCGACACCTCGGTCACGTCGGGGTTGAAGCCAACTTCCTCGAACTCTTGCCGCGGATCGCGCCCCGGCTTTTCCAGTTCCGCCAAGATGTCGCGCAGCGTCGGTTCACCCCGGCGATCATCCACGTAGCGAACGATCTGGATTTGCCGAATCAGGTCGCTGTTCCCGACCAGCTCGTGGACCGACACGCTGAGGTCTTTGGCCATCCGCTCGACCACGTCGTAGCTTTCCGGGTGCACCGCCGAGGAATCGAGCGGCGACTCGGCATTTTCGCGGATACGCAAAAAGCCTGCCGACTGCTCGAACGCCTTCGGCCCCATCCGCGGCACGTCCAGAAGCTGTTTGCGCGATGAAAACGGCCCGTGCTGACTGCGATAGTTGGCGATGTTTTGGGCGAGCGTCTCGCCGACACCGGCCACGTACTGAAGCAGCTTGGGCGATGCAGTATTCACATCGACACCAACCTGGTTCACACAGGACTCGACCACCTGATCGAGCTGCTTTTTCAGCGTTGGTTGGTGCACGTCGTGCTGGTACTGACCAACGCCAATCGACTTCGGCTCAATCTTCACCAGCTCAGCGAGCGGGTCTTGCAGACGACGTCCAATCGAAGCGGCACTGCGCACCGTCGGATCGTGCGTCGGAAACTCTTGCCGGCCAATCTCCGATGTCGAATACACCGAAGCACCCGCCTCGCTGACCACGATGATCTTGATCCCCGGCAGCTTGCCAGCGGCAGCCAGCTTGCGGACAAAGCCTTCGGTTTCTCGACTTGCGGTGCCGTTGCCGATCGCGATCGAGCTGACTTTGTGCTCTCGCACAAGGTCTTCGAGCCGTTCCGCAGCTTCAATCCGTCGGGACTCGCTCATCGTCGCAAAGATCACGTCGTGCGCGAGCAGATCCCCCTTTTCATCGACGACGGCCAGCTTGCAGCCGGTGCGATAACCAGGGTCGAGCGCCAGCACCCGCTTGCCACCGAGCGGCGCCTGAAGCAAAAGGTGGCGAAGGTTTTCCGCGAACACCCGGATCGCCTCGGCATCGGCACGCTCACGCAGCACCAAACGGACATCGACCTCGACCGCGGGCTTGAGCAGCCGTTCCCAGGCGTCATCGATCGCGAGCTTTAGCTCACCCAAAAGTGGACTGCTTGGGGCCCGAATCACCTGCTGGCTGATGACGCCACGGCTCCTGTCGCCATCGACTTCCAGCGTCACCCGCAGCACGCCTTCTTTTTCACCACGGCGCAGCGCGAGCATCCGGTGCGACGGAATCGTCTTGGCGCTTTCCTCGTATTCGAAGTAGTCGGAAAACTTCAGCGCCGGATCGTCTTTTTTGTCGGTCTTGACCACTGGCTTGACGTCGCCTGCGGCCCGCTCGTTGCCTGGCTCCGGGGCTTCTTCCGAATCGTCCTTCCGTTTGATCAGGCGCGACTTGAGCACGCCACTTTCCAGCGAAAACGTCCGCAGCGCCGAGCGCACACCCGCGTCGTCCGAAATCTGTTCGGCCACGATGTCGCGCGCACCCGAAAGCACACTCGCGACGTCGAGCAGACCTTTTTCCGCGTTCACATACGGCGTGGCCAGCTCGTCCAGCGACGGTGCCGTATCGGGCTGTGACCAGATGAGCTGCGCCAAAGGCTCCAGCCCTTTTTCCCGCGCGATGGTCGCCCGCGTCCGCCGCTTCGGCTTAAACGGTAGATACAGGTCTTCTAGCTCCGTGCGAGACAGCGTCTTTACGATCCGCTGCTTTAATAGGTCCGTTAGCTTCCCTTGCTTGTGTATCTCCGTCAGCACCGCGGCTTTGCGAGTCTGTAGCTCAGTGAGATACGTGCCGCGCTCGGCGATCGTCGAAATTTCGACTTCGCCAAGTCCCTCGGTCGCTTCCTTGCGGTAGCGCGCGATAAACGGCAGCGTCGCCCCTTCATCTAGAAGGGCGAGCGTTCGCTCCACTTGCTGCGGACGGAGGTTCAGCTCTGCTGCAATCACGGCGGCGCGATCGAGCTGAACATTCCATGTGGGGGTCGGCTGCTGGGCAGCGTCGACGGGTGTCTGTGTAGTACCAGGAACAGGCTGGTCATGCGGCTCTTGCATAACGGGTCACTCGTACACTAGATGCCCGACGGAGATCAAGACCGAACCGGCGCGACCCCCCGTTATCTTGCCCAGCGAGTCCCCGTCCGCGACCCAAGAAGCCCACCCACAGCACGCGCCTCTTGTGAGAAGTGCCCAATCGGCGGTAACTTAATACGACCATGGCCCGATTTAGGCTGCGCATGCGCAACATGGAGATCAACCTGCCAATGGGCGAGATCATCATTGGTCGTGGCCCAGAGTGCTATCTGCGGGTTGATGAGCCCATGGTGTCTCGGCGACACGCTCGCTTGCGGGTGAGTCAGACCAGCATCACCCTCGAAGACCTGGGAAGTCGCAACGGCTCGCGTGTCAATGGCATCAACGCCACCGCCGTCGTACAGCTCAATCCCGGCGACATCTTGGGCATTGGGACCCAGCAGTTTACGCTGGATCGCGAAGACGACCCATCGCCGCACCGACCCACCGTGACGCATATGCCGGACTGGACACAAAAGTCCGGCAACACCAATGTCAGCGTCTCGCAGAGCTTCAGTGATGTAAACGTATCCCCCGTTTCGGTCGGACCGCAGCCCGCGCAGGCCCCTGCCCCGCCCGTGCCCCCCAGTCCGTCGGCGCCGCCGATTGCCATCCCGAGCCCCGGCAGCACCATCAGCAATCCGGCTCCGGCGTCGAGCAGTATATCTCTTCCGGGTGGTGTTCCAGATCATCCGGCAACCCCGATCACGGACGGTCAGACCCACGTTGCGCCCGATAGCGATTCCATCGAAACCACGGGCGGCGCAAACCGCGGCTCGGCCTACCGTCTGTTCTGGGGCCTATCGGACAAAGTGCTGGCGATGGGTCGCATCGAGGATGCCGAGCGCATGATGGGCCCGCGGCTCGCCGAAATGCGCTCACGCGCCGAAGGTGGGGACATCCCCGAAGATGTCGTGATCGTCGAAGCGCTGCGCCGGGCGCTCCGACTCGCAGGGGCCACCAAAAAAGATCAGTGGTTTGCCTGGGTCTTCGATTACGCCAGGGTGTGCCGGTACAAAATGCCGACGGCTCTGCTCGATGAAATTTACGCCCAGGTGTTCGCCTGCCGACCCGCTGTTTCTGCACGAATCGTCGCTTACGCCACCACAATCGACGACGACACGATCGCTGTCCGCCTGGCTACGTTACGTCGCCTGTGTCGTGAGTAACGATTGTAATTCGCCTTGCCGGAAAATATAGTAATCCCATGGCATTAGTCGCCACATCTGCGGTTGAGCCCTCCATAGAGTCGGCATCAACCCCCAAGACATCGTTTCGGGCCGCAGGCTTCTTCCGTCGTTCTACGGCGATGGTGTTTGATCTGCTGCTGGTCGTGCCGCTGCAAGTGCTGGCGGTCTTCGGGCTCCGCTTCATTCAGCGTCAGCCGGTGCCACGGCTCGCCGAGCTAAGCCCTGATGTGCTGCTGGCCAGCCTTTCCGATGGCAGCGTCAAAAGCGAAGCGATGCTTGTGGCCGGACTCGCGGTCACGCTCTTGTACTACTGGCTGTTTGTCGGACTGCGCGGACAGACGCCGGGCAAGTGGTTGACCCGAGTGATGGTCGTCGATGTCTACGGAGATCGCCCATCCCTTTTGCGCGCGATGGTGCGGACACTCAGCTACGGCGTGGCGGTGCTTCCGTGCTCGCTCGGCGTACTGTGGATTGGTTTTGATCGAGAGAAACGCGGCCTCCACGACTGGCTGGCGGGAACCTACGTGGTGCAGAAGCCATGAGCAAACGACTCTCTTCACTGCTCGTCGAAGATGGGCGAGTCACGTCACAGCGCATCACGGACGCCATCGAACGCCAGGCCTTAAATGGCGGCTGTCTCGATAGCAGCCTGCTGGAACTCAAAGCCATTGATGAGGATCTGCTGATCCAGTACCTCAAGCGCGCCGCGCAACTACCGGCTTTGCCGCATGGCATTTCCGGGAGCGAGCGCCCGCTTCCAGAAGTGCTTGAGGTCTTCACCAAGTCCGTTGCCGAGTCCCATCACGCGGTCCCGACCCGGCTTCTGCCAGGCGGTGTGCTGCAGGTGCTGGTCACCGTCGAAGTCGATGTCGCGGACCTGGACGCACTCGCGCACGTCGTCAAGCAGCGCATCGAGCCGTGGATTGTCTTCGAGTTCCGCTACCAAGAAGCGTTTGATTTGGTGTACGGCGGCGGTGTTGCAACTCGCTTTTCCCGACTGCTCAAGCGCAGCAACCAGACCCACGAAAGCAAAGGCTGGCCGGCACCGCTTTTCGTCGATCCGATTCCGCGTTTTGGCAGCCTCGATTCGCTCCGGCTCTGCCCGCAGCCAAAAGTTGTCGAGCCGAAAGCCGCCCAGCCCGCCGCCGCCCAAGTGGAAGCGCCGACGCTGCCAACCGAAGTTCCGCCGGTCCCAACTGAAGTTCCGCCGGTTCCGACTGAAGTTCCGCCCCTGCCGACTGAAGTTCCGCCGGTCCCAACCGAGGTTCCACCGCTGCCCATCAAGCACATGGAAGCCGAGGCAGTGCCGGCAGCAGCTGTCAGCGAACCCGCGGTCCCCACCGAAGTTCGCGACACCGTCGAAGTGCCGGCCATCCGCACCGAGGTTGTGCTCGCCGACGCGACCCCAGCCGCCCCGACCAGCCAGCCGAACATTGCCGAGCCGGTCGTGCGCGACACGGTCAAAGTTCCAGCGATCGCTGCGACGGCATCGCCGAGCGAGCCCAGCATGTCGATGGACGATTGGCTGTCCGCAGACGACTGGCTGTCTGCGGCAAGTGCAGTCGAAAGCAAGCGCACGCCCAGCGACAAGGTTGTGGTTTCGCGACGCACGCCCCAGCCGGCTGCCCAGCCACAGCCCGCCAAAGTCGAGCCAGCGCCCGTCGCCGCGGTCAGCGAGCCCGCTCCGCCCGCAGCGATCGAAAAGCCGATCCCGGCAGAAAAACCGGCAACACCTGTCGCTGCCGAGGCAAAGCCTGTCGAAAAAGTCAGCGCGCCGGTCGTCACGACCCCACCGGCCCAGCCAGCCGCAAAGCCAGCCGCAGTGACCCCGCCTGCTCAGGGTGGAAAAAAGAAGAAGGGCAAGCACGGACGCGAAGTCACGCTGGCGACCAATGCGCCAACGCTCGGCCAGCTGTCGGGATCAAAACCACAGCCACAGCCGCAAGCCAAGCCGCAGCCTCAAGCCCAGGCCAAGCCGCAGCCTCAAGCCCAGCCGCAGGCCAAGCCGCAGCCTCAAGCCCAGCCGCAGGCCAAACCACAGCCTCAAGCCCAGCCGCAGGCCAAACCACAGCCTCAAGCCCAGCCGCAAGCCAAGCCGCAGCCAGTCTCCGCTCCTGCGGTGAAGCCAACCGAAAGACCGGTCGAGGCAAAGCCTGCACAAAAGGCCCCAGAAGCCAAACCTGCGGAAAAGCTGGCGGCCAAGCCCGTCGATACCAAACCGGCGGACAAAACTCCCGAGACCAAGCCGGCAGAAAAGCCCGCGCCGGTTTCGCCAGATTCAAAGCCTGTCGACAAACAACCCGCGCCGGTTTCTGCCGAGGCAAAGCCTGTCGA
>DAORGN010000043.1:0-7424 GCA_035340095.1 Pseudomonadota bacterium | reverse complement strand
GCGGTCCCCGAAGCAGTGCCCGAAGAGGTCTGGAGTGGTCGCTTGGGCGAGCGCCTGGCTCCGGGCAGCGAACTGGCGGCCAGCGCGCTGCTCGAACCGCCCGCTCCGTCGTCTGTATCGCCCATCCCGTTTGCCGGTCCGGCGCCACGCATTGCCGTGGGACTTCGCGACGACAGCAGCCAGCCGCTTTCGTTTGAAGCAGTCGCCGAGCTGCTCGATTCGGCGACGACACGCGAAGACATCATCGCCGCACTCCTCCGTGGTGCTCGATCGCGCGGGGCGTTTGCCGCCCTGTTTACCAAACACCATGACTTTGTGCAGGGCCGGCTGTCGCTCGGTACTGACTTTGGGCAGACCGATCTGATCGAAAAGCTGGTGATCCCGACGGACAAGGCGTCGCCGTTTGCGACCGCACTTGCGCGCAGTGAACCGCTGGCGTGCCAGATTCTTGAAACCGACGTCGGCGCCGATGTGCTAAAGGCACTGGAGCGTCCGGTCGGCGTGTCGGCCTTGCTGGTTCCGGTCATCGTGCGGGCCAAGTCGGTCGCGCTGCTGTATGTCGATGACGATGGCAGCCTGATCGAAGGATCGGTCAGTCAGGAGCTGCGTGATGCCGCCGCGCAAGCGGGTCAGGCATGGGCGCGACTGCAGACCGAAGATCGGCCCGGTCCGACCGACAAGACCGAAAAGTCGCTCTTGCCGCTGACCACTGCACCGATGCCAACGGTGGCTCCGGGTACTAGCATCCCTGCGCCCGTTGCCGACCAGCCGACGACGCCGATGCGGAACAAAAAGGGCAAGAGCGGCGACTCACCAAAGCCCGCGCCGGCAGCCGAGCCCGCCAAAGCGGAGGGTGGCAAAAAGGACGCGGACGCCAAAAAAGAGGTCGATCTTTCCGCGCTTGTCGACAAGGCCGGAAATGGTGATGACGATGCGTTTGCCAAGCTGCTCGCTGCTGGAGAAGCCGGTGCGCGCGCGGTGGTATCGGCCCTGCCCGGCCCGCTGCGTGGAGCCGATCGCCGCAGCATTGGCGATCCGACACCGACGTCTGCCGCCAGCCAAGGACCGCTTTTGTCGCTGGTTCTTCGGCTCGGAGAAGCGGCCATTTCGCCAATTCTCGAACGCATCGCCAATCCCAAGACCCCAGCGGAAATCCGTGGCTACTTGATCATGGTGCTGGCTGAAGCCCCCGCATCGTCCGCCCTGACCGCGCTCGGCGATCTGCTGTGCGATCGCAGCGAGACCGTCCGCACTGCGGCGCTTTCCGCCCTGCGATCGTTTCCGCCGAGTGCCCCCCTGCGCGCACTCAACAAGTGGCTCATCGACCAGCTGTCCAAGGGCGATGACCGTCGCCGCAGCCATGCCATCGAAGCGCTGGTCGAGCTACGCGAAACCTCGATTGTGCCGGAGCTGATCTCGCTTCTGTCCGATGCCGACCCCGCCTGCGTCGAAACGGCTCAGCGGGCGCTGGTGATCCTGTGCAAGCAAGACTTTGGCGAAAGCCCGCGGCGCTGGAACGCCTGGTGGTCCAAGCACGGGTCCGAACCGCGGCTGAGCTGGCTTCTGCGCGGTCTGTCGCATGCGGATCAGCAGGTTCGCGCGCTTGCCCAAGACGAGCTGACCCAGCTTTCGGGTGACGTCGCCGGCTACCGATCGGAACAGCCAAAGCGCGAGCGCGAGCTGGCCGCCAAGCGCTGGACCGAGTGGTGGCAGCGGCGCGGCTACGCGGTCGAATAGCCCTCGTCCCCCCGGACACCTGCGGACGTCCGCGGACACTCCCTTTGTGACGCATTCCTCCTTGCGACAACTCAGTTCTCCTCGCAACACGACGTGCCGCGGCTTGGCACAGCGGCTGCAATAGGGTCAGACTGAACCCAAGAGCAACATCCCAAGGAGGTGTCCCATGTCGATCATTCAAGATTTCATTCGCGAAGCTGGCTGGCCGATTTTCCCGACCCTGGCATTTGGAATCGCCGCACTCGCCGTCTCGATCAAGATGATCGAAAAGCCGACCGAACAGCTTGCCTCGCTGGTCCGCAATTTGAGCTGTCTGACGCTCATCTTCGGCGTGTTCGGAACCATCGTCGGCCTTCAGTACTCGGTCAGCGCGATTGAAAAAGTCGAGCCGGCGATGCGCTGGATTGTCTTGATTGGTCTGCGCGAGACGCTAAACAACCTGGACGCGGCGCTGCTGGTCCTGTTCCCGACGATGCTCTGTTACACCGCGGGAAAGTACAAGCTGACCGAATCCAAGCCATAGCGGAAGGATGATTCGCCGTTTCCCCTAAGGCACGGCGACGGATTCCGGCAACTACGGCTGCGCCCGCGGAACGCGGATTCCCACGAAGCTTAGGCACATCTCATCTTCGGTGCCTTCTCCCCAGGTGATATCGCGCGGCGTCCTTTTCTTCCCATCTATCACCGGCTGGTTGTCGGCAGTGTTGTTGTAGTGACACTCCAGAATCAGCGACTGATTGTTGGCCGCCACAAACGGCTCGGTCAGTTGATAGGCCTGCTGCCAGTGGAAGTTCCATTTCGGAATCGACACCAGCGGCTGACTTCCCACCAGCGTCGAAATCTGTGTTCCCAAAAGGTGCATGTGCGGCGTGACCGACACAATCGTCAGATCATTGCCGGGCAGCTTCAGTTCCTGAAGGATCAGCCGCACGGGCGCGACAATGCTCTGGATGGCGTCCGGATCGTTGGCTGGAATCTTCAGTCGGTCGGGGTCCGCCAGCGGTAGCTGGTACACCTGGTACTGTGGCGGCGTCTTTACAATCTCTAGCTCAGCGGTGGTGCGGTCCCCTTTGCCGTCATCGTTGTGCACGTTGTAGTGGACCTGCATTACGAAGATCGTGCCTTTTTTGACGGGCATTCCTTCGTTGTCCGGAAGCCGAACTGCGACGCCACCGGGTGCCCAACCGAGCAGAAACGACGCCGACCAAGTTCCGGGACCACCCAGGCAGCTATACCCAGGCCCCGCTTCGTCCGCATCCTTCTTTTTGACAAGGGCCGCTTTGTCAGGAGGAATCGCAAAGATGATGACGTGGTGATCAATCGCTGCGTTGCCCGGCTTGACCACACCAGCGCGGACCCACGAATCCTGCGGCATTCCGCCCGTGCCACTCGGGTTCGGGTCCAGCACGAAGCAGCGATAGTCATCGTGCATGTTCTTGTTGGGCTGATACGTCACGCCCATGTCGAGCACCAGGTCCGCACGCGGCGGCGCCGGTCGCTCCGGAGATTGAATGACGACCCGCGCAGGTGCAGTCGCATCACCTTCCTGCGCACCGCCTTTGAGCCAATCGAGCAGCAGCTGTTTGTGCGCAGGTTCCATCTTGCGCGGATAGCGCAAAGGCAACGAATCGTCGCTCGGTGGCCACGGCGGCATGTCGCCGGACTCCACCGAACCGGCCAAGAGCGGCGCAAACTGCTTGGCTTTGGCGTAACTGGTCAGCGCAAAGTTTGCGATCCCGCCTTCTGTATGACATCCCGTGCAGTAGCGTTCCAGAATCGGCTTCGCATCCTGATGGTACGTCAGCAGTTGTTCGGGCTTCTGCTCAACGTTGAGATCGTCTTTGGGGGAACATGCCGCCGAAAAAAGTCCGACGAAAGACAAGAGGGCAGTGGACAGGACAGCGATTCGCATCGAAAGCCTCCGCAAGGGAAAAGACAAGCGGCGCGAATCATAGCCCAGAGTCTGCGAAGGAATGGGAACCAGTCTTCGCGAAGTCCAAAGACATGTTGCGATCAGTAGTTCTGATAATAGCCCGCATGGACGGGCGCCTGGCCGCAGGTCACGCGCAGTCGCGACGGCGTGTAAATTCCGAGCGTCACCCAAGACACCACCGCATTGCCAAAGCTGCGGTCCGTGGTGACGCGCATCACCGGACGACCACCACAGACAGCCCCGGTGTCCACGGTGTCACCGACGGCTCCCCAGAAAAATCCGTTCGTCCACATGGTCCGGGTTTCTGACATTGCCATCGGATAGGTCGGAATGATTGCGGTCGTCTTGAAGCAGCCCGACGCAAACAACATTCCGATAGCAAGCACGGGAACCTGAAGGGCAGAAACAAACGAACGAAAGTTTAGGCTACGCATGACATCACCTCAGCGACGTGTGGGGTTTGGATTTGCAGCATCTCTGCTTGCCATCTCAAACACCGCAGCCGCCAAGATGTGTCACCGCATCTGAAAATTTTTTTGCGGGGGCAGCGCAGACACAACCAGCCTGCGCCGCAAACAGGAGGGGAACTATCGCAGGACGTCGTAGCGCGGGAAAACCACCGTCGACAGCGTCGTACCGAGCGTCGGACCCGTCACGGCGCGGATGCCGGCATCGCTGACCGCGTAGACGTAGTCGGTGCCCATGTCCGTCGCCATCACGCTGCGCCGCATCCACGGGCTGTAGTACCACGCCCAGGTCGGAAGGCCGGCGCTCTGGTACACATCTTTCATCGATACCGATCCGCGCAGCTTAAAGCCCGTTGCGACATCAATGTCGAACACCTTCAGCTCGCTGCGGAACGATCCCCATGGATCGGTGCCCGAGTAGGACCAGTCCGAAAACGGAATCGCCAGCATCTTGCGCTCTGGGAAGTAGTTGAACGCTTTGTGTTCATACGTCGCTTCCGACCAGCCGTAAGACGAACCCACAAGCTGGGTCCACTTCTGCTTCGGATTGGCGAAGTCCGACACATCGAAAATGCTGAGCTGAAGCGAGCGCGGTCCGGTGCCGGTTTCCGGCGTGTAAATGCCGATGGTCAGCAGGTTGTTCGCATCAAGCGGATGAATGTACGTCGAAAAGCCGGGGATCTTCAGCTCGCCGACTTTGCGCGGGCTCGCCGGATTCGACAGGTCGAACGTGTAGAGCGGATCGACCTGGCGGTACGTGACGACAAAACCGCGGTCGCCCATGAATCGCGAGGAGTAAATCCGCTCGCCCTTGGCCAGCTCTTCACTCTGTCCCACGGTCTGGATCTTGCCGCCGTTTTGACCCATCACAGTGACGCGGTTGGTCGTCTGGATGATGCCCCAGTAGTTGCGCGGGTCTTTGGGATCTTGGACGCGCTCGGCGATGGTTGTCGCGACGCGGAAGAACCCCTTGTCTTCATCCATCGAGAACTGATCGACGATGTGGCCATCGACACCACCAGCCGCGACGAAACGCGCCTTGTTCACATCCGACAGATCAAACTTGAACAGATACGTCCAGTCGCGCTGATTGAAGCGCGGCCACCACCACCAGTGACGGTTGGTAAGGTACAGCGCGTTCTGGTTGGCATAGATTTCGCCGACTTCGCCCAGGATCGACGACCGCTGTGGTGCAGCTTGCGGCGCATCCAGGTTGATGGTCGCCACCGTCGTGATACCCAGATGCGTCGGCGCATTGTGCTTGGCAAAGTCCGAGCAGTTGTACGGCAGCGTTTTCACCGTACCGTCCGCGGTCCGCACCTTCTGGGCCGGCAGCCACTTGTCCAGCGTCTGGTCGCGGATGATCTTTTCGTTTGCGTCCTTGAGCCGATCCAGCTCGGCGTTCCACGCGCGCCAGTCGTTGTAGTTGATGGTCGAGGAGTCCGGATAAAACTTCACGGTCGATGGCCAGCGGAAGTGATCCGACAGCACCAGCCGTACCGACGATCCCACCCGGCGCGAGTTCGCGTAGTTGCCCGGCAAGAAAAATTCGTTCTGCACCTTCAGGTTGGTCAGGTCAGAAACGTCAATGACCGTGACTTTGGTGGTGTTGCCGTACCAACCGCCGCAGTAGCCAGGACCGCAGGCGACATCTGCCGCCACACCGCCCCCACTGCCGACCGCCCAGTCTTCCAGGTAGCCCGTGTACTGGGTGTAGATCGATGAAAAGACCACCACGCGGTTTTTCTCATCGAGATACATCTGGGTCGGGTAGCCCTCGATGTTCATCGAGGACTGAATCTGCATCGCGTTAGCCGGCCAGCTCTTGACTGCGTAGAGCTTCTGTCCGACGAGCTGGAAAATGCGGGTGCCATCGTTCTTGAAAAAGTCTGCTTCGTCGACACCGGCAACCTGGGTGTTGGTCTTGGTGTACGCACTTGGGCCAGAAGACTTGCTCGAGTCCGCCGCGCCTGCTGTCGGTGCCGCAGCCGAATCCGCAACGCCGGTGGTTCGACCGAAAATGTCGATGCTGCCGCCACTGCGCTTCATCGACTCAAGCTGCGTCCGCATCTCGAAAACCGCTTGGTCTTCGACGTACTGCTCGAGATCCGCGCAGCTACCGAAGTTCGAGAGCTGGAGCTCAGCCTGAATCCCTGCCGGCTCGGGAAGACCGCTGTCGCCGCAAGCCGTCACCACACCAAAAAGGAACACGGGGAACAGAGTCGAATGCCGCTTCATGACGATTTCTCCTACGGAAAGCCTTAAGAAAAAGGGCTACGAAACGCCGCAGCCCCATGCAAGGTGGCTTCTTGCCCATGGACTCTTGCGAAGGCCATGCCAGATCGAACGAACGCCGACAGCAGCGACGGAAACTGTCCGTTTCGAACGGACATGGGAAACGCCGCAAGCTCAGTTTTTTGATGACTTGGGGATCTCGAAATTCTGAGAGCGCGGTAGCGAACGCGAATCCACCGTGCAAAACAGCGCCCCTTGCGCAAGCTGAACCGAGATGGAATCTCCGTCGGTCACTGCCGCAGAATCACGAAGCACACGGCCTTCCGCATCGCGCGCCACGGCAAAACCACGGGTCAAAACTTTGAGGGGGGACAGCGCTTCCAGCTTTCCGACTTCGCCCACAAGCTGCTGCCGTTTGGTGGCAAGCAACCGCTGCACGGCCCGCACCAGGCGTTCGTCGTCCGATCCAGTCAGCGACAGAAGGTTCTGACGGCGCTCGCTCGTCTGCTTCTCCATCGCAGCAACCAGTCGACTGTGCAGCTTGTCGATCTGTCCCTGGTCCCGCAGAAGCTGCGTCTTGGGATGACAAGCAGTAAGTCGCTTGCCCAGATCCCCGAGCGTGCGACGCTTTTGCATCAAGTTCCGCTCGATCGCCATCTGCCCACGCCCAAGCAGCTGATCGATCTGTTGTCTGCCACCGTCCACAAGCCGCCGCCCCGCCCGCAGCAGGCGACGGCTCAGTTCACCCAGTTCGCGAAAAAGCCGCGCATGTTCCGGAACACATAGCTCGGCAGCCGCTGACGGCGTCGGAGCCCGCACGTCCGCAACAAAGTCGGCGATGGTGAAGTCCACCTCGTGACCCACCGCCGACACCACCGGCACCGGGCAGCGATGGATCGCGCGGGCGACTTGCTCATCGTTAAAACACCACAGATCGGCCACCGATCCCCCGCCCCGCCCCACGATCATCACGTCGACGTGCGGTGCCAGCCTTTCGATCGCTTGCACAATCTGTGGCGGGGCCGATGCCCCCTGAACCGCGCAGTTTGCCA
>DAORGN010000042.1:0-28775 GCA_035340095.1 Pseudomonadota bacterium | reverse complement strand
GGCCACCTACGGATTCGCGAAACAGCCGCGGTCCGGAAGTCTGGCCGCATTCCCAAGTCGCGTTTTTTCCCATGTCCGAGCAGCGGACACATCGAAAAACCAAAACCAAGCAGGCTGCGAACGCGGAACCATCGCGCACGCGGCAACATTCACCGCGCCCGCAGCACGGCCCACCGATTGTGACCAAGCAGAAACGATGTCCAACCGGGGCCCAGCTCTGCGCCAGCGTTTTTGGGGGACGTGGCCGCCCGGCCCACAGAAGGAGCCGGCGCGTAGGCCACAGGGACACTACACCGGGGTGACAGACCGCTTGCGCGGATAGGTGGGGACTTTCTTTTTCTCAGCAAACGCAAAGCGACGAATCAGCTCACTGCGGAGCTTGTCGCCTTCGACAATTGCGTCGATGTGAAGATCACCAGCCAGCTTGTAGATGTCGATGTCTTCGCGATACTCCGCGCGTAGCTGTTCGATGTATGCAGCGCGCTCTGCTTCGGGCTTTTCTTGGATCTTGTTGAAGAAGACCGCGTTGACGGCGGCTTCTGGTCCCATGACCGCAATCGAAGATTGGGGCAGCGCGATCGTCGCGTCGGGATGAAAACCCGGACCACACATCGCATAGAGCCCTGCGCCATACGCCTTGCGCAAAACCACACAAATCTTTGGCACGGTGGCATCGGACACCGCGGAAATCATCTTGGCCCCGTGCCGGATGATGCCTTGTCGTTCGACTGCGGTGCCAATCATGAAACCGGGCACGTCCGCCAGAAACAAAAGCGGAATGTCAAACGCATCGCACAGCCAGATAAAGCGCGCCGCTTTGTCAGCGGAATCGACGAACAGCACGCCCCCTTTGTGTTTGGGCTGCGACGCCACAATGCCGATCGTTCGGCCCGCAAGCCGAGCAAAGCCAGTGACGATTTCTTTGGCGAACAGCTTTTTGATTTCAAAGAAGCTGCCCTGATCGACCAGGGCTTCGATCACCTGAACGATGTCGCACGACTGGTTGTGGTTTTTGGGCAAAATGTCGTCGATGCGGCGTGCGTCCGGACGCGGCGAAAGCGAAGCCCCCTCTTTGGGTGGTGGCAGCGCGCCCCCCGCATGCGAAGGCAGATAGGACAGATAGTCGCGACACTTGGCGATGACTTCCGCTTCGGTCTTGGCAAGCAAGTCGCCGCAGCCTGACACTTCGCAGTGCATCTTGGCGCCGCCCATCTCTTCGAGGGTGGTTTTTTCGCCAATCACCATTTCGGCCATCCGCGGCGATCCCAGGTACATGCTGGCGTTGCCGCTGACCATGAACACCACATCGCAGAATGCCGGGATGTACGCGCCACCGGCTGCCGACGGACCAAACAGCAGACAGAGCTGGGGAATCGATCCCGAAAGCTGCACTTGGTTGTTGAAGATGCGGCCCGCGTGGCGTCGGCCAGGAAACATATCGATCTGGTCGGTGATCCGAGCGCCCGCGCTGTCCACCAAGTACACAAGCGGAATGCGCAGCCGACCGGCGGTTTCCTGAATCCGAATGATCTTTTCGACAGTCCGCGCGCCCCACGATCCAGCTTTGATCGTCGAGTCGTTGGCCATCACGGCGACCGGACGCCCATGCACACGCCCAATGCCAGTGACCACACCGTCCGCTGGAAGATCATGGGCCTGGTTGTTGGCGAGCAGACCGTCTTCGACAAACTCCGATTCTGGGTCAAACAGAAGCCGCAGTCGCTCACGACAGAACAGCTTGCCCTCGGCAGCGTTTTTTTCGTGATACTTGTGCGCACCGCCCTTTTCGGCGCGGGCCTGTGCAGCGTGAAGTCTTTCGACCGGATCAGTCGGATGGGGAGGATGGCTGGACATGGCCCCGCATATTACACGAACCTGTGACGCGGGGCTGCTTGCGAAGCGGAATCGTTACGGCGTGGGCGGAATCGTGATGGAACCTTTGCACAGGCTGGGGCTGCTGGGAACGCCAGTGCCGCCCCACACATCGCCGGGGTTTGCCATCTTGCCCATCGACAGATCGGGACTGCATGCAGCACCGGGCGTCATGGTCTTGACGGAAATCGGCATGTTCGCCGGCAAGTTGTAGAGCGCAAAGCTGCCCTGACCGTAGCAGTGTTCCTTGATCTTGATCGATCCTGCCGACGGAATCTCGAAGTGGAGGCAGACTTGCTGCGGCTGCTGCACATCAAGCCGCAGGCAGGCCGGTTTGTCGAACGAGACATCGGCGTTTAGGAAGCCAAACGACGATGCCTGACCAACCCACGCCTGGTTCGACACGTTGCTGCACGCCAGGATGTCGCAGGGATCAAGCTGCTTGTCGCGGCAGGTGAAGCTGGTGTTCTTGCGGGTCAGCATGGTCGGCGTACCGCTTGGCCCAATGTCTTGCACCCAGGCGTTTTTCGTCGAATCCAGCTTCCACAGCCCCACTTCGCTCGGTGCCATCGCCAGCCGGTCGTTCGGGACCGGAATGTACAGCGTCATCGTCACACCCGACTTGAGCGAGAGCACGTTGCCCTTGCTGTCGCGCGCGGCGGTATAGACGATGCCGTAGGGGTCCAGCGCAAGCTGTTCGTTTTTGGTACCCAGTGCGCCATCGCCACCCGGCATCGGCTGCTTGCTGGGATCGATGAAGCGGATCGAGATCGTAATTTCGCCATCTGGGGCCGCGCCGCCAGGGCCCTGGAGTCCATCGGCAGGAATTGAAACAACGGCACCGCTGGCTGGATCTGCGACCGTGAGTGCAAAGGCACTCGTCGGGAATGAAGTCTCTGCAACCCGCTGCAAGCGATACTTCACGTCCATCGCATCGGAGGGCAGCATCTGGACCAGCGGGATGTAGCCCGCAGCGCTGATGGTGAGCGACACCGGCCCCGATGGAGCGGCCATATCGATGGAGAACTTTCCGTCAGGGCCGCTGGCCGTTACCGCGTTTGTACCGACGCGGATGGTGGCATTCGATAGTGGCTGGTCAGCCGTGCCGACCACAACGCCGGTCAGGTGGAACGCTTTGGCCGGAGTCATATCAACCGGAACTTCAGGCGTCCCGGTTTCCGGCTCAGGACATCCAGTCAGGGTGGTCACCGCACCACCCAACATGAGCGCAACAAGAAACGAAGCTTTCCGCATGACTTTTCTCTCCAACGATTAGGTCTTGTGTGGTCCGTAGCAGGCTCTATCCGCAGAGGGTGACAACGGAAAATGAGCAACGCCGGTTCCAATTTTTACATGGGGGGGCAGGCAATCGCAATGTAGTTACTGCTACTTACGCAGCAGAGAAGGATCTGCCGGCTGCGGACTTGGCTTGGCCCAAAGGGGGCGCGCGGAACGTAGTGAGATGGGCCCCCTCTGGCCACACCGGAAGCCACATCACGCGCGAGGAAAAACGCAGCTGGTGACGTGACACAGTTTGCCGCCAAGCAGCATCCCATTCGATGTGCCCTGCGCAATCGGTGAACAGCCCAAGGGGCATGCGGGGTCCGGACTTGCCCAAGGAGCGACGGCAATGATGAAGCCCAGTTTCCGATCTGGTCAGACTGCATCTGTGTGGTGTTCACAGCGATTCCCAAACTGGAACCAAATGACAATCCGTGCCGGTCTTGCGGCGTGTCTTGTCATCGGCTTAGCAAGCTGTGGCAGCAAGGAAGTGCCCCTGCTCCCAGAAGAAATCTCCGGCCACTGCAACTACGTAAACAAGTTCAGCAGCGAGCCAGAGTGCCGCAACTACCATGGTGACTGGCCCGCCGACAAAATCATGGAAGACTGCGCAGACTGGAACGGCACCGCCGACATCGGTACGCCGTGCAGTGCACAGAGCGTCCTGGGTCAGTGCATCTTGGAAAAGGATGGTCTTTACATCGCGGCACAAGCGATAGGAGACAATCCAGACAAGTGCGCATCGACCAAGCGGGGCTGCGAATTGTTTGGTGGTGGCGTATTTGATGCGGCCCCGATCTGCGGTGGCGTGGAGTCGAGCGGCAGCGATGGCGTAGGACTCCCCGTGTTTCAGCAGCCGGTTCGGGTCTGCAAAGATCCGGTAGCTGGGGAAGCCGCAGGACAGAGCGCAGGGGGCCAGGTCTGTACGTGGGAAATGATCTCGGGCGTGACCGAAGAAGGTCGCCACTTTGAAGACTACGCAAGCTGCGACCGGGTGCGCACCCAGCGTCCGTATTACGGAGCGGGCACACTCCCAAACAACACGCGCGAAGATCCACGACTAAAAGACCCGACGTATGCGACCGAGCAGGCCTGGGTGATGTCGCAGATCAAGTCCGCGGCGTGTGTCTGCTGTCATTCGACCAAAGCGCCCAAAGGCCCGTCGAACTGGTACGTTGATCAGCCGGGCAACTTCCTGAACGGCTTTTATGATCGGGGTCTGGCAATGGGCGCCGGCTGGCTCGATACGGTGGGATTTGGTGCGTATCCACCATCGGAAAACAACGGGTTTTCCCGCGCGACCCCAGACAATCCGGGGCACAGCATCTTCCCGACCCAGGATGATGCGCGGATGCGGCGCTTTTTTGAAAAGGAACTGGCGGCGCGCGGGAAAACCCGTGCCGACTTCGCCGGGGAAAAGTACGTGGCTGGCCCGCTCGATGAGCAGCGGTTCTTCCGGCCCGCAGCGTGCACCCGCGGGGAAGGTGTCCGGTCCGATGGACTCCTGGTCTGGAAAGGAGGCAACGCGCGCTATGTCTACGTGCTTGCGGCCAGCGCAGCTTCCCCGACGGTGCCGCCGAACCTCGATCTGCCGCAGGGAACGCTGTGGCGCATTGATGTCCCTACCGATGGCAAGCCGGTCCAAAGCGGAACCGTGAAATACGGCAGCGTACCCGCGGGACTTTCGCAGAAGTTCCCAGCCAGCGGGGCCGCTCCGGCGCAGCTTGTCAGCGGCCAGCAGTACTACCTGTACGCGCTCGCGGACATTCTTCAGCCGGTCACGCGCTGTCTGTTTACCGCCCCGTAGCGCAACCGCGTTTTCCCCCCTACTTCCAATCCGACCAGTATTGGGTCTTGTGACGCTCGGTGTACGCGACCAGGTTGGTCTTGCTTTGCGCGTAGGCTTTGACCGCGTTTTCATACGGTGCGGCCAAGATAAGCCACAGGAAAGCAAACACCGTCGCGTCAATCGAACGCGGCGCATCGCCCAGGAAGTTTTTCTTGTCACCGAGCAGCTCAGACAGCGATTCCAGCGACGCGATGCCGATGTCTTCCACTTCCTGCTCGGAATGCCGCCCCATTCCCTGCGCGTTGACGGTCTTTATGACCTGCTTGCGAATCAGCCCCGCCACCGTTGATATCGCGAAGCTGGGCAGGCCCGCTTTGCGCAGGATTTCGGCCAGTCCTTTTTGCAGCACGGCGAAGCCACGATCTTCTTTCCAGCGCTGCGTCACCATCACAAAGTAAAGCTGCTCTTCCAAAAGCGCTTTGACCGCGATGGCGAGCGCGCGGTCCTGGGCGTTCATCCCTGCATCCAGATCCTGGTACTTCTTCCGCAGGTGGTCGAGGATGAACGAAGAGTCGGCCACTACGGCACCGCTGTCTTCGATATAAGGCAGCTTGCCTTTGGGGGCTTTGCGCGCATTGCCGGCACAGGGTTCATATGCGACGGCAATCATCCGCAGGTAGTGCGCCACCTTGACGACGAACGGACTCGGGTCCGGCAGTCCCAGACCCGCCCCAAAACCGTAAAGCTTCACCATGGGCGCAGACTTACTTAAGACCACGCTGCGAAGCCAGACAAAAGTGGACGGCTGAAAAAGCCTGCCGGCGCTATTCGTCGAGCAGCGCTTGGATGCAGGCTTTGACCTCTTGGGTGTGCCAAAGCTGACGCTCGCTGACCACGAAGTAGCGGACGTTGCCATCGCGGTCGATGAGAAACGACTCGGGGAACTTTTCCGTACCGTAGGACTGCGGCACCTTGCGCTCTTTGTCGAGCAGCACGGTCATCGCCGATCCGCTTGAGAAATGCTGCCGCACCACATCCCAGTTGTCATCAACGCTGACCGCAAGCAGCGAAAAGGGCTGGCCTTTGAGTTCTGTGGCCAGCCGTTCGAGCGAAGGTTCTTCAACCGAACAAGTTGGGCACCACGTCGCCCAAAAGTTAAGCAGCACCACCCGCCCACGCAGCGAGGAGAGCTTGACATCCTGACCGTCGTGGGTCTTCAGGGTAAAGTCAGGCGCGGGCTGCGGCAGCCGGCCCAGCGCGGCACTGGTGGGCGAAGGCCGCAGCACTTGGCACGGTGCCTCGCGGGTTTTGCGAATGCCGTCGCGACCGCGGTGGAGCATATCGGGCAGTGCCCACGCGAAGTAACCGACGAGCGAGCAAGTGACAAGCCCGGCGACGGCGTAGGCCGAGAGCTGTCCCGAAGACCAGTTGGTGGATTGCATGCGGTTTGTCACCATCTTCCGGCAGCCGAGGGTACTTGAGCTTGCACTTTGCGGCAACAAGCAGCGGCGAAAAGTCTGCGCATGTCGTGATAGGCTAGACACAGTGCCAAAGCAAAGCGATGCACCGAGTGCCGATGCGGTAGCGCCTGAGCGGGTCGGAACAAGCCTTGCCCGCACGGCGTCCGAGGATCGCTCGCTTGATCGGCAAGAGATGCCCGACGCGCTGCTTTCTGCCGTCGACCACGCGCTTGATCGCCCGCCGCGGGACGTGCCGACGATGCAGCTTGCCAAGACGCTGGAAGAAGCGGGCCCGCGAACATTTGTCTATATCGACAGCCAAGGCCGGGTGCGCCCACCGACGCAGTACCGCATGATGCAGGCCGCGTCGTATGCCATGCTGACCACCATCCTCGTTGGTGGAAGCGTACTTTATGCCTACCTGTGGGGCGCGCTTGGGCTTCTGTTTCCGCTGGTGTTCGGCTCGCTGGTCGGTCGGAACTTGCTGATCACAAGGCGGATCAACCAGGCGGCACTTTTGTCATCTCACGACAGGCTCGATGAAGCGGAAGCGATCTTGCGCCGACTTCTGCGCCGTCGGGGACTTGGGCGACGGCTGCGAGCGCTGGTTCACCACAACCTGGGCGCGGTTGCGACCCGGCGTGGCGATCACAAAGAAGCCGTGACCCAGCTTCGCGAGGCGATTGCGCTCTACAAAGACGCCTGGCGCAAAAGTCCGCACCTGCGCTCGTGTCAGTACGGCGAGGTGATAGCGCTGTGCAACCTTGGCAAAGTCGACGAAGCGCGCGAGCGCCTGGCCCAAGTGCACATCACGGATCAGGGCGACTACCTGCTTTTGAAGTACTGGACGACGGAGCTTTACGTTCGCTTCTGCGCCGGCGATGAACCGCCATCGGCAGTCGAGCTGTGGGAGCGAGCGGAACGGGCGCTTAAAATCACAGCTTCATCGGCGCTTTTGGCCCTGTGTGCCTGGGCCTATACCAAAGGCAAAGTGCCCGATCACGACATGGCTTGGCATCTGTTGCGGGAGTCCATCGATCGACTCGATAACGAGCCGCTCGCCCGCATCATGCCGCCCCTGTGGAAGTGGATCATGCAGAACCGCACCGCCGCGGAGTCGGCAGCGTAAGGGGGATTGATGGCGGCAACCATGCAGCTCGCGCGCAGGCTGTCATCGGGAGAGGGGGATGCGTCCGCGGAAGAGCGGGCGCTGGTGGCCATTGATACGCACGGCGCGGTGATCTCGCCGCTTCGGCGCTACGCGGGGCGGGCCGCCGTTTATGGCGCACTGTCGATCCTGTCGGGCATTGGCGTGTGCTCTCTTCTATCGGGAGATCCGCTGGTGCTGGCGCTTAGCTTGGTGGGCACGGCGGCGTGGGGACACGGCCTGCTGGTGACGCGCTGGCTAGAGCAAGCGTCGCAGCTTATCCACCTGTCGCGACTGGATGAAGCAGAGCAGCTTCTTTTGCGCTGCCTGCGTCCGCCGTGGGGTTCAGAGACGGTCCGCGGGCACGCCCACCTGCGACTTTCGACACTGGCAAGCCACCGCGGCAGCCACAGCGAAGCGCTGGAACAGGCGCGAATGGCCGCCGCGCTGTTTGCTGGCGAATACCCGCCGCAGCCGCAGTTTTTGCAGCTGTCGCGCTACCAGGAAGTGCGGGCGCTTCTGTCGCTGGGCAAGCTGGCCGATGCGCGCCACCTGTTCGCCGAGCTGGGTGGCGCGCCAAGCGGCGATTACCTGCGGGCCCACTACTACGTCACCGAGCTGTACTTGGCACTTGCGGAAGGTCAGATCCCCTTTTTGGATGAGCCGCTGTGGGAGCGGGCGCAGCTGGCGCTCGATACCGATCACGCGCCGCCGCTTCTGGGACTGTGCGCCTGGGGTTTCGATCGGCTGGGCGACGAAGAAACGGCGCAGCACTTCCGCAAGCTGTGTCAAAAGCGCTGTGGTGAGCAGCTCCCCTTGACGCTGCCGCTTTTGGCACGCTATCTCGCACGCTGGACATGAGCCGAGAGCGCTTCCTCGAAAATCCGTTTTATGTGCTCGGGGTCCGCCCGGAGTGCAGCCGCGCCGAAATGGAGCGCGAAGGGCAGAAGCTGCTCGGGATGCTGGAAATCGGTCTGCCGAGCGCCAAAAAGTACAAGACGCCACTTGGCGAAGCCGAGCGAACCCCGGAAATGGTTCGCCAAGCGATGGCAGAGCTGCGCGATCCGCAGCGGCGGCTTTTGCACGAGCTGTGGGCCCAACTGCCCGCCGAGCGGGTCGCCATCACGCCAAATGGTAGCGACGGTGGCAGCGGTCCAGGTCCGTGGCCAGATGCAGTCAGTGCGCTCGGCTTCGGAGCCAAGAAGTGACGCTCGCCGTCCTGGGCCTGCTGCTGCTTTTTCTTCTGCGCGCGATTCACTTTCTGCAAGTGATGAACAAAGACGACCAGCGCAGCGAGGAAGGCCAACAAGACCTCAAGCTGTCGCTCAAGCTGTGCGGCTGGCTGCTGTTTGCAGGATCGCTGGTCTACGCGCTGGAGTCGCTGCGTCACGGCGAGGTGTACTGGCTGATCCTGCCATTGTTGCTGCTTTCGCTGCTGTGGCGGCCCATGTTCATCGTGCTGGACGTGCTTGTGCCACGGGGCTTGGCCAAGTGGACGTATCGGACGGCGATGCTGCTTTTGTGGGCGTCTGCCGATCGACGCGGACAAGCGCTGCTGTATGCCAACTTGGCGCTTTTGCGCGCGCCGAGCCACCGCGATGTCCGCGACGACGAAGCGTTTCTGCTGGAAAAACAAAAGCAGCTTCCAGGGGGGGCGGCGGCGCTGTTGGCGGCAGCGTTGCAAGTGGCTCGCCGCGAGGGAATCCAGTCGATTGTGCCGCTTCTGCGCTGCTTGGACTCGGTCGATCCGACGGTCAAGCCAAACTGGGCGATGGCGGTCGCGCATGAAATTCTGCTGGTCGATGCGGTGCGAATCGGCGACTGGAAAAAAGTGCAGACGCTGTCGCTTGAACCGTTTGAGACACCGCTGTCGCAGTTCCTTGCCGCTTGCGCTGATATTTTCGTCGGTCTTCCGACGAAAGATACGACCAAGGCTCGTGATAGGCTGTATTGGCTGTGGCTGCGGGCGCCAAAGAAACAGCATCTGTTGTGGCTGCTCGAACAGGCGCAAAAGTACGATCCACAAAAGCCCGGCAGCGCGGGACAGATGGACCCTGTGAAAATGACGGCGGATCGCCCCCAAATCGAAGTGGCGCTCATGCTCAAGGCGTGGCTTTTGCAGACCGATCCGCATCAGGTCAAAGCAGAAGACCTGCGTGGGCTGGGGGCCGTGTGGGATCTGGCGCTGGCGGATCAGGGGCTGGATCGACTGATCATGACGCGGGCGCTGACGCTGGGCATTGCGGGCAGTGAACAGAAAGCCAAAGACACACTGCGCAGCCAAGTGGTGGCAACGCTCCGCAGCTATTTGAGCCAAGGCACGATGCCGATTGCCAAGCTGTTTCCAAGTGGAAAGCTACCGCCAAAGAGCGTGCTCAGCGATGCGGTGCTGCAAGTTCGCGCCGAGCTTTTGGAACAGTTTGAAGCGCAGACAAACAAGCTCGAAGAACGCACGCAGGACAAGCGGTCGCTGCCTTGGCTTGACGAGTGGCGGGAGTGGGCGCAGATCCGCGAGTCGTATCAAAAGATCGAAGACTTTGGCGGAATGGAAGCGCGGCGGCTGGCGTGGACATCACTGCATCGGCAGGCGAACAACTGGGCCTGCTGGCTGTGGAATGCGCGCAGCGAAAAAGTCCTGGCCAATGCGGTGTTTCGTTTCCTGCTGCGGGAGTCGGACGCGCTCGGGGATGAACGCACGTCGCAGCTGGCCAAAAAGAACGTCGGCTCTGGTCTGTAAGAACGCCGACAGCGCGGGCGGCGCTTACGCGAGTGCGCGAAGTCCTTCTTGGTTTGACAGGATGACGCGACGTCCATCGGTGGCAATCAGGCCGCTGCGCTTAAACTGGCTGAGCGTCAGCGATACCGTCTCGCGGGTGGACCCGATGAGGTTGGCCATCTCTTGGTGGGTGATCTTGAGCGACACCAGCGTGCCGCGGCTGTCATCAATGCCGTAGTCTTGGCCCAGGCGCAGAAGCAGCTCGGCCAGCTTGGAGTTTACGTCCTTGAAGATCAGGTTTTCGATCTTGCCTTCGAGCTCGCGCCGTCTTTGGGCCAGCACCTTGACGAGACGGAAGCCGATGAGTCCTTCCTTCTGCACCAGGCGTTCAAACTGTCCCCGCTCGACTTCAATCACGAGCGTCTGGTCCATCGCTTCGGCCATGTCTTCGCGGGCGCCGCCTTCAATCAGACAAAGCTCGCCAAAGACATCGCCGGCCACGCGGTAGTCGAGCGTCAGCTCTTTGCCATCGCGCGTCACCTTGCTGATCTTGACCCGGCCCGAGCTAAGGAAGTACACCGCGCCGCCCGGATCGCCCGGCAAATAAATCACCTGTCGCCGACGCAGATCCAAAAGCGAGACGCTGTCTGCAAGCTGCGAAAGGGTGTCGTGCGGAATGTCCGCCAGAAGCGGCAGCTTCTTTAAACACCACAGCGCTTTTTTTGGATCCTGATAATGTTGCCCGGTTTCGCGAGTCGCCATGCGCCCCTACATACTGCAAACGACCCTGGCCCGGCAACCATCGGTTTTGCCGATTACGTTTGATTCCCGCTTCGTGAGGCTTTCTACACAGCTGGGGTCGCTATCAACCGGGCCGCGCGCCCGTCTTGCAGTGGATGTTTTCGGGGGAGAACGCTGATGCAAAGCCAGACTGAACAGCTTGCCCGCAAGCGGCGATCTCTGTCTTTGCCCGGTCACAACTTGCGCACCCATGGGGAGCCTTCGTGGGCCGACCGATTGGGTGACGCGCTGCTGATTCCGGGGATACCCGAGCAAATTCCGCCACAAGACAGACAGGTGGTGGAAGCCGCGCTGGGTCCACATCTGTTTCACAGCTACGCCGGGCGAACCCATCCTTTGCTCGTGCGGCTTTTGTGTCAGGACATGCAGCCGGGTGAGTCACTGCTCGATCCATTTGTCGGGTCGGGAACGGTGCTTGTGGAAGGCGTGCGAATCGGTCTAAAAACGGTGGGCTGTGACATAAGCCCGCTGTCGATTCGGCTGTCGCGGCTCAAAGCGACGCCGATGCCAGAGCCCATGCAAAAGGCGCTGCTCCTGCGCGCGCAGAGCGTCTGTGACGCATCGCTTGCGCGGGTGAAAAAACGGCTGTCGCCACCGCGCAACTACGACGATCCGCAGTTCTACGCGCCGCACGTCTATTTGGAGCTGTGCGGTCTGCGGCAGGAAATCGCGTCGGTCTGTGCAGACGATGCGCCGCTTGGGGAAGCGCTGCTTTTGATCTTTTCTTCGATCGTGGTGAAGGCATCCAGACAGCGCAGCGAATCGAGCCAGGATCTGGTTGAGCGACAGATCGGCAAAGGCCAGGTGTCGCGCTGGTTTTTGCGCAAGGCCGAAGAGTTTGTCCGCTTACAGAGCGCGTTTTGGCAAAAGGGACAAAAGACGATCCCGCCGCTTTTGATCGAAGGCGATGCGCGCAGCGAGCTTCTGGCGCAGACCGAGCAAAAGCTTGCGCGCGGTTCGGTGCAGCGGGTGATTACGTCGCCGCCGTACCTGGGAACGTATGACTATCTGCACCATCACTTGCGACGCTATGCGTGGCTTGGGATCGATCCGGCACCGATTGAGCGCGATGAAATGGCCGCCCGCAGACAGGCGCTGCCTTTGCGCAAACGGATCGAACGACACGAAGCCGATACCTGGAACTGGCTTTCGGCGGTCGAGCGGCTGCTTCAAACCGGCGGTCTGTGCTTTGTCCTGGTCGGTGATTCGGTGGTGGATGAGACGCTGCTTGATGGGGCGCAGCCGATCCATCGCGCCGCCGAGTCCACTCGACTGCGGGTGATGGCCGAAGCGTCGGTCGAACGTCCACATGCGGTGCGGACCGTGCATCCTCTTCCGCCCCGCCGCGAACACCTGATCTTGCTCCAGCGGAACGGGTAGTCGACCCGAGCGCTGTGAACGCCGGGCTTACCGGGTCGGAAAATCGAGCGGTATCGCCAAGCGCGCGAACACCGATCGGGGGGCCGCATAAGAGCTGCCGACAAACGCATTGCCGATCCGATAGGCATACTGCGCATCAAACAAGTTGATGATGTCGATGGCCAGACGCGGTCGCACCGGCAGATGATCAAACGAATACTGGAGCGTGAGATCGAAGCGGACATGCCCCGGCACACTCTGGTTGTTGGTCGGCCCGGTCCGCAGTCCGGAACCATAGTTCATAAGCGCCGTCGCCTGCGCCCCCTGGTAACTGACGGTCAACCCGGCATTGGCGGTATAGGACTGCGCATGATCGAGCGTCTGCCACGACGTATCGGCAAGCTGCTCGGCGTCAAACAGAAACTTGGCGGACGAAATGCCCTGCCCTTGGGCCACAAGCCAGGTCGCATTGGCAAACGCGGACAGGTGTTCATGGAACACAAAGTCAGCGGCCAGCTCGACGCCAATGGTGCGGCCATGTTCAAAGTTGTAGGCACCAATCAGGTTGGTCGATCCGAGCGCAATGTTGTCGAGCTGATTCCAGGAATACTTGCCCCAGCCCGTCACCGACAGCTTGAGCTTTTTCCACAGCCGGCCCGATAGTCCAAGCTCTCCATACGCGGCGGTTTCGGCCTTGATGTCGTAGGGAACTTGCTCATCGGGCGGAATGACGCCGAGCACGCGCGCGGCATTGCCCAGATCGAGCGGCGGCGGCGGCGTAAACAGCACACCGACAAAGGCGTGACCGACCAGCTCTTTCAAAAAGGCAAACGACGCGCCAAGCCGCGGACTTACGCCCCACTGATCACTGGTCTGACCGTCTGCGAGGATCACATGTTGAAGATCAAAGCGAACACCGTACTGAAGACCGAGCCGGCCAAATTCAAAGCGGTCTTGGATGTATGCGCCGGTGAGCAGCGCCGACGTGCGATCCACGCCAGGCTGCGCCAGCGCGATGCCACCTTGGGGGTTTTCGTCGTCGCGGGTGTACTTTGTAAAATCGGTCGCACCGCGCAGGTAGTTTAGCTGCGCGCCCACCTTCAGCATGTGTCGCCCGATCAGCACCGAATAATGCGCGACCGCTCCGCCGTGATCCGCGCGCCGCGTCACATCGCTGACCACCATGCCCGGATCGGCCAGTTCCCCGAGCGCATGTTCTGGGTCCGATGACAGCGCGCCAAACGACAGCTTGTAATACGGCGCAATCTGAAGCTGGCCTTTTTTCCCAAACGAATGAATCCACGACAGGGTCAAAAACACTTCGTGTTCGGTCTCGCTGGCGCTGGTGTCGTGTGGAACGTAGGGAGCCGGATCGTTGCCATATTCATCGGGGGTCCGTCCACCGTCGGGCAAGCTGGCATCGTAGGGTTTTAGGCTCTGGTTTATCGGAATCTGAAAGCGGTTCTGCGCATAGTTTGCAAACAGCTCGATCCGATCATGTTCCCCGGCGGTGTAGTCGAGCCGCGCAAACAGCCGCGCATTTTGACCAAAGTTGTGCAGAGAAGTCCCCGGAGCCGGCGGGTCGAGCATGCGCTGCGACTGCATGTAACTGCCGCCGACAAAGAATGAAAACGGGCCGCGGCCATAGGACAAAAAACCGCTCGATTCCAGCGTTTCAAACGAGCCGTAGCGAAGCTGCACCATGCCATCCAGCGTGTTTCCGCCCCGCCTGGTATTGATATTGACGACGGCAGCCAGCCGATTGCCATACTCGGCGCCCAGACCGCCAGTCAGCACTTCCAGCGAATCAATGAGCCGCACCGGAATCGACTGCGCAAACAGACTTCCCACGGAATCGGGAATCGGAATCCCATCGATTTGATACTGAATGTTCGAGTGATTCCCGCGCGAATAGACATTCCCAAACGCATCTTGGACAAAGCCCGGCTGCGTCGTCACCACTTCAGTGATCGGACGATCTTCGCCTTTGGGCAGCGCCTTGAGCGTTTCGCGGGTCAGCGTCGCCACCGTTCCCACCGCGCGTGAAGGAGCTTGCGCTTCCCGTTCTTCGACGATTACTGCGACGGTGTTTTGGGCGACGCAGAACAGATCGACTTCCGCGGCTTCGGCGGAGCTGGGCTGCACCCGCTGCTTGGTTTCCGCCCGGCCTTCGGCTTTGGCGCGCACCTCGTATTCACCGAACGCCACCCCAGCAAACGAAAACTGGCCTTGCGCATCGGTGGTGGTGCTTCTAAGAAGCCTGCCGCGTCGATCGTACAGCCGAACATCGGCAGAAGCGACGGGCGCAAGCAGCTCGTCTCGCACCGATCCACGAATCACCGTGTCCACAGTCGCACGGGCAGAAGTGCCGACTGACCAAACGATCGCTGCACTGCACAGAAGATCGCGTCCCCTCATCCTCTGTCTTTCCTCCCCAAGTCAAACCGAAGATGCCACTTGCTTGCAAAATCCATCTGGGCAGAAGGCCCAAACGACTGAATCAGCCTATCCTGGGGCTGTTTCTTTTTGCAAGTAACTTGCGATTAAGTGCAAGTGCGGTCGTGCAGCCGACAGACCCCCACACCCGGCACGTCACTTTGCGTTCGCAGCGGAAATGTGTCATGGCACAAGCACACCAGGAGCCCGCCATGGCACTCCACTTTCAGCACAAACAAGTCCTCTCGGCAGAGCTGTCCGCCCTACCCCATACCTCGCCGCGGCTCCCGCTGATTTTTCGCTTCGGCACTTGGGAGGATTTGCAAAAACAAAAAGGGCATCCCGACTACGGCTATGGCGCGATTCCTTATTTGGAAGGCCGGCTGCGCGCGGGCGATTCCTTTTTACTCGGAGAGCTTGACGGACAGCTTGTGATGACGGCGTGGCTGATGCGCGGAACGATGGAGCTTGGGGAGCTGATCGTGCCGATTCCCAAAGACCACGCCTATCACTACAAGCTCTACACCATCGAGAAGTTCCGCCGCCAAGGTGCAGCGCGTGGTCTGTGGATGTTCCTGCGCGAGCGGCTTATGGAACAGGGCATTGTGCGGATGATAAGTACGGTGGAACGGCGCAACACCACGTCGCTGCATGCGCATGTTCAAGCGGGTTTTCGTCCGCTCGGTTCGTTTGCAGAGCTACAGGTTGGCCCGATGTCTGGCTATGTTCTGTCGCGCGCGCTGCGCCGCTATCTGCGCGACCAGCGCTTGCCGGGCTAGGAGCGAAGACCGCGGCGTCTTTGGCTACGGTGCAAGTGCCGCTTGCGGCTTGAGTTCCTGACGACTGGAAGGGTCGGAAATGTAGCGATGCAGCGCGCGAAGCAGCAGTTCCCCCTGCATTCCGAAACGAGTCGGCCACAGCGTCAGCGGAGTTCCCATCCAGGCTTCCGACTTGAGCAGGTCTTTGTGCAGGGATTCCTTTTGATCGGCGGGCTCGACGGTATCGACCACAGCATCGAGCGTCGTCGGCCAGATGCAAATCAGAAGATGTCCGTTCCACTCTGCGGACTGCATCTTGACGATGTGTTCAAACGGAATCAGATAGCGGCGCTTGCGTTCGATGATGTGAATCCCCTGCGGACTGAACATGATCCGCGACGTGAGATAGCCTTTGGCTTTGAAAAACGGGAACACCAACGTCAACACACACAGCGCCGCGCCAATCAGCAGAAGCAGGGGTTGCCGATCGATTCCGACGAGCACGGCGCCCAGACCAAAGCAGCCCATGACGGCCATCGCGATGCGCGGACGCAGCGGCGATTCGTGGATCGGCACCGATGGCGGCAAGCGGACTTCTCCGTCGATGAGTGCGGCTTCCTGTTCGCGATAGGAATCCAGGATCTGAAGTCCAAAAATCGCCACGCCACCGCCGAACATGATAGCGCAGCCCAGCCCAAGCAGCAGATCACCTTGGGTCGCAATCCACAGCCCGGCAAGCACAAACACAAGGCACAGACCGAGAAGACCAAGCAGCCGCGTCCGGTTCATCCACAGAGCCTATCACTGCGCCACAGTGCGCTGATAGAGCGCGAGCGCATAGCCCGGCGGTTCGTCGACAAAGAGCTGTTCGGTAAGCAGCTTGAGCGATGGAATGCGCGACAGCTCTCGATGCAGAAACTGCGCCCGCGGGAAAATGTTGGATGAAACAAGCAGTGCCCCCGGAGCCATTGCGTGGGCAAGCTTCCGTGCAAGCTGTTTCCGCTGGGAACGATCGAGGTAGTAGAGCACTTCGCTACAGAACACGAGGTCAAAGGGGCCCTGCGGCAGACCGGACAGCACGTTCATCACCCGCAGCGTGACTTGGCTTTGGTCTTGGCAGATTTGCTGGGCGCGCGCGATGGCTTTGTCGCTGATGTCGACGCCGAGGATCTGGGCCCCCGCGATGGCGTCGGCCAGTTTGTGGGTGAAAGCACCTTCGGCACAGCCCAGTTCCAGCACCCGCGGATAGGCGCGATCGGGAAGCAGATCGAGCATTCTCTGATAGCGCGTCTGTTCATAGGCGCTGGAGCGCAGTGACCACGGATCGTGGACGCGATACTTCCATGCAAATACCCGGTCCAAGATGAACTTCTGGGCGGTCTTTCCGGGCAGCGCAATGACTTCAAAGAACAGATCGTGCAGCGAATCAGACACCCAGGTCCGTAGGTTTCTCCGACGTACTTGCGGCTCGGCTGCGGTCGCGTGGGCCGACGTTTGGGTGTTTTTCATGCCGCATTTTTGCAATGAATATCAAAGCTTTTGGGACAAAATTCCTTCGCGTCGCATCGCTTGGCGGGCCGCCGCAAAAAGCGCGCAGCTTGACCCAAACGGAAACAGCGCGTGCAGCCAAAAGCCAAGCGCAAAAACCACCACGGAAAGAGAAACGGTCAGCAGGGCGGCTGTCACAAAAGCGCCAGGGCTTCGCCGACGCGCCGGATCGATGCAGTAAGCCAACGCGAAAAAAAGAACGAGCGCGCCAAGTGCAACCTCATCGTCACGGCGACGGACGCTGTGCACCCCCAGGAAAAGGGATTCCGCGACGCCAAAACCAATGAAAAGCGTCCCCACTTCCATCCAGCCGGAACCAATGTCACCAAGCTGCTTTTGACGAACGCGCTGCGCTTGCAGCTGCGGGGGTGGTGCGCCACAGACCCGGCATTCGGCCATCGCGTACTGGTTCTGGGTCTGACAGTGCGGACAGACATAGGCCCCAGTATCGCTGATGCGAAATGTTGGCTTGGACTTGCCGGACTTCCCCATCGAGCGAGCGCCCCCCCGCACGCAAGCTGGCTTAGTAACGAATCACTGCGCCCCAGTGGGTTTCGGTGTAGCTTCCATCGCCAGCGACGGACGAAAAGCCGCGCCGGTTGAGCATCATGCAGTTTGCCGAAACGTGCGCGTCGTAAGAACCCGCCGGGCCGGTGGTCGAGCAGTAGTTGGTGCTGACAAACCCCGATCCGATGGCGCCACAGTCGGTGGTTCCGAGCATAAAGTGTATCGAAGTGCCGCCGACCACTTGCAGCCCTGCGGTCGTCGTCGTTTCGGTCGTGGTGGGATTCCAGTCGCCGCAGCCGCTCACCGCATTGCAGGGTCTTGTCCGCTTGCTGATGGTGACAGGCCCGAGCGTGGCACTCGAAGCGGGTGGCACAATTTTGGCCTGACCCTGCGTATACGTCATCGGCGCATCCATGCAGGCATTCCAGTCAAATGCACTGGTGCTTCCCGTCGAAGGAAGCGCTGGCGTTGTGCCCACTTTGTTTGTCACCGTGACCGAATTGGAAGTCACTCCATCGGGGTTTTTGACCTGCATCGCGAAGCCAGTCCAGTAGGTGGCGTCGTTGCTGGTGGTGATGCACATGATCCGCGGCGTCAGGTAGTTCCAGGTGTCGCGACCAAGCTTGCTGGCCAGCGCATACGGTCCATACGGCATAAAGCCGTTGGTGGTCCAAAACTTGTTGCCAGACTGAAAGTAGCGACCGACCACGAACACACCGGTGGTGCCGGCGCAGTTGTTGCCCAAATACGATTCGGTGATCTGGGGTGCTGGACAGTTTCCCAGTTTCTTCCAATCGGTAAAACAGTCGGCTTCGCTGGGAATCGGCGGTGTCAGATCAGGCGGCGGCAGCATGTCGTTCACCTGGGCCATGTCCGCGCCCCCAGGTGAGACCGCCATGTCGTCGTTGCCAGGTGCGAGCGCGAGATCCGGACTGGGATCTGGATTTGTCGAAGTCGCACCGCCCGACGAGCAACCAAGCAGCGAAGCAACCGCACAAAGAAGCAGTTCTCGTTTCATGACTGGCAATGGTATCACTGCGAAAGGTTCGAGACCCTCCCGGTCGATACGTCCGAGTGCTAAAGTGGGAATCACATCACGCACAGCGCGGCAGAAACGATGACAGAACTTTCACCGGATTTGCCCCCTCTCAAGCGTGCCGATCTTCGGCGCATCTTGGAACACACGCTGCGCACCGAAGAGATCATCGATTCGTTTGTCGTCGATAGCTTTCCCCCGGAAGTGTATCGGCGGATTCGCGATCGGACCTATGTCGGCAAGCTCAACGAGCTGCTCGCCGAACTGGATACCGATCAAATCCTGCGACAGCTTCTGCACTGGGTCGAAATCGACGAACGAAATGAAATCCTGCGCGCACTGCGTGGCAGTCCCGTCGAAGTGTCCCGTCCGCTGCTGTGTTTGGGCGAAGTCTTCCCCACGACTGGAGTGCCGCAGTACACACTGGTCGATCCGGAACAGCTCGTCGACATTGTTGATGGCATGCGGCGTCGCGGGATGGGTCTTCTGGTGGAAGGTCCATCCGGAATTGGCAAGACGACGGCGGTGCGACGCGCGCTACAGCTTTTGCCAGCGGACGCCCCCAAGGTGATTTGGAAAAATGGTCGGCTGCGCGAAGATCAAGACACGCTGCGGCGCATTGTCCAAAGCGGTCTACACGACGGCGGACACCTGATTGTCGATGACTTTCACCGGGTGCCGGCAGACCTGCGACAAGACTTGGCCGACCTGATCAAGTCGCTCTCGGACAGCGCGCGGCAAGATGCCAAAGTGACGCTGATCGGAATCAATCCGCTCGGTTCGTCGCTGATTGGGCCCAATACCGACATCGTTGGGCGTTATGTCACCGTCGATTTGCGCCGGCAGCCAGCGGCACGTATTGCGGATCTGCTGCGCAAAGGGGAGCACGCGCTCAACATCGAATTTCGGCAGCGCGACAGCTTCATTTCGGAAGCGCGCGGCAGCTTTCTGACGGCACAAGCGCTCTGTTATGAGTGCGCGCGCAAAGAAGGTGTCGTCGAAACCGAGCGCCGCCGCCGCACACTGGTCGCAGCGCCGGGGGATTACGCGGTCGATCGGGTGCAGCAACACCTGGCCGAACGCTTCGATGCGGGACTGCGTGACTTTGCCGCGTTTGATGCGCTGTCACCACCGCGCGGCGCGGCGCTGGCGCTTTTGTGGATGCTGCATGAATCGTCGGAAAACAGCGTATCCCTTGCAGCAGCCAGCCAGCGTTTTCCCGTTCTGCGCGAAGCAATTGAATGGCTGCAAAAAGGCAAGCTTCAGCAGCGTTTTGAACAAGCAGGACATCTGCGCGAGCTGTTCTACTGGAATCGCGAAGGCGGGGTTCTGTCGATAGAAGATCCGCGGCTCGATTTCTATCTGCAACACCTCAACTGGTCGGCGTTCATTCGTGACACCGGCCATCGCCGCGACCGGGTGTTCTGGACTCGACAGCGCGGACTGGAAATTTATCCGGCGGAAAATGGCAGCATTTCAGGACTGGTGCCGCCGATCACACTACCCGACGGACAACTTCCGAACTACGACCTGCCGGAATCGTATGTCCTGCATCTGTCGGATCTGCACTTTCAGAGCATCACGCAGGTGGTGCTTTGGCTTGACCAACTGGAAGCGGATCTGCGCGACAGCCGAGCGCTGGCGATTCCCAAGCTCGACGCCATCATTGTGTCGGGAGACATCAGCGAAAGCTCCAGCAGCGAACAATTCGACGCCGCCGAGCAGTTTCTGTGGGAGCTGCGCAAAAGTTACAAACTGCCGCCGCACCGCCTGGTGCTGGTGCCCGGAAATCACGATGTAAGCTGGGAATATTCGCGCGCGGCGTACCAGGAAATCGACGGTGCACAGATCGATCGCGACAAGCTGCGTGGTTTTGAAGGCGCGTGGGTCGAAGAAGCGGGCCGCTTTTATCTGCGTGATGATGCCAAGTACGCGCACCGCTTTTCGCCGTTTGCCGACTTTTTCAAGCGCGCTTGCATGCAGGCCTATCCGCTGGAAGCCGAGATGCAGTCGACGCTGCACGCATTCCCGCAGATCAAGCTGTTGTGTCTGGGACTAAACTCTGCGTGGATCTGTGATCATCAAAAACAGTACCGCGGACGCGCGAGCATCCACGGCGCAGCACTTGCGCAAGCGCTGCGAACCCTGCGGCAAGAACCGACGTTTGCTGATTGGCTGAAGATTGCCGTCTGGCACCACCCGACCCAAGGGAGCGAAGACGACCGCATCCGTGACACCGGATTCCTCGACAGGTTGAGCCAAGCGGGTTTTCGCATCGGGCTGCACGGACACATTCACAGCGCCGGGATTGCTTCGCACCGCAGTGATTTGACATTGGGAGGCAGGCCGCTCGATCTGCTCGGGGCCGGAACCTTTGGCGCACCGACCAAAGAGTGGCGAAGCGGAGTGCCGCTGCAATATCAGCTCTTGCGCATCAAAGGGAATCGGCTGACGGTGTATTCGCGCTGCAAGGACAACCCCGAAGGAGTCTGGCGCGCCGACGGCAGATGGGGCATGGGCAAGGCGGCTTCGGAATACGAAATCGAGCTATGAGTCGGTTACGGTAGACCCGCACGCTTTTCATACAGTGTGAAGTCGCCGCGCTGACCAACGAGCCGAACCGCATCTTCGGAACCGGCAAAAAACGACGGCAGCACCGGCCCGTGAATCAGAAAGTAATCCCAGCCGCGTGCATGTTCGCGAAAGCGAAACGACTGTGGATGATCCCAAGGAATCGGGGTCGGCGTCGGCACTTGCTTGCGGCGGAGCGGAAATTCAATCGGGAAATAGGGAATCATGTAGCCGCCTTGGCGAATCTGCAGATAGCTTCCCCATTGGTTGAAGCAGTTGACCACGCAGTCCGGATCACCAAACTGCGACATGAGCGGCAGGACTTGTTTGCCGCGCGGCACCTGCGCAATCAGCGCATCAAAGGCGGCGAGCCGCTGGTTTACGCGGTAATAATGCGCGCTTACGTCGACTGTATAGACGATGGAAAGTACCATCACACCGAGCAAAATTCCCCGCCGCAGCGCAGAAGAAAACAGCGAACCGCGAATCAGCAGAATCGCAAACAGCGCCACGACCACCGCGAGCCGCCGGTTCACTGCATACCAATAAAAAGGCCGCAGCAGACTGCGCGGCAGCGAAAAGAAAAGACCCACCGCACAAGCAAAACCCACTTCGGCGCGACCGAGCAGCCGCGACCCAAGCGGCACAGTCTGGATCTTTTCCGTTGGCGTTCGCGCTTCACTGCGAAAACCAACGATCAACAGCACAAGCCACGCCGCAAGCCACAAAAGCTGGTAGCCGTTTTCATCGCGCGTTTCGGGCAGCGTGTTCATCGTCCAGCCGCGCAGCATGTCGAGGTTTTGCGCGACGCTGCTCCACACGCCTTGGATATCGCGCAAGCCCGCGCCACGCACCGTCACGCGCGTCTTGTCGGCGTCGCCATAAAGCTGCGCCCACAGACCCAAGAGAGCGGTTGGAACGAGCGGACACAGTGCGACCAACACGCGCCGAATCGCAAACGGTCGACAGCAGACCAGCGCGGTGAGTCCGCCCGCGCACAGCAGCGTGCCCCACAAAAGGATGTGCGAAAAGTAGAGCAGAACGCCCAGCAGCGTCGCCACAAGGGCGCGGGAAACAGACGGCTGCTCGCTGTATTTGGCAAGCGACCAGAGCGCGACAAACAGAAGCGGCAGACCGCCGACATACGCCAAAAAACCGTTCGCGACATTCATGTTCCACGCGAGCGGAATCGCCAGCACCAGAAGCCACGGGTCACGCCCAAGCGCCCTGGCATAGAGCGCAACCGTCCAAGGCAATAGACCAATCGCGAGCGAAAGAAACAGCTTCTGCGCCAGCTCTTCACCGACGAAAATCGACAGTCCGTACTCGATTCCGTACTGCACCCAATACGGCAGCGGTGCCAGGTTGGTTTCGTAGTACTGCGAAAAACCAAGCGCCGGATCGTTCAGATGCCGAAAGATGTACAGGTTGGCCAGGTGCGCCGGATAGTCGAGGAGCGGAACATAGCGCCCAATCCAAATCGGCAGAAGCGACGCAAGCCACGACAGACACAGAACGCAGACGAAAACGGGCGACTTGTGCCACTGCATGCGGAACACAAAAAGGAGTCGCTCCATGGCCGCATCCTACACACAAAACCGACGATGGAGCGACTGAAACCGCCGCGCGAGCGCAGCGCACACCGTGACTAGTCGTACTTGGCGATGATCAGCCGATTGACCGCATTTTTGTAGTTCATCTTGTCGAAGATTTCGGCCTTGAGTCCTTTGCGGAACTCGGCGACATCTTTCCACTTGAACTCGCCGCAGTTGGGATCAAAAAAGTTAAAGCTTTCGTCGCTGTTTTTGCAAACACCCATCGCGTGGCCACCCTGCGCAAAGCCGATGTTGATAAGTCCGAACCGGCCCGCAGTGTTCGTGATGCCCATCCAAACGTCTTCTGGGCTGATGACTTTCTTTGGGGTGGTGTCGTTATAGTGAACGCGCTTCACTTTCTTGCCGCCGAGCAGCTTGTCGAAGATGTCGTACTCTTTTTTCTGGTTCCAGCCGCCCTGCTTGTACCAAATCTGCTGCATCGCCATGATCATCCGGAAGGCTTGCTCACCGTCTGCACCTGCCGCTTTTTTCCAAAAGTCGGCGCCTTCCTTCTTGGCCAAGATCCAGTGAACGACCATGCCGATGCACCAACCGCTGGTCACTTCGATCAAGTCGCCGTCTTTGGTTCGCTTGTCGTCGGTTTGTTTGTACGCATGAACCACAGCCATCGTGTTTTGCTCCTGTGAAAGTCACCGCCCCAAAAACGCGATGGAAGCCAAGTCCACGTCTGCAGAACCAAAGCACTCCCACCGCTCGCAAGGCAGAAGGCCAGAGCCTGCGCGGACCGAGTGTCCGCCCCCGCGAGCAACGGAAAGGCGCTCGCACCAAAAGTATAGAGCGCTTTTTTGCGATCCGATAAACCGCGGAAACCTAAGCCGCAGCAGACCAGCCTGTGTGATCGACTTTTTTGCGATCGACCAAGCGCACTGCTACGGATCGCGCCACGATGAGTGAAGCGGCATGACGCGATTTCGTGCGACGGGACTTGTGGCGGCGCTCGGACTTTTTACAGCGACGGCGTACATAAACTATGTGTCGCTCGTCGATGCGTATGGCAGTGGACCGCCGTACTACGGTCGCACGACCAACATGGACAAATGGTCATCGCCGCTTTGGGGGCTTCTGATGATAGATGGCGTGGTGCTGCTGATGGTGCTGGCCGCCGTGCAGCTGTTTTTGCGCCGCCAGGCCGAAACGCGCGCGCTTGAGGAAGTCCCAGAGCCCAAACTCGATCAGGACAGCGATCCCTAGGACAGCGACGGAGATCCACCGAGATCGGGTGAGGCGCAAAATATTTTTTCGGAAAAAATTGGGAAAAAATTGACCCATAGATCCCGCCCTTAAACAATCAATTCCACGGGGAGGAACACCGTATGGCCCTACTGGAATTCGACGACAACCACAACCACGCCAAGATCAAAGTGATTGGCGTGGGCGGCGGCGGCGGCAACGCCGTCAGCACCATGATCCTCAGTCGGCTCGAAGGCGTGGATTTTATCGCCGCCAACACCGACCTTCAGGCGCTGGAAAGCAACCAAGCGCAAATCAAAATTCCGCTCGGCACCAAGGTGACGCGCGGGCTCGGCGCCGGTGCCAATCCCGAAATCGGTCGGCAGTCGGCGATGGAAGACCGTGAGCGCATTGCCGAAGTGCTGCAAGGCGCGGACATGGTCTTTGTGACCGCGGGCATGGGCGGCGGAACCGGGACTGGAGCTGCCCCCGTCATTGCCGAAGTCGCGCGCGAGCTGGGCGCTCTCACCGTTGGTGTGGTGACCAAGCCGTTCGGTTTTGAAGGCAAAAAACGGCGTCGTCATGCCGAAGATGGCATCGGCGCGCTGGCGGCGGCGGTCGATACGCTGATCACGATTCCGAATGAGCGACTGCTTTCGGTGGCGGGTCAGAAAACGACGATGCTTGATGCGTTCCGCAAAGCAGACGATGTGCTGCTCAACGCGGTGCAAGGCATATCGGACTTGATTACGATTCCGGGTCTTATCAACGTCGACTTTGCCGACGTCAAGACCATCATGTCGAACATGGGCCGCGCGCTCATGGGAACGGGTCGGGCATCAGGCGAACGTCGCGCGGTGGAAGCCGCACAGCAAGCGATTAGCTCGCCGCTGCTCGAAGATGTGTCGATCACCGGAGCCACCGGCATCCTGATCAACATCACGGGCGGTCCGGATCTGACGCTGTTTGAAGTCAACGAAGCATCGACGCTGATCCAAGAAGCCGCGCACGAAGACGCCAACATCATCTTCGGTTCGGTGATTGATCCGTCGATTGGCGATGAGCTGCGCATCACGGTCATTGCCACCGGTTTCGACGCGCAGTACGCCGATGTCGAGCCGACGATTTACGATCGTCGTCCGTCGACCACGCAGCATCAAGTGCCGATCTCGTTTGTGCAGCAGAAAGCCGAAATGGCGCCGCCGCCTCCTCCTCCCGCGGCGCGCGTGGAAGTTGCGGCTTCTGGTCCGGCCCGCCGGGATCGCGTTGCGACACCAGTCACCACCCAAGTTCGTACCGCCCCGGTGCGATCGGCGATCGGCACCCGACTCAGCTTCGAAGAGGAAGACTTCGATACGCCGACCTACCAGCGCCGCAGCCAGCAAGTCGCAGCCCGCGAATAGTCTTTCCCGCGCTTCTTTTCCCACCTAAAAGTACGTCGTCCAGAGCCCATACAGGACGACGGCAGCCAGCACCAAAAGCACGAGCCAAAGCCCCACTTTGGCAAACGATTTGGGGGATTCTCCGTCGATGCGACCCGTCTGTCCGTTTATCAGGACTCGATACGAGCGCTCGCGGTAACGATAGGTCGCAAGCCAAAACGGCAGCAGCACAGCTTTGTAGGTCAGGTTCGACAGCGAGCTTTCGACGCGCAGGTCGGCTTGGTGATCGCCGCCCACATCGAATGCGCAGCGTCGCTCTTGCAGCCAGCGAATCGACGACTCGCCGCGCTTCCAGCCTTCGGCAAGCCCCATCGCCAGGTCTTCGGCAAAAAAACCAGCGAGATAATCAGGGGCATACGGCACCAGCGCGCGCGTTTGGAAATTGCTGACCGAATCGGCCAGTCCTGGCGGAAGTCCCCGTCCGGCGCAGATCAGCAAGTCGTCGTAATCATCACTGCGGGTGCCACTGCGGTCTTCCCAGCGAATCTTGCGCACTTCGCGGGTCTTGCGCACGGTCTGGCCATCGACGGTTTCTTCGTATTCTTCGGTCTCGGAGTAGTCAAAACCGGCCTTGGCCGTCCAGCTCGAATCGACGTGCGCATCGAAAGTGAAATGGGGAATGTAGATTCCGATAAGCCGCTCGGCTTGGCTTGCGCGAATCAGATCCGCGGGACGAAAGCGCAAGCTGCGCGCCCATGTTCCCATCAGCGCTTTGGCTTTCTGTTTGTCGACAGAAAACGGGATGATTGATTCGGGCCGCAGGCTCTGGGTCGGATCTTTTGGCGGAAGCACACTTGGCGAACCGCAAAACGCACAGACCCGCGCGGTGATGTGCGCGGGAAACACGACGGTGGCACCACACTCTTTGCAGCGGGCTGACTGGCTTTTCGGCAGCTCGGCCAGCGTCGGACCATCGGCGCGATGATGGGCGGAAAGCTGCGCAAGAAGATCGCGCTCGGACACCGCCAGCGTACTTTTCTTTGGCACCTCCACGGCCTGGCAGTGGGTGCAGCGCAGACCGCCTTGGCTTGGACTAAACAGCAAGACGCTGTTGCAAGTCGAGCAGCGAAACGAGTGATTGCTGGTCATGGTGGGCGACCCAGCAAGCCTCGCATGAGCAAGACCGCCTGCCCAGGGATTTGGCCAAAGTTCCCATGGAACAAGGCCCAGCCGGAAAGACCACCGAAAAACTGCTTGCCAGCGCACTGCGGCTCGGTCGAACTGACAGAAGATGCGGTCTCTGTTTTCGCTTTTGGCCGGACTTCTGCGGTTTCTTTGGGCGCTGCTCACGCTGCTCACGCCGCTTTTGGGCGTGTGGCTGGGTTCGTCTCTGGTGTCGTTTTATGGGCTGCGTGCCGAGCTTGCGCTGGCAGCGGGCGTGCTGCTGTTTCCGATTCTGCCGATCCTGTGGGAACTGCGGGCGACGGCAGCTTGGAATCGCGCGCGGACCGAAGAACGACGAATGGGAAAGCCGCCCGTGCGCTGGCTTTCGGGGTTGGAACGCCTGGTGCTCCGCACGATGATCATCAACCTGGCGTTTCTCGGAGGACTGCTCGGCTATTTTCCCAAAGTTGCATTTTCCGCGCTGGCAACACGCGGCGATTGGTTTCTGTTTGAAAAGCACGATGCGGCGTCGGACACGCTGCGCTCGTTGCTGCTGACTGGCGCGGGCGGACTGGAATGGCTGCATCGACTGGCGAATCCAAACCCGTACAAAAAGCCTGGCGACGACGTACCCGCGCCGGAAACCGTCAAGCCCATCGACGACCAAAAACCGACCTATCCGATTCGTCGCTGGCGGAAAACGACTGATCCGGTACCGTCAGCGCACCCGCCCGATCCGCAGCCATCACCCGAGCCACCATCCACGGTCGGCCCTGCGCCAACCTGGCAGGTGGGTGACACGACGTGGCCACAACAAAACGATGTCAGCAGCGTCGTTTTGGACATGAAGCCAAGCGACGAAATCAGCATCGAGCAAGTCGCCCGCCACATCGCCAGCAAAGAGCATGATCCGTTTGCGCGCGTCAAAGCGCTGCACGACTGGGTGGTGACCCGACTTGACTATGATCACGACTCGCTGCGACGCGGCCAGCGCAAACCGCAGGATGCGGCATCGGTGTTTGCGCGGCGAAATGCAGTGTGTGAAGGCTACGCACGGCTCCTGGTCGCGCTCGGGCAGAGCTCAGGTGATCACTTTGTCTATGTCCACGGTGACACACGCGAAGAAGGCGGCGAGCGAGCAGCCATCGGACATGCCTGGAACGCCGTCGAAGTCTTGGGCAAGTGGTACATCGTCGACGCAACCTGGGACGATCCAACCATAGATGGCAAAAGCGCCCATTACCGCACCGACTATCTGTTTATTCCGCCGCGGCTCGCTATCTACGACCACCGTCCGGAAAATGACAAATGGCAGATGCTTTCGCAGCCCTTGTCGCGGGGTGAATTTCTCCGTCAACCACTGACGCGCCCGAGTCTTTCGCGCGTCGGTCTGGAACTGCTTGTGCCCGATTCAACCCGTGTCGAAGTGAACGACGGCGTACAGCTTCAGCTTGCCAATCCGCGCCATCTTTATCTGTCGGCCCGCATCGGGCTGTCCGACGCAGAACACAGCGAGCGCTGCGGCGTTTCACACAGTGATCCTGTGACGCTTTTTTGTCCTACGCCACACCAAGGCAAGTACCGCGCGACGGTGTTTGCCAACCACCAAGAGTCAGGAACTTACGATCAAGTCTTGGCGCTCGACGTATTCCGCCGCTGACCGTCGCCCGCGGCGTCCGATCACCCCACCCCAGGGCGGTTTCGCGCACCTGGCCGCAAACTCCGCACAAGGAGTGACAAGACGCACGCGCCATGACAACATACGTTGTGATGGCCTCGCATGTGGAAGAGATCAGTCAGATCGTCCTTTCGCCGCAAGAGCTCGCAGCAATCCAACACGGCGGCCACATCGAGTTCGCCGGACTTTCCATCCAAGTGGAAGATGACGTGCTTCGTGCCGAAGGGGAAGCCATCGCCGATGTGCCGACCTTCAAACACCTTCTGCGCATCTGCGAGGAAATCTTCCGCCTGCACGGGAGCTGGGCGCTGCTGGCGATTGGCAACGATCAGACTCCAGCGATGTCGGCGGAACGAAGACGGATCTTGGCTGAATGGAGCCAGACCCACCCAGCCCGCGGCATTGCGCTGGTTCGCATCACCAACCCACTTGCGATCACGATGTTGTCGCTGATGATGCGAGCGATGAACGTACTTCGCGCGAC
>DAORGN010000041.1:11023-29411 GCA_035340095.1 Pseudomonadota bacterium | reverse complement strand
CCCCTCGCGCCTTCCCGCGCCTTAGCCAAACTGCACGCCGCCAAAGGCCTGGATGAACCAGGCCAGGGCGCGGCCGCGGACGGGTTCGCGCCAGGCCAGGTGGACGGGGGCGCCGACCTGGTCGCGCTGGGTGGCTTTGGCGGACTCGGCAGTTTCGCTGCCGGCGGCCATGGTTTTGTCCGTCGAAATATCGGCAGAAGGGGTCGCTTTGACGACGACCAAGTTGGTCATTGCCAGTGGCTTTGTCCCCCCCCCTGGAGGCGCGCTGCCTGATTCGGCCATAGCTTACGATACCGCCAAGCCGAGCTTCTGAGAAGACGTCGTGCTCAGCCCAGGATGGGAAAGCGCCGCTCGGCGTACAGCCGATCGAGCGCGCGCTGCATGCTGTCGCGAAGCTCGTAAAAGCAAGTCCAGACTACATCTTGTTCGTCGGCGTCGCTGTCTTTCCAGGCGCGACCCAGAAGCCGCTCCGCCCACGGTACCAAGTCGACAGGCGGCATGATCTGCACCGTGATTTTGGCGGGAAGGGGGAGCTGCGGAAAAAACGCACCGAGCCAAATTCCGAACGGCAGTCCAGCGACCACCGGGAACACATTGGCGCGAAACAGCTCGCGGAAACGGAGTCGCTCTGCCAGCCACGATCCACGCGACAGCACCACAAAGGTTTCATGGACACCTGCAGAGACCACCGGAGTCAGCAGAATCCGCTTGTGCAGCGCATGTTTGATAAATCCGGTGCGATTCCCAAGCGTGATGATCTTGCGTTCCCAGAACGGTCGAAATGTCTCGTGTGCGGCCCCCGGATAAATCAGCGCCGATCGACCACTTTCAATCAGCCGATCCAGGTTGTGACGATCCGCCAGCACCGCGCCGATCCGTCGCAGTGGACGGGCAAAACGCAGCACCATGTCATGGACCAGCACATGCAGCGGACGGTGAAAGGAAAACCGCTCATGCCAGGCTTTGCCGACAAACAGAGAGTCAATCGGCATCATTCCGCCATCATGGTGACTGACCAGCAGCGTCTGTTTGCGCGGCAAAAGCTCTGCACCACGTACCTCGGCGCGAAAGTAGGCCCGTGCGATCGGCTCGATCCAGGCAATGAACTTGCGCGTAAACTCGGCGTCGTAGATGAGCTCGTCGCCGTAGCGCACCTTACGTCCTTCGGTCATCCTTTCCTCACACGGGAACGCAGCCTTTCGGCGGCCTTGGCGACGAGGTCGGGATGTTCAAAGTTTGGCATATGCCCGCAGTCATCAATCACATCGATCCGCGCAGTCGGGATTCTGTACAGGTGTTTTTCGACGCTGCGATAGCGGAGCAAGCGGTCTCTGCGGCCCCACAGCACCTCGATCGGAAGATGCAGATGTTGCAGTTCATCGATCACATCGGACAGCAGCGCTGGCAAAAGCGGACAAGCGTGATACGCAAAATCCCACGCAAACTCTGGACGGAATCTTTCGGTGACGGAAGCGGCAAACTCTCCGGACGGACTTGTTGGATGCGCGACAATGGTGCCCAGAATCGGCTTGGACAGCGCCACCATAATCGGTGCAACAAGCTTGGGTTTTAGCAGTCGCTCACCGACGTGGGATAGCAGCTTGGGATAGCGAATGAAGCCCGCCGCATTGAGCAGCAAAAGCCCGGCTACCCGCTCCGGATGACGCAGCGCCAGCTCCAGTGCGATCCGTCCGCCAAACGAATGTCCGGCGATCATGGCGCGCTCGATTCCCAGTTCATCCAAAAGCCCGATGACCGCTTCTGTCATGTCGGACAGTTGCCAGCGGTGACGTGGCTTGGCCGAATGTCCACAGCCCGGCATGTCGATTCCTATCAGCCGCTGCTGCGGGGCCAGGATCTGGGCGACGTGACGCCACTGGGTGAAGTTGATTCCCAGCGCATGCAGCATGACCAGCGGTGGGCCATCGTCCGCTTTGCCGCTGTCAAAATAACAGAGTACGCCATGTCGACTCGCGCGGGATGAAAAGCGCTCTGGCCAGGCGAAGTCATAAAGACGCATCGGCTCTTGCAGGACCGTGACCATGGGGACTCCGCGGAGTTAGCAGTGGTGCGGCAAACCGAGCCTGCGGGCTGCGCTGGCGACGCCTTGTCCCAAGGTACGCAGCCGCGCAATCGTCGCTTCATCGGAAAAGTTTCCGCTCTTGTCAAACAACTGCCAGGCCCGATCAATCGGCGCAGTCAGCGGATGTGTATAGCCGCGCAGCGATCTGACGGCAAACTCCATCGCGTTTATCGCTTGCAGTCCTTGTACGCCTCCTGCCGTTGCGATAAGTCCCACCACTTTGTCGGTCAGATAGGGCGGATCATGTTTGGACAGAAGCTCCAGCCAATCGAGTGCGTTTTTGAACGCACCGCTCATGCTGCCGTGATAGACGGGACTGGACCAAATCATGCCAGCAGAGCCTGAAACAGCGTCGACAAACCGGCGGACCTGCGGTGGCGGTTCCATGTCCGGAACAAACATCGGCAGCGCGATTTCGTGCAGCTCCAAAAGCTCGATGTGCGCACCGGTTTCCACTGCCCCGGACAGAGCGATGCGGAGTGCTTTGACACTCGCTGATTCGGGTTTTAGCGAACCGCCCAGACCGATGATCTTGATAGGAGGCATTAGAAATCCTTCTTACTAGAAGCCGAGACTTTGACAAGTGGCGGCGGCGGCGGCGGCAGATGGGGCAGGGCAGTTGTCGCTCCGAGCGCCGTACAGACGCGCGCCGCCAGGTGGGTTCCGTGCAGACAGCCGCGCTTTAAGACATCGAAAGGAAGCGCTTTGAGCCGCTCGCGCAGATCATCTGGTCCTGATCCGTTCAAATAGACGAGCAGCGTCGCCAAAAGACCCGCGGTAAAGGCATCGCCGGCCCCTGTTTGATCGACAACCGGAACCGATTCCGCAGCAATGTACGCAGTTCCTTGTGGTGAATCGAAGTACGCGCCGCGATCACCAAGCGTAACCACCACCATCGTCGCGCCCAGACCGCGAACATACTGCGCACCCGCTTCGATGCTCTCTGTTCCACACAGAATCGGAAGTTCATCGTCGGTGAGCTTGACGACATCGCAGCCGGAAAGGACTCTGCGCAATAGCGGTGGCGCTTCCTTTATGTCCGGCCAAAGATGTGGGCGCAGGTTCAGATCACAGCTCACGATGCGCTGTTTGCGCTGCTTGTTGACAAGCTCCAGTGCATGCAGGGTTGCGGCGCGCGCTGGTTCCCGCGACAAAGACGATGATCCGAAGTGAAATAGCCGTCCGCGCAAGATCAAAGGCGGTGTCACTTCGGCAGTTGTGACCAGCATGTCCGCGGATGGATGGCGGTAAAACAGAAACGATCTTTCACCGGTCGCAGCGACGGAAACAAAAGTGACTCCGGTGCGTGCGCTCTTGTGCGAAGCGATGCCATCTACGGCAACACCTTCACTGTCCAGTTTCTGCTTGATGAAGCGGCCAAACGCATCGGACCCGACCTGCGTGACCAGTGCGGTGGGGATTCCTTGTCGCCGAAGTCCAATCGCCAGGTTGCAAGGAGCGCCGCCGAGGTGACGGACAAAGCGCTCGACATCTTCTAGTTTTGTGCCTGGATTTTCGGGAAAAAAATCAACCAGGGCCTCCCCAAACACCACCGCATCGACGGCAAGAGGAGGCGCGCCCGGTCGTCCTGCATGCGAAAGGAGTGCCATGGGAATTGGGATTCCTTTGCTACACCGCCATCACGGGAACGACTCCACCCGGCGGCAGAATCAGCTGCGGTTCGGTATAGCGCTGGACTTCTTCCACCGTCGTGCCCGGCGCCACTTCAACCAGGTGAAGACCATCTTCGCGGACATCCATCACCGCCAGATCCGTCACAATCCGCGCGACGCAGCGCGGGGCCGTCAGCGGCAGCTTGCATTCCTTTACGACTTTGAAATCAAAGCTTCCTTCCGCTGCGCCTTTGACCTTGGCGACATGTTCCATCAAGATGATGACGCGACGGGCCCCGGCGACGAGATCCATCGCACCGCCCATTCCCTTTACCATCTTGCCGGGAATCGTCCAGTTGGCCAGATCACCGGTCTGCGACACTTGCAGCGCACCCAAAATGCAGATGTCGATGTGCGCGCCGCGGATCATTCCGAACGACTCTGCCGACGAAAAATACGATGCACCGGGCAGCTCTGTTACGGTCTGTTTTCCCGCGTTGATAAGGTCTGGATCTTCTTCTCCTTCAAACGGAAACGGACCTGTTCCGAGCATTCCGTTTTCCGATTGCAGAATCACATCCATTCCAGGCGGTACGTAGTTGGCAACCAGCGTCGGCAGGCCAATCCCAAGGTTTACATACATGCCATCGCGCAGCTCGCTGGCGACGCGCTGGGCCATCTGTTCACGAGTAATCGCCATCACCAAACTCCTTACACCGCGGACGACGGACGGGGCCGCACAGTTCGCTGCTCGATTGGCTTTACGTAGTTTGCGCCTTGGAAAATGCGCTTCACAAAGATTCCGGGGGTGTGGACTTGATCGGGCGGAATCTCGCCAGGCTCGACGATCTGTTCGACTTCCGCAATCGTGATGCGCGCTGCGGTGGCCATCACCGGATTGAAATTGCGCGCCGTCTTGCGATAGACGAGGTTGCCGAAGCGGTCCCCTTTCCAGGCTTTGACAAACGCATAGTCTGCCGACAGCGCGGTTTCCAGGATGTAGCTGCGCTGTCGTCCCAGGCGGTCCGGGAAGACGCGGACTTCTTTGCCTTCGGCGCGGACGGTGCCAAATCCCGTCGGTGTGAAGAAGGCAGGAATCCCGGCTCCAGCGGCGCGCATCCGTTCGGCCAGCGTGCCTTGTGGACACAGCTCGACTTCGAGCTTGCCTTCCAGAAACATCCGCTCAAACGTCTTGTTTTCCCCGACGTAGGACGCAATCATTTTGCGTACCTGCCCGTTTTGCAGCAGCTTGCCCAGGCCTTTTCCGTCGGTGCCACAGTTGTTGGAAATCAGCGTGAGGCCGCGGGTTCCGCGTCGCAGCAGCGCTTCAATCAGGTTTTCCGGGTTGCCACACAGGCCAAAACCCCCGCTCATGATCGTGGCGCCATCGCTCACGTCGTAGAGCGCCGCGTCGGCATCTTTGACTCTCTTGTCCATAGCCGCAGCTTGCCCGAAACGACCCGGACTCTGCAACAGTCGCGACGCCCGCAGTGGGTCCGCCTCGCGGACAGAAGGTGGACCCAAGCCATCGAGCGGAACTTTTCCCAAACCCTTTGCAATTTGGCTACATTCCGTCGCGCATGGCGCGCCCTCGCTTTTGGCAACTTTGGGCTGTTTGCGGATTCCTTTGCGGCTGTTCTTCCGTCGAGCCGGGGCCGCGCTATGATGCACGCTGTCTGCTTCCGGTTCGCTTTCGCCCCGACGTGCAGCTTGCCCGCAAAGACATTTCCCTTTCGCGTGAGCAAGTCGAACATCCCGAGCTCATCGGCAGCTGGGACGGCTTTGCCCGGCCTGGCTATCGGCGCTTCGACGAGCAGACCTCGCTTCAAGGAACGCGCTATTTTACCCTGTCTTTGCCGCTTCCACCGGGCCGCTATCGGTATGGTTTTGTCGTCGGTGATGAACTGCTTCCCGATGAAATGAATCCGCACAGTGAGTTTGCCCCGCATCCTTTGTGGATCGATTCGGCGCCCTATGAAGCAGAGTGGTCGGTGTTTGATCTGCCCGACTGTCGCTTGCCCAGCTTGGCGGTGTCCCAGCTTACCGTCGACGATGCGAGCAGTTTGACGGCGCGCGACGGGAAAATTGTCGTGCGGTTTGCGCTGACAGACGGAATCGAACCGGCCCAGCTTGGGAAACCGCTGGTCACCGTCAAGCAGAGTGGAAACACGCTCGATTCTCCGACGGCGCAGCTTTTCACGCTGTCGGATCATGAAGTCCAGATCACAATCGCTGACTTGCCGAGCGGGAAGTACCAAATCGACCTGTCGGTGAGCGATCCGATCCACGCTGCTGCGCTGCACAAGACGGTGCAAGCGGTGGTGTCACCGCAGCGTCGCGCCGAAAAGGAAAGCCCCCGCGGTGAGCGTGCGGATACGGTGCTTTACCATGTGTTTTTGGATCGTTTTCGCGGCAGCTTGGGGCCCCTGGCGCCGCCTGCGACACCGGGAATGCGCGCCGGAGGAACCCTGCAAGGCGTCCGAACCGCCGTCGAGCAAGGCTATTTTGATCGCTTGGGAATCACCACGCTGTGGCTGTCTCCGCTTTATGAAAATGCGCCCGGAACCCAGCGTGGCCGCGATGGGAATCTGTACGAGGCGTATCACGGATACTGGCCGGCCCAGCCGCGATCCGTCGAGCCCAAGCTCGGAACGGCGGCGGATCTGGAACAGCTTGTCCTGTCGGCGCATCACCACGGTCTGCGCGTGATTTTTGATGCAGTGCCAAACCACTTGTACGTCGGCCATCCGTACTACCAAGAGCACGGCAGACTGTCCCCCGCAAGTCAGCCTGATCCGGCCAAGAAATCCTGGTTTTCCGACGGTCCGCGTGCCTGCGTCTGTGGCAGTCCGGGTTGTGGCTGGGGCGAACGGATCGAGGACTGCTGGTTTGATACCTATCTACCCGATGTAAACCTGCGCAATCCCGACGCGGCAGCCCAGCAGTCTGCCGACCTGTTGTGGTGGCTTTCGCGCTTTGATCTCGACGGAATGCGGATTGATGCGGTGCCGATGATGCCGCGCGGTTTTACTCGCCAGGTGGTGCGCAGCGTCGCGGATCAAGCGACCCGTCGCGGTCAGGACGTGCTCATCATCGGCGAGGATTACACTGGACCTGGCGACGGCGGGCGGCTGGAAATCCGCAGCTTTTTAGGCGATCGATTCGACGGCCTGCACAGTGCATTCGATTTTCCGCTGTTTTGGGTCATGGTCGACGCGCTGGCCAAAGATCGGGTGTCGCTTGTGACGCTGGAAAAACAGATCGCTCTGTCGAAAGAGGTCTACGGCGGATCGGGCGCGGTGATGGGGCACATCCTGAACAACCACGATACGGCGCGTTTTGTGTCGGAAGCGGCGGGCAATGCCGGCAGTGATCCGTGGAAGTCGCCACCAGCCCAGCCGACGGACGCGGAGCCTTATCTGCGCCACATGCTGGCGATGACGCTGCTTCTGACCTTGCCGGGGATTCCGGTGCTGTATTACGGCGATGAAGTCGGCTTGGCCGGGGCCGGAGATCCAGATTCGCGACGGGTGCTGCCGGATGTGCTCGGCGGCGGGCTTTTTTCGATGCAGCAGCGGGTGCTGGAACATGTGCAGCGGCTTGGGACTCTGCGTCGCTGTCACGGGGCGCTGCGCAAAGGGGATCGCTCACTACTCGTCGCTGACAACGAATTTTCGGTCGCGCTGCACAGTCCGCCCGGCGAAGGACAGAGCGGCCCTGCCATCGTCGTGATTGCGCGCGCCAGCGGGGAACGGCAGCTGCAAGTGCGCGGCATTCCGCCCGGTCGCTATCGCGATGTGTTCAGTGGCGAGCGCTTGTCTGTCGACGAAAAATCCGCAGCCGGAATCACCCTGCGGTCGCTGAAAAGCCAGGTCTTCATTCGCGAAGACTCGCCGTGTTTTTGATCTTCTTGTCGTCGTCAGTCGCCGGGCTGCTTGCTGGGCGGCGACGCGCTTAACAAACACGGTGGTTTTGGCTACGCTCGGCGGCCTACCACCACAAATCGAGCAAAAATACCCATGAGCGAAGGCAAACAAATCGAACAAGTCGTCATCATCGGCTCCGGTCCCGCCGGACACACTGCGGCCATTTACGCGGCTCGTGCGAACCTGCGCCCGGTCATGCTGGAAGGCTTTATGGCCGGTGGTGTCGCCGCGGGCGGTCAACTGACGACGACGACCGAAGTCGAAAACTTCCCCGGCTTTCCGTCGGGCATCATGGGCCCCGAACTGATGGACCGCATGCGGGCCCAGTCCGAACACCACGGCACCCGCATTTTCACCGAAACCGTCGAGCGCGTTGATCTGAGCCAGCGCCCCTTCAAAGTCGAGACCGACAGCCAGACGGTGTACGCCGAGTCACTGATCATCGCGACGGGGGCCACTGCCAAGCGGATGTCGATCCCCGGCGAAGACAAGCTGTGGCAGCGTGGCATCAGCGCCTGTGCGGTCTGCGATGGCGCGCTGCCTTTGTTTCGCAATCAAGTGCTCGTTGTCGTCGGTGGTGGTGATACCGCGGTCGAGGAAGCGACTCATCTTGCCAAGTTTGGCAGCAAAGTCATCCTGGTTCATCGTCGCGGCGAGCTGCGGGCGTCGAAAGCGATGCAAAAGCGGCTCAGTGCGGACCCCAAAGTGTCGGTGCTGTGGCATCACGTCGTCGAAGAAGCGATCGGCACTACGTCGCTGCAAGCGGTCCGGGTGCGCAATGTGCAAAGCGGCGAAGCCCATGTCATCGACTGCCGCGGCCTGTTTTATGCGATAGGTCACGTTCCCAATACGGAGTTTCTCGGCGGTCAGCTCTCGCTGGATGAAACCGGTTACATCCTGACCAAGCCGGGCACGACCCAGACGTCGGTGCAGGGTGTGTTTGCCGCGGGCGACGTGCAGGACAAGCGCTGGCGTCAGGCGATCACCGCTGCGGGCACGGGCTGCATGGCAGCGCTTGAGGCGGAAGCCTTTTTGGCGGGACACTGATGGCGACGGCGCGGGCCTGGGGATTCGCTGTCGGCCTGTATGCGCTGGCGTTTTCCCCCGGTGTAGCGACGGCGGGTGGCATGTTCGTCGGAACCCACGGCGCTCGTCCCACTGCGCGAGGCGGGGCTTTCGTCGCTGGCGCTGATGATCTGAACGCAATTTACTATAACCCCGCCGGTGTCGTGCTCAGCCAGCCGCAACCCGAAGGCTGGAGTGTACTTTTCGACGCTGGGCTCGTCATGCAGCACGTCGCCTACACCCGCAACGACGCGGGCGTCCAGCGACCCACGGTCGTCGGTGACGGCGGAGTCATCGGCGCGGCGCCGCTGGTCATTCCGCAGCTTGGCTTTGCGCGGAAGTTTTCGCGTCCGTGGGGATCGATGGCGTTTGGTTTGGGGTTGTGGATTCCCTATACCGCGCTCAGTCGCTATCCCGAGCCGTCGTATGACACCGAGGAAGCGCGCCGCCAGGTTCCCGACGTGGCACCGCAGCGCTATCAGCTTATCGGGCTGTACGACGGATCGCTGTCGCGGGCGACGCTGCTTGCGGTGCTAAACCCCGTCGCCAGCTTTTCGCTGCTCGGCGACAAGCTGCAGCTGGGCATCGGTCCGCAGCTGATGCTGCTCTACTTTCGCGCCAAGCTGATGCTAAACGGCTGCCCGCAGGTGATGTGCGCGCCGGAAAACCCCGACTACGATGCGCTCGTCGTTGCGCAGGCATTCGCGCCGGTGCCGTCTTTGAACCTGGGCGCGATCTACCGGCCCATCGACATGCTGAAGCTGGGGCTGTCGTTTCAGCTGCCATTTTTTGTGCGCAGCGCGACGGGCAGCGTCGATACCCGCCTGCCGGTGAGCGAGCTGTTTAACGGCGCAGCGGTGCAGGGTCGCGATGCGAGTCTGGCGATGGACTTGCCGCCGATCTTGCGGCTTGGCATCGAGCTGACGACGTGGCAAAAGCGGCTGCGCGTCGAGCTGGCCTATACCGCCGAGTTTTGGAGCATCCAGGACAGCGTCTTGGTCACGCCGAAAAACGTCAGCCTCGTAAACGTAAAGGGTTTTGACACCTATACGCTGGGGCCCGTCGCGATCGACAGGCAGATGCAGACGACGCACGCGGTCCATCTGGGCGCCGAAGCGACGCTGTGGAAATACATCGGGGCGCGCATCGGCGGTATGTTCGAAAGCGGCGCAATGCCCGACGCCACGTTCACGATCTTATCGCCCGATAGTCACAAAGGGATGATCGCACTTGGTGCATTTGTCCCGTCTGTAAAGTTCGCAAAAGCCGAATGGCGTTTCGACCTCGGCTACGCCCGCATCATCCAGCCTGATCGAATCATCGCGTCCGAAGACAGCAAACTCGCGCCACAAAATCCGCTGCGTCCCGACGTGGGCCTGGCCCCAGGTCAAGGCGGAATCGGCGGCGGTCGCTACGAAGTCAGCTACGACCTTCTCACGCTCGGTTTTTCCATCATTCGATAAGCAGCGATCGGCAAAGCAGGCGTTGGGAACCTAGCTGCGAAGCCTGTGTCCAATCGGCTGTGCGCAACACGATCCGCAAGCGATCAGGCCGATTTCGATCGCCAACCTGTTTGGGGTCGCGGTCGTTTTTTTGCTTGTCGGCAGATCAGCGGTGGGGTCGGGCGATGGCGCAGCTTGTGCGACGTGTGGTTGTGTTGCTCCACTGCGATTCCCGACGGAGCTGTTCCGCTCGCATTGGTTCGACCTTCCTAGCACGGGTTTTTTGAACAACAAGAAAATTTTTTGGAACCCAGAAAACCAAAAGGTGTCCGAAACTGTGACTGGCTAACAGGAAAGAACCAGGCAGGGAGGACATAGATGGCTGCCATCCCCATTACGATTCAGGTCTACCAGGGCGATACCTTGGTGAAGACCGAAAAGCTGACCCAAGAGACGATCAAGATCGGAAAAATCTCGTCGGCCCACGTCAACCTCGAAGACGACTCGGTGAGCCGGCTCCACGCCAACATCGAAGTCTCTCCCGAAAACCAAGTGACCATCGTCGACCTCAGCTCGACGAAGGGCACGTTTGTGAACGGGGCGCGGCTCGGGGCCAACAAGCCACAGCCGCTCAAGAGCGGTGACGAAGTCAAGATCGGCGATGTCCGCCTGGTCGTGACGTTTGAAGCACCTGCGGTCGCTGCTCCGGCACCGACGCCAGCTCCTGCGGCTGCTGCGGCTCCTCCGCCACCGCGTCCGATGGGTCCGCCGCTGCCTGGTATGCGTGCGCCGGGCGCTCCGGTTGCCCCGCCTGCGGCTGCGGCTGCTGCGCCGGCCCACTCCGGTGGTCTGTCGATTCCGCCGGCCTATGGCCCCAAAGCGTTTGTTCCCCAGCTCCCGCCGCAGGTTCGTGAGCAAGTGGAACTTCAGGACGGCTCGAAGGCGGTCGAAGTGGCCGCGCTGTTCGAAGATGCCGTCGTCGAAGTTCGCCACTACGACGATCCGAAAGGTGGCAAGGTCACGGGCGCCACAAACGGCATGATCTATGGCGGCATCGCCTCTTTGGCGGTGGTCTTCGTCCTGTTCCTGACCAACTACATCACGGTGTCGCGTGAAGTTGCCGTCGAGGAAGAGTGGGAAAAAGAAAATGCCGCGGCGGCTCCCGACAAGAAAAAAGAGAAGCCGCACAAGTCAGCAGGCAGCCGGGCGCACGACGCTGCGGGCGGAATCCTGCTCGGTGCTGGCATCGCGGCGCTCGCGCTCGGCGTGCTGCGTCGGCAGAAGGAAATGCAGGAAAACGAGTTCACGATTGGACCGGCTCCTGGCACGACCTTCAAGACCCCTGGCGAAAACCTGCCCGTCGAGCGCTTCCCGCTGGTTCGTTCGACTGGCGACCAGTATGAGATCCTGCTCACCCAAAAAATGACCGGTGAGCTTCAGGTCGGTGGCAAGAGCATCCAGATCGCCGAGCTGCTCGGCTCGGGTCAGGCGCGTCAGGCCGACGTGCAGGGCGCGTTTGTGATGCCGATTCCGCCGGAAGGTCGCTTTAGCCTTCAGCTTGGCGACAGCTTCTTCAACGTAAACTCGGTGGCCAAGCCGCGCGCGTATCCGGTGCCGCTCGACATCGACTGGGGAACGCAGTCGTATACCGGCGCGGTGTTTGGTGCGGTTGCGCTGTTTATGGCGCTTATCTTCTCGGTGCCGCCTGACCCGAAATCGCTGTCGCTCGATGCGTTCATGAACGATCAGCGCTTTGCGAAGCTTGTGCAGAAGCCACCCGAGGAAAAGCCCGAAGAAATTCCCGACTGGCTGAAGAAGAAGGCCGAAGAGAAGGACGACGGCGGCAAAAAGGCCAAAGAGTCCGAAGGCAAGATGGGCAAAAAGGACACGAACCAGAAGAACAAGCTCTACAACATCAAGGGCCCGCAAGATAACAAGGACATCAAGCTGGCCAAAGAAGCGGCCAAAGACGCGGCGAAGAACGCCGGTGTTCTCGGTCTTATCCGCTCGGGTCAGATGGGCAACATGGCCTCGATCTTCGGTCGTGACTCGGCACTCGGTAAGGATGCGTCGGACGCCATGGGTGGTCTCGTCGGTACGGAAGCTGGTGACGCATACGGTGGCGGTGGCTTCGGCCTCGTCGGCGCCGGCGGCGGCGGTGGTGGTACGGGTGAAGGCACGATCGGTCTTGGCAACATCGGCACCGTCGGTCACGGCGCGGGTGGTGGTGGCTACGGCGCCAAAGTGGGTGCCCTCAAAGGCCGCAAGGCGGGCGCTCCTGAAGTCGTCCCCGGCACCGCGGAAGTTCGTGGCTCGCTCGATAAGGAACTGATTCGCCGCATCATTCGTCGCCACATCAACGAAGTGAAGTTCTGCTACGAGCGCGAGCTGACCCGCACCCCGAACATGGAAGGCCGCGTCATGGTGAACTTCACGATTGGACCGACAGGCGGAGTTGTTGCTTCCATCGTGCAGTCGTCGACACTCGGTAACCCCGTCGTCGAGCAGTGCATCGCTGGTGCGCTCCGTCGCTGGGAGTTCCCGCGGCCCCAGGGTGGTATCGTCGTCGTGACCTACCCGTTCGTCCTCAAGGCTGCTGGCGGCGAATAAGCTTCACGTCGGCCTGCTGGGTGCCAGCCCCTCGGTACCCAGCCGCTCCCCTCCTGCTCCTTTCCCTCCCGCTCCTTTCCCTCCCGCTCCTTTCTCTCGATTCCCATCACTGTCAGTCCATGGCGGACCTGCTTCGTAGTGTGGACAGTGGCGTTGGCGTTTTCATACGCGACTTGTGAGCTTGAAACTCGCTTTGCAACCAGCCGGCGTGCCCAGGGCGTGTCTGCCGGCTGCCCATGGGCAATGGCGACGGAGTTTGCGCGAGAACGCAAGATGTTCGTCAGAAAATGGGCTGGCCCGGCGCTTGCGAAAGAGAACGGTCATGAACACCACTCTTTCCACTTTGTCTCCGCGCGTGGCCGCTCGCCGAAGCCAGGCGCAAAGCCAGTCCGTCACCAGCACGTCAGCCGAAGAACTTGTCGCGGCGCCTTCCGCTGAAAACCCGGCCCAAGCGGCGGCAACCGATCCGCTGCCCGATGTGCAGGCCCGACTGGGTGAATCCCAAGCCCTGGCCGAGCTGATCGAGCGCGCCCGCCATCACGACCGGCGTGCCCGCAGCATGCTGTGCGAGCGGCTGCTGCCGTTCTTTCATCGCGTGGTGGCCAAGCTCAGCTTTCGGTTTGGGCGCGTGACCAGCGAAACGATTCGGCAAGAGTCGCTCGACATGGTGCAGTACGTGGCCTGCGCGCTGTTGGAAGACCTGGACCTGCCGGGGGGCGTGCTGGCCCGCTGGCGTCCAGAGCAAGGGCCGCTGGAGGCGTGGCTGCGTCCGTTTGTGACCTGTCGAGCGCTCGATTGTCTGCGCAAGCGCAAGCGGCCTCTGGCAGAGCTTGGATTTGGTGAGCATTTGCCGCAGGCGCTTGAACAGGATCTGCTGTCGCTGCACCGTGCTCTGCCGGGCGCGATGGTTCAGATCGAGCAGCGCGACGCCCTGGCCAAGCTGTGTGAGCGGATTTTGACTGAACCGCACCTGGGCAAAGAAGCGCTCACGCTGCTGGAGCGGCTGTTTTGGCTGGAAGAAGACCGCGAGGATGTCGCCAAAAGCATGGGGCTCAAGCGCAATACACTCGATGTGCGGGTGAAGCGGATTCGCGAGCACCTGGGTCGGCTCTGCGACGAGCTTGGCATTCCGTTTGGCCAAACCTAAGCTGCGCACACCTGCAATCGATGGGACTTGCGTCACAACCTGCGCGTGCGTTCCGTAACGCATCCAGGTTGCATGGACCCCATCAAACTTTCCCATATCGTGGAACGCGCGGCTTTTGCGGACAAAGAAGCGCAGCTTGCCGATCTTCAGCGTGGCGAGCTATCCGACGAACAAACTGCCGCGTTGGCCCGCGACCCCGCGCTTTCGCCAGGGCTTGTTGATCTGTTTCGTCCGCTGTCGGAAAAAGAGATCGGCGACATCGTATCGCAGGCGACGATGCAGCACGAACTATCCGCCGTGACCGGATCGGTGGAGCACCCCGTGGAACGTCGGACGAGCGCGCGGACCCCCGAAACCACCGTGGGAACGGGCGTAGAACATCGGACTGTGGACGATGGTGGTACGCGGCCTGGGGATGTAGAAACGACGTCGTGAAATCAGCATCATCGGCTGTGGATCATCCAGTTCGTCCAATCCCAGCATCGACAGCGACAGACCCGCTTGCGAGTAGCGCAAAAACGTCTCGTGCAGGTCATCTTCCTCCACCGCTTGATCAGGACTTCCGCCGAGCGTTTCGGTCAGGTAGACAATCCGTCGGATGCCGTGTTCGACAAGCTGGGCCGGTTCGGGAAAATCCGACGTCGTTAGATAGTAGCGATTGTCGATGGTTTCCTCGGCAAGTTCCTGGTCGCGATACGCGAGCCGCCACGAATCGAGCAAAAAGACCGGACGACTCCCACTTGTCCCGATTTCGGGCAGTCGCGGTCGCATCGTCACCAGCGCCGCCAGCGTCTCTTCCGCGGGAATCAATTCATCCGCTGCGGGCCAGTTGTTAAACGTCATCACCAGTGACACCGGATGGGGCGCCGCGTGACTGACCGCATTGCCAAATGCGACGGCAGCCGCTCCGCGCAGATCGACAATCCACAGGGTGTCGGGTGGCAGACCCGCTGCGCCAAGACGCGCCCCGAGAAGCTCCGCGCGCTGGAGCAGCACCAAGTTGCGCACATCCGGAAGCTCACCCGCCGTCACCTGTTCACCCAGCGATGACAAAAGCGTCCATTTGTTAAAGCGCGACCATGGATCATCTTGCGGAAGCTGCCACGCCGCAAACGCACGCTGTGCCGATGGGAGCAGCATGCTCGTCGGTGGCGGAATCTGTTCGGCCCGCGCCAGAAACTCCGCGGACGGAGGCCGGGCCGTGGTGCAGGAACCCGCGAGCAGAAGTAGTGGAACAGCAAACTTGGTCTGCATCAAGGCTCCTTCCCGGTATCGGGCAGTACAAACACCGGCAGACAGAGTGCGCTATGGGATGCATGACTTTCGGGGGTCACGCGCGCAAAGTAACCACAAAAATTTCCGTCGAGAACGTAGGCTCCCAAAGTCAAAAGGAGTGGTCCGTAGGGACTCTCTATCGGTCTTTGCGGAACAAACTTTTGCAAAACCCAGGCTTCACCCTGCTCGTGTTCGCTGCGTGCTTTTTCGATCACTTTTTTCCAGTCTTCATCCCCAAGCAGAGAGCCAACAAAGACTTCTTCTCCGACGCGACCGAGCGCTCTTTTTAGTACCCACTGCGATCGTTGGGAAAGCAGATCCAGCACATCCAGATCGGTCACTGCATGGGTCAGCGGAATGTACCGAAGCCCAGCACGATCGCTGTCATGCAAGGAATCGGACAGTGCATGCACGCGCGCAAATGCCAGCTTGGACTGGGTGTAGATTTCAGCAAAGTTTGAAAGCGTTCGGACTTCGCCATGCTCGACGGCATCAGCAATTGCAGAGAGGTTTCGCTGACCGTCCATGTACTCAGTGGGAAAATAGCGATAGAGCACCGAAATGCGATCTTTGCCAATCCGCAGACCTTTTCCCATCCGGCGCAGTGCGGTCGGTGATGCCAACACCGCAGGGATGTTGCGTCTGTGGAGCTCTCGCTGGACCAGTGCGCAGACCTGCAAGTCTTCCGCATACGCCGTCGCGTAAATCAGCGCGATGGTTCCTTCGCCATGGCGCAGCGCGCAGAGCGCATCACACAGCGCCGCAACCACCGACGTGGGATTGTGTCCAGACCAAAAGCCCGCAGCCTGCGCCAAAAGAGGCAGACCAAGTGCTTCATTATGTCCACCAGGACAGTCGGCGTTTATCTCACAGGCGCGAAAACCATCCATTCCGTACAGCAGATCCACACGATACAAAAAGTGGCGATCGCGCGCACTGTGCGACGCTTCAGCCAGACGGCGAACCGCTGGTGAAAAGCCGTAGCGTGCTGCTTCCTGCGGATCATCATGCGAACGCGATGCGATGGCTGAAACCAGCTTTGCCGTGGTCAGCGCGCAGCGGACGGCTTCGGCATGTTGCTGCGCCGTGAGCACAATTGGATGGAGATCGACCCGGCGTTCCCCGCTGACGTAGGCATCGAAGATCAGATAGTTTTTCGCCAGCGCTTGTTCAAAAATCGGATTGGCCAGCGGATCGCGCACACCGAGCGGAGCGACCTGGATCACTGCATCGCAGAATGCCGCTTGTGCAGCCTGCGCGGTGGCGCGTACTTCGATCACTTCATGCGCTCCTTTAGCGCTGCAAACAGGTTTGGATCTTCGCCGCCAAGTCCGTAGTACAGCACGCCGACATCCGCAGGAACCCCTTCATCGACTTCCGATAGTGTGCGCAGCAGGCTGTGGGAATCATCAAAGACCACCGTGGAAACACCGCCCGCGTCGGAAAAACTGAAGTACAACGATCCAGTATCTTCGCGGCGCAGAATTTCGATGTGTCGACTGGCTGCCATTCCTGCCGCTTCTGCATACGACACCTGACGCTGAGTTTTGGTCGCACCAAAGTACGTTCCGTACAGCGGCAACGAAAAGGAAAGCGACGCTGTGTTCGTCTGGGATCGGGCAAACGTCACCACGCGGGTGATCCAGTCTGACGCCGTGGTTGGTCCGGGAACGTCATCGCAGCAGTGCAGATCGAGCGTCATAAGGTAGCTGCGGGAAAGCGAGCTGCTGAGCGCGGACAGCTTGATCGCATCCCCCGATGCAACATCGCTTGGGGTCATGCTCGATGGCGGGGCAAACAGGCCGACTCTGCGATCCGGAAGGGTTGCAGCGAGTTCATTCACAAACGCCCGGAAGCTGGCTTCACTGGTCGGCAAAAGCGTGGGGGGCGCCAGTGCAATTCCGTCGGAAATCGGGGCAAATCCGGCCAGCGATGCAATGAGCGCCGCGCGTTTTGCTGGATCGACCAAGATCCCTTCAAGTGCACTGGGGGTCGTGCCGGGAGTCTCTCCTGTGGTGACTCCCAAACGGACGCGATAACCGCGCTGTTTTAGCGAGCTTGTGACTTGCGCTACGCTCGACTGATCAGCAGGCGCAAGCGGTTCGGCAACGCCATTGCGAACGTACAGACACAGCAGGATCACTTCGTTTAGCACCGCGCGTGCGCTATCGGATTGCAGCGTCGCAGTTTGCCAAGGATCAAGCGCGCAGCTTTCCACCACCACCGTTCCATTCCGCTTCTTCACGCTGTCGGGAAGTTCCTGATTGCTACCGCAGGCCGACAGCGAAAAGAAAGACAGCAGCAGCGCGGCGCGACGCGAAAAAGGAAGACGTGAGCGATCCATCGTAAGACTCCTAGGCTCAAACCAGGCCGACGAAAGAGATGCCAAACAGAAGCTGAAACTGACGTCCCATCGCTGGCTCTGGCGGACCGTCTGCTTGGGGGCGCAGAAGCTGTGGCTGGGAATCGACACGTCCGCTTCCTCCCATCCGGACATCGAACAGCCAGTAGCTTTGCCTAGAGCGCTGAACGCGGAGTCCAACGATTCCTTCTCCCCCGAGCAGCCAGCCATCTTCTATGCTGGGAGAAGGGATGTCCGTGGGCAGGAATCGACGCGCATACTGGGTCAGGAGTGCCGCGCCCACATACAGTGAGCTTGGTGCTGCGAACAGATCGAACTGCAACCCGATCGACAAAGGCACATCGATTCGTCGGTAATCCGTTCGGGGAAGATAGATCGCGCCGGCGCGGAACTCGGGGCGCAGTCGTCCGGTGTTGGGAATCAGCAGAAACTGGCCGCCAATCGCAAACGGAGCGATCGACTGATTGGCCAACACACCGAGCTGAAGTGATCCGCCAATCCCCACCAGTCCGCCAAATGGGGCCGTCGTGGAATCGGACGTGGCGGGCGACGGCGGCTCCGGTGTTCCTGCCGGCAGTGACGAAACCTGTGGATCAAAGGTCGGCGGCGGTGGCAGTGGCGGATCTTTGCCAAGCGGTATCTGACTTACGTTCTGTCCGGGCGCGAGCGGTTTTCCCACATGAAACAGACGACGCGACAGAAGGTGTCCAACCGGATCGTAGGATTCGACAAGCCCTTCGAGGATGCCGCCCACAAACGTCAGAGACTCGGCCACGCTGCCGTTTGGATGGTACGTGTTTGCGATGCCAGTAAAGTCGCCGTAGCGACAGACTGTTTCGACAATCGACAGTCCACCACAGCGGAT
>DAORGN010000041.1:0-10923 GCA_035340095.1 Pseudomonadota bacterium | reverse complement strand
CGGTGGTGGCGGAAGCTGGGCGGTCTGGGCCGCAGGTCCGTCAGGGAGCACTGGGACCGCACTGACTTGTTGTGGCGTAGCTGCGGCGTCGTTTTGCTGTGCCCATGCGCTGCCGCACGGTCCGATTCCGACGACACACAGAGCGGCAAGGCTGGCTTTCGCACGGTGGCTGGCGCGCATACGGTTCAGTGTATCAGCAGTCGCTGGCTCGAAAGAAATTTGCGAAAAACGCAGCGCATACAAGGAGGTTGCCGACAGGCCACGTTAGGCATACTCTCACGCCGTTTCCGGACTCCCTAACCATGGAGGAACTCCTATGGACTCAAAACGAATTGCGCTTATCGGTGTTCTGCTCTGCGGTGGTTCGCTTCCCTTCCTGACGGGGGCAGGTGGTGGCGGCTGTGGCTCGTTTACGTCGACGACACCGGCTCCTGATGTTGCAGGGAACTGGGCGATTTCCTACGGCAACACAATGAGCGTCAAAGTCACCATTGGCGGCGTGTCCTATTCGCAGGAACTTACGCCAAGCGGTGGTTCCTTTACGATCATGCATCAGGGCAAGCCGTATGCGTTTGGCGTCGACTGTTCCCGTCCCGAAGTGGTCTGCCCGAGCGAAGTGTGGCCGACCACAGTGATGATGGATCAGCGCGATACGATGTACAAACATCGGATGTGGGTGAAAATTCCGGTGCAGCAGTGCAGCGGCGTCCAGGTGCCGCCCCAGAGCAATCAGTGCGGAACCGGAACGCCCAATCCCGAGTGCAAGCCTGTCTGTACGGGGGCAGTCTCCACCAGCACGGCTGATGCATTTGGTCTGATTTCTGAATCCGGTGATCGCTTCGATCTGTTCCTGGGCGGCGGCTTTGCCACAAACGGCGTAAACTGCGCGCTGCTTGGTCTTTCCGCGGCGAGCGCACAGATCGTTTCGACCGGACAGAACATCGACTGGCAAGCCACCGAGCTGCGTGCTGGAACCGTCAAGACAGGCTATGCCGGCGGCTGTCTGTGGGCAGGTGCGGTCGACCCGATGACCGGCAAACCGGAAGCGCTCGTGCTCGGGGCGACCGTCGAAATTTCCACTCCGTTTACCGGCAAGCGGCTGTAGAAAAAATGAACGCAGATTCAGTTTCTGAACTTGCGTTCCAGTCGATGAAGCAGCACTTCAGTCTTCGCGTCTTCCACTTCCCCACGCCGACACAGCGCAAGCGCTTCTGAAAGCGACAGCCACAATAGCTTGGCGCCGTGTTCCATGGGGGAACCGTCTCCGCTTGGCTCACTTTCGCTTTCTTTGACTTCGGCACAGACCAAATGGAACGCTTCGGGGGACATGCCGGGGCTTGGGAAAATCGGTGCTCCCAGCGGCTCGATGTCGGCTTCGCTCAGACGGACACCGGCTTCTTCCCAGGCTTCTTGCACCGCGCGCCGCTTGATTCCTTCCGGACCCCGATCTTCGTTTTCCAAAATGCCGGCAACGACTTCATACAAAAGCAGATAGGGGGCCCGATCGGGAACCGCCAGCCGGGCCGGATCTCGACCAAAACGGAGCGCTGGACGGAGTCCCTTGCGCAGCAGCACCTCGATGTCTTGATTGGCGCTGTTCCGTCGCCAAAGACCGACCACCACCGCATCGGTGCCATGCGCCGGACGATCGACCAGTTCACAAAAATAGGGCGCAGACAGACTCCCATCGGCATACTGGTTGCGCAGGTGAACGCGCAGAAGCCGCAGGTAGTGCCCGCGCCCAAGCTCCTCTTGTGAAAGCAAAAATACGTCTTTGACGTCCACGGGTCGCCTTACCCAATCACCACAGGGGCGCAGGTGGATACGCCCGCACCGACGATGATGTACGGAAGATTGTCCATGATTTTTTGGACCATTCCGTCATCGGGCGTAAACATCAAAATCTGGGAGTTGTTGCGTCCGAGCATCGGATCGAACACCGTGACAAAGATGTAATAGCGGCCTCCCCAGTGGGCAAATGCCCAAGCGCGCACGGTGCCTGGCAGCGGCGACAGCGGATACTTTTGCGCCGGCATTCCGGTTCCTTTGTCCATCATCGCGACAAATGACTCACCGATTCCGGGGAAGTACGCCCACAGCTCACCGCGTCCGGTCCCGGTCAGCTCCGGTCCGTATTCTGTCGTCGGCAGCGATCCAATCGGAGTCAGCATGAGCGACTTTTTGTCGATGCTGGCCATCCGTCCTTTGCCTGGATCAAGATGGGAACCGCCGGTCACAAACAGGGTCTCTGCTTCGGTGCCAAGTCCGTCGGTGACAAAGCCCATTCCGAATGTTTCAAACCCGCTTTGGCTGGGGACAAAGCCACTGTTTTTGCAGCTCAGATCCTTGGTGTTGACCCAAAAAATTTCGCCGCTGTTGTAAAGCACCCAGGCGCGGGCATCTCGATCGACGGACATCGAAAACGGCGTCGCGGTGCCACCATCAAACGATCGTCCCGCCGGGCAGCTGATGTCGCCAAGTAGCTTCAGTTCGTTTTTCCCATCGCGCGGATTGAACGACAGGAGCCGGTATTGCTCGTCGACTAGATAGACCAAGTCGGCATTTTCACCGCAGGTGTTGGCGCAGGTTCCGCCTTTGCACATGCCGGGGTCGCACTTTTGGATCAAATCGCCAAAGCTGCCGTTGGCGGCGCAGACCCGGACGTTGTCGCCGTCACACTGGCGCGGCAGGCGAGGCGAACACTCGACGCAGCCAAGCGACGTATCGCAGACTTGGTTTGGTAGACAGACGTTGCGGGTCAGCCAGTTGCCGCGGATGCACTGTTTGCGCGCACCGGCTTGGCACAGCCACTGACCGTCGCTGCATTCATTGCCATGCGAAATGGCATAGGGGTCATCAATGTTGGTTCCGCGGTTTGATGTGCATGCAGCAGAGAGCCAGAGCAAACAGACCGACAGCCACAGGGCGGAACCGCGCATCGCGACCTCCAGCAAGATGGAAGATGAGGCCGGACGATATTCCGACCCTGCGGCGGTCGTCAAAGGTTACGTATGCGCGGTGCTATTTGCGGCGGCGAGCCGTGATGCGGCGACGGGCGGTGAGCGCGAGCATAGCAAACGCAGCCACGCAGGCCGCGAGTCCTTGGCGGTCGGGGCTTGGCGTAATGCGGCAGCCGCAGCCGGTGGCGATGGTTCCACCGTCGGTTGGGGGCTGCTCGGTTGTGCCGCCGTCGCTGCCGCCGCCGCCGCTGGTGTCCGGAGGCAGGTCTTGGCAGACGCCTTGGCTGCACGCTTGGCCGCTTGGGCAGACCGCGCCGGTGCAGGCCGCGACGCAAGCGCCGTTTTGACAGATGTCGCCGGCTCCGCAGGTCATGGTCTGGCAGCCTTGCGATACGCACTTGTTGGTGCTGGTCTGGCAGGCTTGGCCGCTGCCGCATGGAGCGCAGTCACAGCCCTGGACGCAGGCGCCGTTCTGACAGACTTTTCCCGACGGGCAGGTCACGCTCGCGCAGGGATCGACGCAGACACCGCCCGAACAGACGGTGACGCCCGGACACTTGATACCATCGCAAGGGTCGACGCAGCCACCGGCGCGACAGACTTGCGTCACTGGGCAGGTCTTGCCGACGCACGCGGTGTCGATGCAGCGGCCCAGCTCGCAGCTTTGTCCGACCGGGCACAGGACTTCCGAACCGCAGGGGTCGGCGCAGTGACCTTTGGAACAGAGTTGGTTGGCCGGGCAGGGGGCGTTGTCGTCGACGATTCCGTTGCAGTCATTGTCGACGCCATCGCACTTTTCGGTGTTCTGGCCGGGCTGCACCAGTGGTTTGCAAGTGGTTCCGCCCGTGCCCAGACACTCGGTGACGCCGCTGCGGCAGGCGCCTTTGCTGGTCGGAATGTCGCACTGCTGGCCACCGCCTTGGCAGGTTAGTCCGGTAAAGAAGAACACGTAGTCGTTGTAGTCACCGTCGTTGTTGAAGCTGCTGCCGGTGGGATTGCCGTCCTCGAACGCGACATAAAAACCGTTCGCCGTTGCCTTCGAGATGTACGTGACCGAGTGAATCCACGGACCCTGCGGCGTGCACGACGTGCAGATGGTGTTCCACTTCTTTTCGGTGAACTTGCTGGTGAAGCTGCCGTCGGACATCAGGGCAAAGCCGATCAGCCCGCCCTTGTAGCGCGTATCGCCGCGAATGGTTGCGCCCGTGATCTTGGTTCCCACCGGGCTGCTCTTGGGAATGACTTGGTAGATTTCGGTCAGTGCAGGGGCGACGGTGCGGGCCGGGTCGACGTTGTACCAACCCACCGCGAGGTTGGATCCGGTCTGGCGCAGCACCAGCTCGGCGGTAAAGTCACAGAGCGGCGAAAAGACTTCGGGGGTGGTGTTCGAGTCGGTCTGCCAGTTCACACCCGGTTCGCGGTTTTGAAGCATCGTGTAGATCTGCACTTCTCCGTTGGCCGAGTCGCGTGGCACCACCAGACCGTTCGGTTGCGCCACCGTCGCGAAGGCCGCTGACGACAGCCCGCATAGCGTGATAAGTCCTGCCAGAGCCGAAGTTGTCCGTCTCATGTTCCCTCCTGCTACGTAAGTCATTCCTTTTCATCGTAGCAGGATAAAAATGTAGTCAGCTTCACTGAATTGACGAAAACTCGGCTCTACCTATCGACGTAGTTATATAGGCGGAGCTTGGCGCAGACGGCGCTGGTCGCCAACCCGCAAGGTGAGTCGCTGCGCGTCGAAGTATTCCGCCAAAGGAATGCTGTATTTGCGGCTCTGTCCGACCAAGTCTTTGAACTGGGTTGGGCTGATTTCGCGATGCTGCCGCAGGAACGCGACCAGTCGATCACGCAGATCGTCGATGGCGCTGCGATGAAACAGCAGGTCTTTGAGCCGGATCACATCGCCCCGGCGGATGACGGGTTCGAGCAGTCGCTTGATCTCTTCGGGTCGAAGGGGCGGCGATTTGGATGTCTGCTTGGTCACGTCCGGTGGCAAAACGACGATCAGCTCTTCGAGCTTTGGTCCCGCAAGACCTGCCTTTTGGATCGCATGCAGAATCGCTTGCACAGGAAGGGAATCCTGCGGCTTTGCGTCGTCCCGTGTCGTCGAAAGTTCCTCGCGCTGCTGAAACAGTTTTCCGTCGCGGACAAGCTGCTGACAGACTGCATCTAGGAGCCGCGGTGTGATTCCCTGAAGGGGTCCGAAAAGCCGTGACCGCAGCGCTTCTTTGGCCAGTCCCGATGATCCCGGTGAATTCCGAATCGCACTTTTTACCGTCGAGAGAATGCCTTCCTCGATGGTCTGGAGTGATTTTGACGAAAGCCAAGCGCCGGCTTCCTGTTCGGGAATGTCGTCCATTTTCCGCAGCACTTGGCGTTGCAAAAGTGCTGACAGAGCCTGCTTTATCGACGGCAAACCAAGCGGAAGCGATCGTTGCAAGTCCAGAAGTGATGTTCCATGAAGTCCGCGCCGCTCGGTGTGAAGTGAAACCAGAGACTCTATCGCCGCAGCGCGCAGCGATTCATCAGCAAGCGCTTGCAGCGCGTTCCGATACGCCGTCAACGTGTCGCTGCCATGCCAATTTTTTCGTCGCTGAGGATGCGCCAAGTTGCGCAGCACCAGACCGCCGCCGACCGTGGTTCCGTGGTGTTTCTGCGGGGCAAAACCACGCAGCACGAAGTGATCTCCAGGCATCGCACACAGCGGCTCGGACAGCAGAATCTGGGCATAGGCGGTCTGTCCGGGTTCCAGCGTTTCGCGATCAAGCAGCGTCACATTGCAGAGCCTCTGCGCGGTTCCCACATGCACCAGCAGTCGGCTCCGCCGCGGCAGGGCCAGCCGTGCAACCGGCAGATATCGGAGCTTTACGTCCAGTACCGATGATGCGACGAGCACACCGGGCGGAACCAGCGTTTCTCCTTTCGCAATCGCGGTGAGCGGAACGCTGAGATTGACCGCAGTGCGCTGTCCCGCTTGGGATTCAGAAACTGCTTTGCCATGCACATGCAAGCCGCGGACTTTGGCCACTGTTTTTGCGCTTGGCAGAGCCACCAGCTCGTCGCCCAGCTTGAGCGTTCCCGACCACTGGGTTCCGGTCACAACGGTGCCAAACCCTTTGAGCGTAAAGACGCGATCCACCGGCAAGCGCACCGCCGATTCCGTATCGCGACCGGGCAGTCTGTGCAGCGTGCGTTCGATGGCTTGGGATAGATCGGACAGACCGACTCCGCTGTGCGCCGAACACGGAACAATGTCGGCGTGGGCGAGGAACGTACCGGCCAGCACCTGGCGCAGTTCCTGTTTGGCAAGCGCGAGCAGATCGTCCGTTACCAGATCACACTTGGTCAGCGCCACGACGCCACTTTGCACCCCGAGCAGCTCGCAGATGTCCAGGTGTTCGCGCGTTTGTGGCATCACACCTTCATCGGCAGCGACGACCAGTACCACGGCATCGATTCCCACTGCGCCCGCGACCATTGTGCGAATGAAGCGTTCATGACCGGGCACATCGACAACCGAGACCGTTGCTCCCGATGGAAGACGCAGGTGGGCAAAGCCAAGTTCGATGGTGATGCCGCGCTGTTTTTCTTCTTTGAGTCGATCGGTGTCGATGCCGGTCAGGGCTTTGACCAAGCTGGTCTTGCCGTGATCGATGTGGCCGGCGGTGCCAATGACGCGGAAAGCGCTCATGGCGGCGCACGATAGCAGAAGTCAGGAATCGGCGTGCGTCAGTCGGTCGTTGTGAAACACGAGCAGCGCGGCGGCACCATCAATGGTTGGATCGTCTATGTAGTGCGGAAGCATTCCGTGGATGTGAAAACCGCGGCGAAGTTGGACGCTCAGGGTCGGATCAAAATAGGTTCCACTTGCAACCTGGGCCGCGTATTCGCCAGGTGACATCGTGGCGCGGTAGGGACCGTACCCCTTTAGCATGCCTCCGACGAGGATTCCGCGCAGACCGAGTGAATAAATAAGCATTTTGCGAGCATCATATAGGAGCTTGCTGAGTCCCTGACCGCGGTAGTCTGGATGAACTCCGATGTCGACTCCGTACAGCCATGGACCGTCGGGAACATGGTTTTTGAGCCAGTTGTCTCCGGAAGCTTCCATGTACGTATGGTGGTAGTTGGCCAGATCGAGGTTGCAGCGGCAGCTGGTGGACCCAGCGACGACCGTGCCTTGCTTATCGATCACCGCCAGTTGACCTTCGGGAAACGTCGCGATGTGGGATCGGTACTGCGCAGCGGTAATGATTTCGGCTTCCCCAACGGTGGGAAAACACAGCTTTTGAATCCGCGCCAGGTCGTCGGCCATTTCGGGCTGCGACCTGACGACACGGAATGGGTTCATGCGGGGGTTTTACTACGAAGCGGGACAGATTGGTCGGTTAGCGCCAGCCGTGTGCGTGGTGAACGCCCGCCGGGGCCGAGTGAACCGGGGCTCGATAGACCGGAGCCGAGTGAACCGGGGCCGAATAAGCCGGTGCGCGATAGACCGGAGCCGAGTGCATCGGGGCCGAGTACACCGGAGCGGGCCGATACGCGGGAGCCTGGTACACCGGGGCTCGATACGCGGGAGCCTGGTACACCGGAGCGGGCCGATACGCGGGGGCCTGATAGACCGGTCCCGGACGGTAGCCGGGGTTTTGGTAGACCGGCGGACGATAAACCGGCGCGGGACGCACGACGGCTCCACCATAACCGGGACGATAGTAGCCGCCACCACCGTAGTACGGGCGCGCCATCGGACGATGCCAACCAAAGCCGATGTACGTGTGGCTTGGGCGCAGCGAATAGTACCGACCGCCCAGATACCAGCGACGATAATAGTCGTTATAGTACGTCACGTAGCGTGGGCGCAGCGAATAGTAGTCCGATCCCCACGGGCCGTTGTAGACGTAGCCGGCGTTGCTCCACACGAAGTTCACACCGATCGGCGCAAACCAGTGACGGTGTGGCCAGCTCATGAAGCAGTAGCCGCCGCCGTGGATGTGACCGATCGGGTGCTCAGCGACGTACTGATAGCCGGTCTGGCTGTACCCGAAGTCGCCAACGTCGCCGATGAAGTAGGCGTAGCCGCTCGACATCCGGAACAGGTTCTGATCAAACACCGGGTAGGGGTGCTCGTGGGCGCCCTGGTGATTGCAGAAACCGCCACCTTGGTCATACGCGATCGGGTGCGGGCCGAAAAAGCCAAACTGCTGCACCTGATTTTGATAGGCGTTTGGGTCCGCCTGGTAGTTCTGATAGTTCGGGTCGGGTGCCTGATACATCTCGGCGCCCTGACCATCCTGCCACTGCTGATTCGGGTCCATCGATGGGTCGAGCGTCTGCGCGTGCGCGGCGCTGCTCAGCGAAGCCGAAAGCACAAGCGAAGTGAGGGTGGAAAGTAGGGTCTTCATGGCGTTCCTCCTGCCCAGGTGTCAAAGCGAGACTCGGACCAAGCCAGCAAGGCACCAGGACCATTTCCTGGTACAACCCCTCTTTCCGTCGAGAAAGTGCGAATGAAGTGGGCCGCGTGAATATTCTAACCGTCTACTTTGGGCCACAGATGTGAACATCCGATTACGTCTTGCGGCCCGCCGCCGACAAAGTTCTTGCCGATGCCGCCGACCTCTGTTACCCCAAAGCATATGATGGTCTGGCCAAAACACGCGCTGTTTGCACTGCTCGCGGCAGTGCTTGCGCTGTCTCTGTCATCGCCCGCTGTGGCCAAGTCCAAAAAGAAGCCGGCCCCTTTGCCCGCGATTGAACTGGAACACCTGACGACGCATCACCACCTGTCACTACAGCCGGCGCCCGGTGGTGGTTTTTCCAAGCGAAAAATGCAGGAAGTGTCGTCGTTTCTGCGCTGCCATCACACAGGCCGTCGTCATGCCATGAACGAGCGCCTGGTCAGCATCCTTTATCAAGTTTCGCGACACTACAAAAACGCCAAGCTATTTATCGTTGCGGGGTATCGCGCCCCAAAAATTGCCAAACAGAAAGGCAATCCGCGCAGCCCGCACAAACGCGGTGTCGCGACGGATTTTCAGGTCGAAGGCGTGTCGATTGAATCGGTGCGTGACTACCTGCGCGGCAACTTCCACAACATCGGCGTCGGGTACTATCCCAATTCGGGCTTTGTCCACGTCGATGTGGGTCGTCAAAAAGACGCTTTCTGGATCGATTATTCGGGTCCGGGTGAAAAAGCGCGCTATTCACCGCCGTCGCTGCGTCGCGATTCGCGGCGTTCGCCCCAGGTGGCGGAAGCCGGGCGCGAACCGGCAGAAGACAGTGCCCGTGAAAAGCGTTCTTCGGCGGAGCCCGACGGCGATGAGCTGGGCGGGTAGGCTGCCTGGGTGGACTTGGCAAAACCACACACATTCCCTTCGTTTGCCGGTTGTCGACGAGACTCGCGTTGACAGAACGCTTCTTTGCGTCGTACAAAAGGCACACTCTCTACTTCAAGGATTCCCACGATGTCCGTAGCTGCTGGTTCGCTTTCCGTTTCTCGCCCGACCTATCGCGTGGCCTCGCTTGCGGCGGCGCTGCTCCTTTCTGGGACACTTTTCGGTGGCACCGGCTGCAACCGCACATCAGGAACGGCGGCGGCCAAAGACGACCTCCACTTGGTTCCCAAAGACACCGACGTGGTGTTCATGGTCAACGTCAAGCAGGCGCGCAAGAGCCCGCTGTGGGACAAGTTCGTCGACAAGTTCAACCAAGATCCGAAAGCGAAAGCGGACTACGACGAAGTGGTCAAAAAGTGTCAGATCGATCCGCTCAAGCAGATTGATTCGATGTTCGTTGCGGTGCCGTCGAACGTGACCGACAGCAAAGAGTTCGCGGTGCTTCTGCGCGGCAGCTTTGCCCCGGAAAAGTTTGTCACTTGCATGCAGACCGTCGCCAAGGACAAAAACGAGCCGGTCACCGAGGCAGACTATAACGGTCACAAGTACTACACCGTCGGCAAGCAGTCGTCTTTCATGACGGCGATTCCGAAAAAAGCGGTGGTGCTGGCCGGCAGCGAGTGGGTCAAGCGATCGATCGACTTGTCTTTGGGCAAGGGTGAAAACGCGACGCAGAACAGCGCGCTCGGCGACATCATCAAGCGGACCAAGACGTCGGATTCGCTGTGGTGGGCGGGTCTTGTGCCGCCGCAGCTTTCGGAAAAGCTCGGGTCCAATCCGCAGATGGGCCCGGTGCGGTCGCTGCGCAGCGTCTCGGGTTCCGTCGAGATTGCCAAAGGCTTGGAGCTGCACGCCTATCTGGACCTGGGCTCCGACGCCGACGCGACCCAGCTCAAGGACAAAGCGACCGATCAGCTTACGCAGCTTCGCAACCTGCCGGCGCTCAAGATGATGGGTCTTCTCAGCTTCCTTGATACGGTCAAAGTGTCGTCGCAAAAAGCGTCGTTCGTGGTCGATGTGAACATGAACCAGCAGCAGGTCGACGATCTGATCACCCGTCTGTCGGGGATGGCACAGCAGTTTCGCTAAACCACCCCACAGTCGCGCGCCGGCCTGATATCTTGATGATTCAGGGGGATTCGACTTGCGGGGCTTGTCTGTTTTCGCGCTCCTTGCGCTCTGTGCTTCAGCTTGCGTCACCGCGCCGCCCTATCGTGGCGGCAAGTTCACGCTGTCTCAGCCACTGATACTCACCGCCGATGAGCGCGGCTACGATGCGCCGCAGCCAGAAGTCCAGCCGCTTCAGTCTGGACAGGTGATGGCGCTTTCCCTATCGCTCGATCAAGCGGCCTACGTATATGTGCTTCAGCGACGCGGTGGCGTGCTCGACAGCGTCTATGAAACGCCGGCTTCCGATGGTCGTCACGGTCCGGGTCAGATCCGCATTCCGCGCGGTGATTCGTATCTGCGGGTGCCCAGTCTCAGTCGGGATACCCGGCTGTGCGTCCTGCTTGCCGCCGAGCCGATTGATGCGCAAAAGCGTGCGTGTCCGTTTGAACGGCAGCACCTAA
>DAORGN010000040.1:0-29714 GCA_035340095.1 Pseudomonadota bacterium | reverse complement strand
TTATTATAGTAATCCTTGCCCTTGTTCATATCCTCAGGAGTACCGTTTTTGTAATCCTGATAAAGCAGACCAAGGTTGTAGAGAACACCGCACTTTTTCGCATCCAGGCGCGGCTCCATTTTTGGATCGACCTGAAGCTGAAGCGCTTTATTGTACCACTGCTCGGCTTCATCGGCCTTCCGCTGACCACGCAGGGCCACGCCCATTCCGACGGTTGCGTCGAAGTGGTTCGGCACCTTCTTGATCACCGCTTGGAAGGCTTCTTCCGCCTGCTTGTAGCTACGGGCCGAGAGGCTGATTGCGCCGATGTTGAGCTGCGCTTCCGAAAGACCCGGATCGAGCGTCGCCGCCTTCCGGAACTCGGTCAGGGCGCCAGTCACGTCCTTGCTACGTAGCTTGATAAGACCAAGCGTATTGTAGATAGGAGCGTAATCGGGATTGATCTTCTTGGCTTCATCACACACAAGCTGGGCAAGACGCAGTTTCGAACGGTCTGCTTCAGCTGTGGTGTAATAGATTGACGCCAAGATTTGATACGCTGGCATCGACTCAGCATCGAGTGCAAGCGCGCGACGAAGCTGACCGACCGCTTCATCAAATCCCGCTTTGTTGTTGGCCTGGCGCGCACGGTCATACAGCAGAGCGCCACGGTTGTTATAGGCAGATACCGCGAGCGGGCTCTTGGGGTCCGCCTTGATCGCGTTCTCGAACTGCAGCATGGCTTCTTGCGCACGCCCCTGCCGCTGCATCATGACGCCCAGGTTGTTCATCGCCGGCGCCAGCTTCGGATTCTTCGAGAGCGCCTGCTTGTACATCGACTCGGCATCTTTTTCCATGCCGCACTCTTCGTACACAGCGCCAGCGTTAAAGATCCCGTCCGCTTCGCGACCTTTGTCTTTTTCGCCCGCCTTGACCATGTCTTTGGCGAACTTCTGACAATCGTCGGCAGACACCACGATTGGACCGGGCGGACTGTCCTTCTTCCGCTCGTGCGCAGCCTTCCACTTCTCGACCATCTCGTCGAGTGGACCTTTTTCCTTTTTCGCAAAGGCCGCGTCTGCGGACAGAAGCAGCCCCGAGGCAATCGTCAACCGAAGGACGGCAGAACCCATCCGAATCCCCCGCACTTGTGAAGCAGCGCCGCTACCCATGACAGCTTGTCTCCGTTTCATGCGCATGGTCATTACTTATCTGGCGCCATGAAGGGCTGCGCCACATCCAAGGTCACACCGGCGTAGCCCGGCTCAGCGCGGATTTCCGACGCGAGCGGGTACTCAGACGGCTTGATCTGGTTGAGTTCCTCTTCGCAGAGCTTCGACCATTCGTTAAACCAGTTCAGCTCCGTCGACTTGTCGAGGCAGGTCTTCAGACCTTCGACTGCCTTTGCATCGAGCGGTTCGGCCTGGTCGGTCATCTGGTCGCAGTAGGCGTTGCGGAACATATCCGCCCACTCGTCGCGCTCCATACCCGACGGCGTCGGCGGCGGAGTTGGGACTTCGGTGGTAAAGAGACCGTTTGCGAAGTCCTGGAACAGCTGACCGATACGCGCCGCTGCAGCGATGGCCCAGTTGGCGTTCTTCATCAGAATGACGCCCTGGTAAATCTTCTGCGCGTCGAGCAGTTTCTTGGTCTTGCCTTCGATCCAGCCCTTGAACTTCTTGGTCGACGCCTCCATCTCCTTCTTCTTCTGCGGATCGAAGACGAGGCCCGTCGGAACGGTCATCTTGATCAGCTCCTCGTAGAGCTGGTCACCTTGATACATCTTCGCCATCGCGGCGTGATAGGTCATGACCGCAACGCGACGGTCACGCTCCTGCTCGTCGTTCTTGGGCACGTTGTTGGCAGCCGCGCCGCCTTTGTACAGATCAAGCGCTTTCTGGAAGTGGCCCATGGCCTCCTTCACTTGCGCCGGACGACGATCCTGAACCGCGATCTTCGACTTCGTTTCCGGACCGCACTGACCCAGCTTGAGCGGGCCCTTGTTCTTGACCTTCTTGTTCTTCGCAGCGGCAGCGTTCTTCGCTTGCAGAGCCGTTGCAGCACTCGCGCGCACACGCTTGATTTCAAGGCAGGCGCCGTTCGGCTGGTTCTGTAGTGGGCACGACTCACGCCACGCGATTTCACCGAGCTTCACTTCCGCAATGATCTGACGGTCGATACCGCCCTTGGCCGACCACGACTTCAGGTACTCCGCGAAGTGCTGCTTGACCTTGGCCCAGTCTTTCCGCTGCTCGTAAATCTGGCCCATATCGAAGAACACGCCGGCAGCCTGGTCGAAGAACTCCTTGCGACCGCCGTAGTTCTTGATAAACAGGTTCACAAGCTCGATCGACTTGTCCGTCTGACCAAGACCACGACGGAAGAATGCCGCGGTGTTGAGAGCCAGTGGCGCATCGACCTTCTTGGCCGGGTCCTTTTCTTTCGGATCGGCGAACTCTCCGGGGAACTTCGTCGCAAACGTCTCGTACTTGTCAGCCGCTTGCTCGTAGAACGCGATGAACTGGTAGTTCTGACCCAGACGGTAAATCGCCTTCTTGGCCAGCGGATCATCGGGACGCAGCTGGATCAGCCGCTCACGAGCCTGAATCGCCAGACCGATGAGCCGTGCACGCTCGAAGTTGACCGCAGCGTTGAAGTAGAGTTCCGCCACCTTTGGATCGTTCGGGAAGCGCTCCGCCAACTGCAGATAGAGCACGCCCGCTTGCTTGTAGTCGCCCAGCTTTTCGACGACTTCAATCTTGATGCGCAGCAGGCTGTTCTTGATCTTCTGGAGCGACTCCTCGAACTCCTTGTCCTTGGTGAGCTCCGGCATGCCCGAGAACTTGTCGACCTGCTTTTCCATCATCGCGACCCACTCGTCGCCCTTGGCTTTGTCGAGCTTGATCTTGATGGCGATGCACTCCAGGAGCAGGTTCGCCGAGTAAAGCGCAAGCTCGCTCTTCGAGTGGTTTTCGGCGAGATCCTTGAACAGCGGGATCGCCTTATCGAAGTAGTTGTTCTCGAAGAAGATACGCGCGCGACGGTACTTGATCGTCGGCAGTTCTGGCGCATCCGGCACGTACTGGATGTACGTATCGAAGGCGTCCATCATCTTCTGGATCTTCTCGGGAATGGGCTTTTCAGCCATCTGCTGATCTTCGCCCTTGTCCTTGTCTTTGTCCTTGCCCTTGTTGGCCTCAGCCTGCTTGCGCTGTGCGCGCTTTTCAGCGAGAGCCTTCTTGGCTTCCTCGGCGGCGTCCGCGCCTTCATCCGAGACATCGAGGCAGTTCTTCCACGAGATAACCGCAGCATACGCCGCGTCTTTGAGGTACTTGCCCTTCGTGTCCATCTTCACCACGTCGGTGTAGACGGGGGCAGCCTGGCAGTACCAGTCGCTCGAAGCCTTGTTGTCCATCGAGCCGAGCTTGAAGAGAAGTTCGGCGTACCAGAAGTGCATCAGGTAGCTGTCTTTCTCTTTCGGGAAGCGACGGATGTACTCTTTGTAAAGGTCCGAAGCGTTGGCGTAGGTGTCCATCACGCCAGTCTTCTGCGCTTCTTTGTGCCACACCGTCGCAAGCTCACGAAGCATACCGGCGGTGTTGTCGCGGCACTCGTCGAGAGATTCCTTCTTCACGTTCTTCATCTCGGAGACCTTTTCGTAGATCGCCGAGAGACGCTGGAGTTCCTTGACCGTCTCAGGAACCGCGCGTGAGCCGGTCATCGACAGCGTGTTCTTGAGAATTTCCGTCTGGTAGTTGCAGAGCTTGTCCGAACCGGGGTTCAGCTTGATAAGCTCGCGGTAGACCTTGATGCTGTCGAGGAACTTGCCTTGCGCGTTGTAAAGATCGGCAAGGATCTCGAGCATGTTCGGGGCGTAGTCTTTGCCGTACTTCTGGAAGAACGGCCACGCTTTTTCGGGCGTACCGACCTGCGCATAGGTGCGCACAATGTCCTTGCGTGCTTCTTTCAGCAGCTGCGGATCCCCCTTTGGCTTGCCCGGACGACCCTTGCTCGCAAAGTCGATGACGTCGATAAACGTCGCCATCGCGGACTTGAAGTCGGTCTGGTTGTAGTAGACCCAGCCCTTCTTATAGAGCGCGAAGCCGTAGACCGGGCTGTCGTTGTAGGCGAGCACCTTTTCGTAGAACTTGAGTGCGTTCTCAAGATCCTTGTTCTCGAAGAAGTATTCACCGAACGACAGGTAGGCGTGCGGGAGGAACTGCGACTGCGGATAGTCTTTGATGAGTCGCTTGAAGAACACACGCGCCTGGTCTTCCTTCTTCACCTGCGTGAGGAGGTACGCAAGGTAGAAGAGGACCTGGTCCATCTTCGTGTAGTTCTGGTACTTCGGGCCGTTGGCGACCTCGAGGTACTTTTTCACGGCTTCCATCAGCCAGGCTTTTTCACGCTTTTCGTAGTCAGCCTGCTGTGCCTTGGCTTGGTTTTCCTTCGCGGTGTCGCCTTTTTCCTTCGCCTCGAAGATTTTCTCGTCGAGATCGCGCGCCTTGAAGTTGTAGTAGCTCTGCTGCTCGGCGTAGAGTTCGGCCATGCGGAAGAGCAGATCCGGCTTTTCAGGATCGCTGTCTCCCGTTGCGTCAATCAGACGCTGGAGAACCTTGATCTGAGCGTCCGTCACCGCCTTCAGATCAGCGCCCTTGCCGGAAAATACGTCAGAGATCGCCAGATCGGGCTTTTTCTTGTCGCGATCGGCCTTGGAAACCGGCTTCGTTAGCGCTGTCTGCTTGGCGTCGACGGCTTCCTCTTTCTTTTGGATTTTCCCACTCGCAAATGCGGTTGAGACTCCGGCCAGGACCAATGCTGCGACCAGAGGTCCACAGAGGATTCGGGATGCAGGTGCTTTAAACATTTCGCCTGATACTCGCTCAGTGAAGGTCTTCGCCTCTTGCTTGGGACGGAAATGGCGCAGGCGACCTTGTGGGTCGCCTAGGTTCAAACCGCCCGACTACACTCGGGATCTTCCGCTACTTCGCACTTACGTCGGCGGCATTCCTGCTTCCGCTGGCGCCGCAGGAGCCGCTCCGCCCCTCGCTTGCTCGCAGCGGTTGACTACGCGGAACCGGTAATAACCCAGTTCGTCTTTCCAGTACTCGCCGTTGAACTTCCAGTAGACGTGCTCGTCGTCGGCAGCGATGTTCACTGCCTTCTTCGAGGTTCCACTGATGGCCGCCTGTTCGCCCTTGATGTTGGCCTCGAGCACGCCCTTCTGACCTTGGAGGGTTTCGTACTCGATCTTGATCGCTTGCTTGATGAGCTCCTGGATCTCACTCGCCAGTCGCTCCAGACGCTTGCGAGCCAGACCACCCGCTTCGTTTTCCGCGATCGAGCGCTGTAGCGTCAGATCCTGAAGCACGGTGCCAGCAACGGCGGTCGACTTCCAGCTCGGGTCGGCGCGATCAACGGCGCTCAGTTCGCGATCCAGCTCGGTAACGTAGTCGAGCGTCTTGGCCAGTGTGCGGTCCTGAAGTGCGCCTTCCGATGCACGCTGGACGCGCTCTGACAGACCGGCTTCACCCGACCGAATCTTGAGGATGTACTTGTACAGCTCGGCGTTGTCCGGGTACTTCTTCACGAGCGCGAGGATTTCCTCTCGCAGCGCTGGATAGGTCTGGTTGAACTCAACCAGCGTCTCCATCGCGCGCTCATAGTTGCAGCGCTGGAAGAAAATCACGGCGCGCAAAATGATCGACTCGGGGAAGAACTCGTTCTCGAAGAACGGAGCATTCAGCGTGTGGATGTTACCAAGCGCCTTGTCGTCTGCATCGATCTGGAAGTGCGCCCAGCTCGACTCAAACAGCGACGGCAGCCAATCCGGCGATTCGGACGGCAGCTTGTCGTAGAAACGGATCGCCTGCGGGAACTGCCGCGTCGCGTAGAACACGCGAGCGAGAGCCAGGTTCGCCATGTCTTCGAACTCGACGGTATTGGCGTCACCCGCTTTGGCTTTGCGGAGAATCTGACGGAACGCCTCGGCAGCTTCCTTGCCGCGGTTTTCACGGACATGGATGATGCCTTCGAGGTACTTCGAGCGCCCAAAGAACTCGTTCGTCTCGGGCACCAGCGCGAACAGCTCGAGCGCCTCTTTGAAGTTGCTCTTGGTGTAGTGATACCGCGCGAGCAGATAGTACAGCTCGTTACGGACCGGCTCGAGAGCGGGCTGCTCGAGGTCCTGCCGGTTGTACTTACCGATCTTCTCGAGCACGCCAGCCGACTCGGGAAGGAAGCGCGACAGCGACGCGAGCCACTGAAGCGTCTTCTGGTAGTAGCGATGCGACTGACCTTTGTCGACGATCTTGTTGAAGTACGACAGCGACGCCGAGTAGTACTTCAGGTTAAACAGCGTCTTGCCCATGAAGAACTCGGCACGCTGTTTGTTACCTTCGTCGTCACCCGACTGACCTTCGACGACCTTGTTCAGCTCGATCGAGGCCATGTAGTAGTCTTCGCTGTCATACAGCTTGAGCGCACGCTCCAGCGTCTTCGATGGAGGCGCACTGCTCTCCACCGTCGGGGCTGCAACAGCGCCACCGCCACCCTGCGCCGCCGGAGTAGCGGCCGGCTGGGCGGGCTGCAGGTCAGCGTCCTTTTGCTTCTTCTTCGCCTCTGCCGGGCCGGCAAACGCCAGGCAAGTTGCGACAGCAGCGACGGTGTTCCTCAGAGTACGGTTCATGCGCAAACCCCTGTCTCCAAACCGCTTCGGCACATGCGGATAGTTGTTCGATGCCACGACGAGTGGACCATACTCACCAACGAGATCTGGTCGACCGCATCGAGCCTTGTTAGCCCACGCCATATCGACAGTATTGTGTCTTCCGTAGCCAAACGTGGCGATTATACGAACCGCAAATTCATGGTGTCAAGGCTCGCTTATTTACCGAGCGCTCGGGTGAGCCAGAGGAAAACACCGGGTTTTTGGCCGCCACGGCAGGCGCAAACCCAACTTTTGCACCAGCAGCAAAAGAGGACCGCGATCGATGTAGGAGTTATCCGACAACGCAGCATCTGATCCTACCCACAAGCGCATGAATGCGCCAGCGTACCAGCGCAGTACGGGTGCCTGGCTTAGCCGGAGCCTTTGGATGGATCGTACAAGAGCGTGGGAGGAGCCGCAGGCGGGTCACGAAGGCTTGACTAGGCTCGTGAACCGTGTATCCTGTCCAAGACTTGTGACATCCAGGTCGGAGGATCTATTAAGTATGAAGCGCCGTCTAGCCGCGTGGTTTTCGTTTTGTTCCCTCGGCCTCGCCCTCATGCTATCGGGGTGCACCGATAACCAGATCGGCCGAGCCTGCAACAATCCGCTCGCATCGAAGGTCATGAGCGGTGTTACGTTTGTGAATCCTGCTCCCGACTGTCCGACCCGTCTGTGTATGATTACGCCGAAGGTGGCGGACAACACCAATGCTCTGGCGAAGGCAGATCACCGCGCCAATGAGCTTGCGGTCTGCACCGCAGAGTGCAACACCGACGCCGACTGCGGCAGCCCTTATGAGAACGACAACCGCTGTGGCAAGTACGTCTGTGCGGTTGCGTCGGTGGTTCCCGATCCGACTGGCGAAACGTTCTGCTGCAAGAAGCTCTGCATGTGCGACGCGGATCGCCAGAAGGGCTTCAACGTCGACGGCAACGGCGCCAGCCTTCCGAAAGACTCCTACGGCGTGTCGATCCCGCCTGCTTGCCAAGACCCGGCGACGGCCTGCAAGCTGAAGTAGTCCGACCGACGCACAACTCGTCTCCTCTCTCTCGGAGACGAGGCCCGAGCCCCTCCCCTTTTCCCCCAATACGTTTGCGAACAAGCCAGCCGTTTTTGGTTACGGCCACGGACCGTGCTGCGCGAGCAGTTCAGCATCGAGCCCGTTTGCCTCAATGATGCGGGTGTAAAGCGCCGCGGATGGCCGTGGTGTGCGCGCAAAGTTGTTTTGGTAGTCGATTTTCGTCAGCCCAAAACGCGCCGTAAAGCCCTCGGCCCACTCGAAGTTGTCGAAAAGCGACCAGTGGAAATAGCCACGAATGTCCGCGCCGGCTTTCTGCGCCAGAAACAGCTCGCGGATGTGCTCGACCAGCAGTCGCTGGCGGTCGGTGTCTTCGTCCTTCGAGTCCGCCGTTCCATTTTCGAGAACGTAGAGCGGCAGATGATACCGCTCGTGCGCCTTCAAAAGCGCCAGCCGGAAGCCTTCGGGATACGACGCCCAGCCTAGCTCATTGGGCCTGTCCTCGTCGGACTGCGGATCGTGCATCAGCACATCGAACTTCGTCGGCCTGGTGACATGACTTTTCACGTAGAAGCGCCCGTAGTAGTTCAGTCCGACGTAATCTTGCGTGCCGACAAGCCCCGGAATCGCCTGCTCGACATTCATCGCCTTGGATCGAAGCACACCGCTGTGCAGCGCATCGAGAAAGTCCCAGACAAACGCCTGCTCGACAAGCTGCGCCGTCAGACGATCCAGCGGATGATGATTGCGCAGCGGCTGGAACGAGCGCACATGCTGGGCAATCCCCACTTGCACGGGTTTTCCTCGGCGCGCCGCATCTTCTTTGAGCAGTCGATACGCAAGCGCGTGGGCCCGCAGGAGCTGGCTTGTGACTTGTACGATCGCTTTCGGATCACCGCGGCGTTCCAGCGGCGGAAACACACCGTCGAGATAGCCCGCGTATACATAGACCATCGGTTCGTTTAGCGTGCACCACAGCTCGGCGCGTCCGCCAAAATGCGCGACGACCGCAGCGACGAAGCGCTCGAAATGTTCCAGCGCGTCCGGACGTTCCCAGCCGCGTCGACCCGCGATTTCCTGCCAAAACCACGCCGGACTGACAAAGTGAAACAGCGTCACCGCCGGCTTGAGCCGCAGCCGATCGAGCGTGTCAAACAGGCGCTGGTAATAAGCGATTCCGTCGGGATCGGGATCTGTCATGTCAGGCCGCGGGAAGAGCCGGCTCCACGAAATCGAAAAGCGATACGAGTTGTGCTTCATCGCCGCTGCCATCGCCAGATCGTCTTCGAGCCGCGCATCGAAGTCGGTCTTTTTGGCCAGCACCTCGTCGGGAAAATCGGACAGCTTGTGGATGTGACCTGGCTTGGCCTGTCCCGGGGCCAGCTGCTCGACGCGATGGTTTGCCAGCACGTCTTTTTCAAACACCGCCCAGTCATCGTTCTGGGTGTTTTCAATCTGATACGCTGCCGTCGCTGTACCCCACAAAAAACCGCTCGGCAACCGATAGGGCGGCGGCAGACTCGACGGTGTCCGGGTGCCTTTGCGCCGGCCCGCACCGAACCACGGCACAGCCAGCGTCGGAACAAGTACCGCGGATAGACCCAGAGCTGACAGAAACAGCTTGCGGCGCAGCGAAGATCCCATGTCTTTCTTTGTACTGCGCTTGGGCTCGGTTCGGAAGGCCTTGTACTGTCCAGCAGCGTCCACAACCGACATCGACGCTGCAATATCCACATAGTCGCTATCCATCAATCGAAATGCTTGCGTGCGCTATTTTTGCCGCCGCTTTTCCGGTGGGTTTGCGCTATGCGTGCCCATGAACGTGTGCAATCCAAACGCAAGCTATGCGATAATGTGAGATACATGTCGCGTACCTCGTCTCGGGCTCGCAGTCCGCTCGCGGTTGCCCAGTCCGCCCCTACCCTTTCGACGCTGGAATCGGCGATTCCGGCCTGCAACGCCTGCCCACGCCTGCGAACCTACTGCGAAGGCGTTGCAGCGACGAAGATCAAGCGTTTTTCAGACGACGAGTATTGGGGCAGACCGGCCCCAGGATTTGGCGACCACGAGGCGAAGGTTCTGATCGTCGGGCTGGCCCCGGCAGCCCATGGCGCAAACCGGACGGGTCGTCTGTTTACCGGCGATCGCAGCGGCGACGTGCTGTACGCTGGACTGCATCGCGAAGGCTTTGCATCGCAGGCCCACTCCGTCGCCCGAAATGACGGTCTGACGCTTCGCGATGTGTACATCAGCGTCGCTGCTCGCTGCGCGCCCCCTGACAACCGGCCCACACCGGATGAGCTGTCGACCTGCCGGGCATTTCTCCGTCGAGAGCTAGAGCTACTGACCCGCTTGCGGGTGGTGATTGCGCTTGGGGCGATTGCCCATCAGGCGGCGTGGCTGGCTCTGACGAGCGACGAAAAACAAGACCATCCCGCGCCGAAAATGCCCAAGTTTGGCCACGGACGCGAGCATCCGATTCACCTAAGCCTGTCGTCGACCGAGCCGCGCGAGCTGACGCTCATCGACAGCTACCACGTCTCGCAGCGCAACACGTTTACGGGGCTTATGACAAATGCGATGCTCGATGACATCTTGCGGCGGGCCCGGCAACTTTCAGACGGCGGAATATCGACCCGCTGACGACTACAGACAGGAGCTGTACGCCTTGAGCGCGACGGTCACCGGGGGATCATTAAACTGCGGTCCCGTCGGTGCCAGTGTTTCGCCAAGATAGGGCACGCACTTTCGCATCGTCGCCCCTGGGGTTTGGATCGCTTCAACGTGAACTTTGACGGTTCCAAACGGCAGCTCGACGAGCGAATAGCGATCGAGCCCACAGACGACGCTGCTCCAAACGGCGAGGACGGCGTTGTCGCTGGGTCGCAGAAGATAGACATCCATCGACCCGATGCCAAGCTGCGCACAGCGCGTTTCCGTAAGAGTGAGCCCACCGAGTGTCCAGCGGATCGCGAGCTTGCTGGTGCCAGGCCCTTGGGTGGACGGATCGCCAGAGCCGCCAGGTCCAAAGCCGTCGCCGCAGCTTGCCAAACAGAAGGCGAGCAGCAGACCGCCAAGACGTCTCGTCGTGGAACTTCGGTTGAAATTGTTCGTGCTAGAGTGCGCGCGCATCATGACCTCCGTGGCCAAGTCGACTCGCTCTGCTTCGTGGTTTGGGCGAGTTGTTCTCATTGTATCACTCATCGTCGCTGGCGTGCTTCTGCGGCGCATGTGGCCGGAACGATCCATTCAAGTTCGGGCAGCGCAAGTCAGCGTCGGGAAGGTACGTGATGTCGTGTCTTCATCGACGGCGGGCGAAGTGACGCCCGAAAAGCATGTGACGCTGCGCGCCGAGCTGGCAGGACAGATTGTCGCGGTCACACGTCGACGGGGCGAGCGCGTCAGCCGGGGGGAGCTGCTGTTTCGCATCGATCCGAGCGATCTAGAAGTCAAGCTGCGGCAAGCCCAAGCAGCGCTGGCGACGGCGGATGCCCAAGTGCACCAGGCGGCGGCGCGGGTTGAAACGCTCAAGCGGCAGTCGGAACGAGCGAAAAAACTGCTCGAAGGCGGCGCCGGCACGCAGCAGGTCAGCGACGATGCAGCCGCAGCACTTCAGGAGGTCAATCGCGCGCTCATGACCGCCCACAGCCAGCGCGATCAGGCGTCGGCGCAGCTTGCGGCAGCGAAAGTGGCACGCGCACGGGCAGAGATTGCGGCGCCTTTTGACGGAATCTTGACGGATGTACACATTCAGCTTGGTGATACCGTCGCACCGGCGACCCCAATGGCGCTGCTTATCGACGATGCGCGGCTGCATGTGGACGCAACCATCGACGAAGCCGATGTCGCCAAAGTCAAGCCAGGTCAAAGTGCGGAGCTCCACCTCGACGCGCTCCCGGATCACAACATCACAGGCAAAGTCACGCGAACCGATCCGGCGGTCAAACGCGATCTCAAGGGTGCACGCACGCTGACCGTCGAAGTGGAAGTATCCGATCTGGTGAGCGCCCGCGCCGCCGGACTTTTGCCGGGGATGTCGGCAAACATCGAAATTTTGGTCGCGGAAAATTCGGGCGTTCTCGCGGTGCCGTCGAATCTAATCGTCGGACGCGGGCTCAGCCGCTTTGTCTATCGTTTGGTTCCCGAAGGCAAGCTGCACCGGGTCCACAAACAGCCCGTCGAGGTCGGCCTGTCAAATTGGGAACGCAGTGAGCTTTTGCGCGGCGTGCAGGCGGGTGACTTGCTGGTGTCGTCGCTCAATGAAAAAGGGCTCGAAGACGGCGTGCTGGTGCAAGTGGCCAGCGTTGAAGCGAGCAAGGAGAGCAAGTGAGCGAGAGCGGCGACGCCCCGGTGATCGAGATCAGCGGGCTTCGGCGTCACTTTCTGCTGGGTGATGAACTGGTCGAAGCCCTGCGCGGCGTCGATATCCGCATCGAGCGCGGCGAGTACGTGGCCATCGTCGGTCCGTCCGGTTCGGGCAAGTCGACGCTGATGAACTTGCTCGGCTGTCTCGATACACCGACGGAAGGCCGCTATCTGCTGGATGGCGTCGAAGTGCAGGTTCTGGACGACGACGCACTGGCCGAAATCCGCAATCGCAAGATCGGTTTTGTCTTTCAAAGCTTCAACCTGCTGCCGCGGGCAAGTGCCGTCGACAATGTGGCGCTGCCGATGCTGTACGCGGGAGCAAGCCGGGCGGCACGACGGGAAGCTGCGATCACGGCGCTGCGTCGCGTCGGACTGGGCGACCGGCTGTACCACCGGCCCGATCAGCTCTCGGGTGGACAGCGACAGCGGGTGGCGATTGCCCGTGCGCTCGTCAACAATCCGGCGGTGCTTTTGGCGGACGAGCCGACGGGAAATCTTGATCAGCGGACCGGGGCGGAAATCGTCGCACTGTTTGAAAGACTGCACCAAGAAGGCGTGACGGTCATTTTGGTGACCCACGATCACGCGCTGGCGCAAAGGACGGCGCGGCAGATCGTGATTGTCGACGGAAAAGTCGCGCGCGATGTTCGTTCCCAGACCGAATCAGGTGCCCCCGAGCCATCGTTGAGCGCTAGCTCACCTTCACAGACAGGCTGACCAGCAGATCGGCTTTGACCCGCAGCGTCCCCAGCGCAGCACTAAATGGCTTTATGCCAAAGTCGGGTTGATGCAGCCGGACTTCACTTCTGAAATGCCCGTCTTGCAGCGTCCCGAGCACCGTCAGAGTCCGCCTTTGACCGTGCAACAAAAGCTCGCCGCTTACCGCAAAACCACTGCCTTGTTTTGTCACGCTGGTCGACGCAAAGCGGATTTCCGCATAGCGGTCGGTGTGCAGCACATCTTGCTGAATGTGCCGCTCGATTTCGGCCCGATGGTCTGCCGACAGCGAGCCTGGCTGATCACGCCCGTCGCGCTGCGCACAAACCACCCGAATGCTGCGCGGATCGAAGCTCGCCGACACCGCCGTCACCGCATCGGGCGAATCGGACGAGTCAGCTTTTGTCAACTCAATCACACATTTGTCAACGACGAGCTTAAGATCGTGCGCGACGCTCGAAAGCAGGCCCTCTTTGAACGTGAAAATGTGGCAGGTTGCTGACGGACTTGTGACGACAACTTGGGCACTCATTGCGGCGCACTTTAGCAGCTTGTTTGCCAGTTTGGATAGCCGCCAAAATGCGCTTGTTCTGTATTTCACATACAGACATTGACCTACAGTACCCACCTAGATAAGTCCGCTGTAAATCTCGGCAAACGCTTTGGTTTGACACTTCACTATCCGGGCGTCGATACTAAAGTCTCAATGTATTACCAGGCTTTCTAGGCTTGCCCGCTAGGCGCGGTGCCGAGCAGCCTTCTACGTCCACCTGGTCGGACCGAGGGAGCCTAGGGCGTGGGTTACGACGGGCGCATCCATGTCTTCCACCGATAATCCAGCGGATCTTCTCAGCAACTTGCGGCCAACGGGTCGAGCCAAAGACGCAAGCCCACCATCCGAAGCAGCCGAAGCGGTCATCGCAGCACTCGACGACGCCGATGTTTCGCTCGACACCGACGATGAATCGGTGACGCTGCTGCCCGATAGCGGCTCTGATGCCATCGAAATTCTCGATGCTGAGCCGATGGCAGCCGGCGAAGCCCCCCTGGCGGGTGCCATCGATCCGGTCGATCTGATCCAGCGTCGAGCCAAAAATGAACGCCCTCGCGACCGCATCGCCGCGCTGGAACGTCAGTTGCGCGACGAAAAAGACCACGGTCGAGCGGCGGTGCTTCAGCACGAAATCGCCGTCGTGCTCGAACGCACTGCGCAGGCGGATACCGACGCAGCCCAAGGCTATGCGGCGGCGCTCCAGCACGACCCGGCGCTACGGCCCAATCTGTGGGCGCTGCGTCGCATTTATTACCGACGGGGAATGTGGCCAAGTTTGCTGCGGCTGCTCGATCTGGAAGCAGATTCCGCCGCGAGCCCGCGAGAACGGGCAGAGCTTCTGACGGAAAAAGGCCACATTCTCGAAGATCGCCTGGGCAACGTCGAGGAAGCGCTGACCTGCTATCGAACCGCACACGAGCTGGATCAAGACGCGCTGGCCCCGATCGTCGCGCTGGAAAAAGTGCTGACGCGACAAGCGGGGGAATCGGCGCTGGCCAGCACATCGACACGTCCTAGCGACGAGCTGCTGTCGGTGTATCGATCACTACTTGCGGCAACCAAAGATCCGGGCCGACGGGTGGCGCTGCTCATCGAACAGGCCCGCATCGAGGAGATCCCGAGGATCTCTACCGATGGGAAAGACGTACCCAAGCCCGATGTCACGGCGGCGCTCAACTACCTGCACGATGCCTACGATGTCGGCGTCGACCAGCTGCGGGTCATTGACGAAATTGTGCGCATCACTGCGGCAGCGGGACGGATTCCCGACTGTCTGACGGCACTGGAAATTCGCGCCGAAATCCTCGAGATGCAGGCCGAAAATGCGACGCAGCAGCGGAAACAACTACTGAACGATCAGATCGTTGGCATCCGTCGCTGGCAGGCCAATCTTGCACGCGAGCGCATCGGCAACCTGGAGCTGGCGTGGCAGTATCTCGAAAAAGCGCAGGAAAAGTCACCGGCGGACCCGCTGCTGGGACCAGAGCTTCTGACCGTCGCAGATGCGCAAGGTCAGCCGGAACGATTGATTCAGCAGCTTCTCGAACGCGAGCGGGAGCTGCGCATCCAGCGACCCGAGGACGCACCGCCGCCAGTGGGGGTATGGCTTCGACAAGCGCTGGCACTGCGCGGAATGGGCAACGACGAGGAAGCCGACCGCATCGAGGCCAAAGTCGCCGAGGTGGCACCGAGCCATCTTCTGCTCGAGATGCTGCGTCGTCGTCGGGCGATGCGAAACTACGACTTGTCGAGCCTGGCGACCCAGCTTGTCGCAGAAGCTGAGCGCGCCGCGCAAGGCATCGTCGGCAAAGACGGCGTCGTCGTCCGCGATCCGCTTTGGGCGGTCGATGCGCTGATTGCGGCGACCGACTGCGCGTTGCAAGCGGGGGATCTGGCCACCGCCGAAACGCTGGCGCAACGAGCCGAAGCACTTCTGCCCAATCCGATGACGGAAGCGGGGCGGGTTCCTCGACGACTGCTCGACGCGCAGCTTGAAGAAATTTATCTGCGCAGCAGCCGCGAAGGACTGCTGGCGGGTCTGTTTGAAGGCCGGATCGCAGACGGACAGATTACGCAGACAGAAGAAGTTCTGCTGCGCGAGACACTCATCGAGCTTTATTCCGGGATCCTTGGTTCGCCCGAAAATGCGACGCCGCACAAACGAGCGCTTGAGCGCTTGGGACAGACGGATCTGCGGATTCAGCGACGCGAAGTGCTCAAAGCCCGGCAGCGCGGCAACCTGGCGGAAGAAGAAGCGGCCCTGGCCCAGTGGATTCAAGCAGTCAGCGCCAAAGCCAAGCCCCCGGAAGCGGATCTTCTGCGCCGGGCTGAGCTTTTGCAAAAACTGGGTCGCAGCCCCGAAGCAAGCCCGATTTACGAAAAGCTGCTGGAACAGCATCCGGGGCATCCGCAGGCGCTGGAGGAGCTTCTGCGGGTGTACCTTGGGCAGGGCAAAAAGGACGAGCTTGTCCAGCTTCTGCAACGCCAAATCGAGCAGGTCGCCGGCAAAGAGGACGACTCGGCGGTCGCGACCGAACGCACGCTGCGGGCGCGGCTTATCGACCTGTTCGAGCACGAGCTCAACAAGCCCGATCAGGCGGCGGCGCAGTACAAAGCGATGCTTCAGCGCGATCCGCAGAGCCTGCCGGCGCTATCGGCGCTTTTGCACCATCAAAGACGCAGCGGCGACGGCACCAAACTGGCGGCCCAGCTCGCCCAGCTCGCCGAGCACGCGCCGACGAGCCTGCTCCGCGGTGACGCGCTGCTTCGACTGGCGGAGCTAAAAGAGGAAGGCGGCGGAAGGCCGCAAGACGTCGACGAGCTGTATGAACAGGCGCTGCAAGCACTGCCGATGCCGTCGGCCCAAGCAACGCACGCGGCTGTCGGCAGGCTGCGCGCAGTGATGCAGCAGCGCAAATACGACAAGCTGGCCGATGTCCTGGAAGCGCTGTCGGATTCGCTGTCGTCCGACGATCCACAGACGGCGGACGTGGTTGCGCTTTTGCGTGAAGAGCAAGCGGCACTGCTGATGCTGTCCGCCACACCGACGAGCACGGCGATGGAACGCGCCGATGCGCAGCTGGCCAAAGCGAGCAAAGACCTGCGTCAAACTGCGGACGGGAAAACCAAGACCGCAACGCTGGTGCAACTGGCAAGCACGCGCGTGCTGCTCAATCAGCGTCGGGAAGATGGCAAGGCGCAGGGTGTCGCGCTGACGGAACTGGCCGAGCTCCTGTTGTCTCTCGAAGATCCAGGCGCCAAGTTCGTCGCTGCCGAGCTGCTGATTCGCGCCGGAATTGAAGCGACGCTATACGACGATGACCCCGGCGGACGAATCGAAGCGGCCCGAAGGCTGCTGCTCGCCTATCGCACGCTCGGGGATCAGCCGCAGGTGGTGATTCCGCTGACCGATCTTTTGTCCGATCCGACGGTACTTGAGCCGATGGCGCAGCTACCTGACGTCGTGCAAGCGCTGCGGGCCCGCCAAACGCTGTGCCCCGACAGCGAAATTGCCGACCGGGTGGCGTTCATTTTGCTCGAGTCGGAAGCGTTCCTGATTCACAGCTCGATCGACGAGGTGGACGATCAGACCGCGGCGAAGCTGCGAAAGTCCGCGGCAGAAGCGGCGCTGCGAGCCATCCAGATTGACCCAACCAGCATCCAAGCGCTGCTGCTTCTTCGCCAGGCGACGGCACCCAGCGATGCCGAGCTCGATCCGCTTCGCGACGAACCACTGTCGCCGGAAGGATCGTCGCGGCTGCGTGCCTATGCGATGTATACGCTGCGGATGGCGTCGCTGCTGATCGATAGCGAAGCGCGCACCGACTTGTACAGCGAGGCCGGTCAACTGCTTTTGCGGCTGTCCGACCAAGACGGTGCGGCGGCGGCACTGCGAACGGCTCTCGACGGACGGCCTTTCGACAGCGGCATTTTTGGACCGCTTTTGACCCTGCTTCAGCGTCGCGCCGAACAGACCAGCGACAACGGACCGCTGCTCGAACTGCTCGATTTTCGGCTGTCGCAAGTGGCGCGTACCGACGAAGAAAAGCAGCACGATCTGCCACTGCGAATTCAGCTTCTGTCGCAGCGCGCGGCCCTGCATCTGCTGACGGGACAGAACGTCGCTGCGGCGAGTGATCTGGAAACCCTGCTTTCGCTTTCGCCCGATCATTTGCTGTCACACCGTCGGTTGGCAGCGCTGCGTGCGCACCATGGGGACTTGGCGGCGGCGACGATGCACTATCGAAGGCTGCTCGACTTGTCGCAAAGTCCGACGGAAAAGCTGGCGATTCACCGCGCACTGGGCGAACTTTTGCAAGAGAGCACGCCGGAACACGCAGTGATGCACCTTGGCGAAGCCCTGCGAATCGGAGCGGATCTGCGACGCGAAAGTGGTACCGCTGAAACGACCGATGAGATCGAACAGCGCGTCGACCTACACAAGCGACTGCTCGGCTTGGAGTTGCAAAAGGGCGATCGCGCAGCGGCGCACAAGACGCTAAAGACGCTGGTTAGTGAGCTGCCGACGGCCAAAGAGCTGGCGACGCTGCGTCAACAAGTGCTTATCGAAGTCGCGGGGCTTTATGAACGCGAACTCGGCGATCGCGAAGCGGCGCTCCAGGTTCTGCAGACGCTGCTCGATGAACAGCCACTGCACTTGGCAGCGCTCGAGCGAATTGTGACGCTGACCCAGGCCAGTGGTGAAACGGCCCGATCACAAGGCGTGCTAAACCGAGCCCGCGACGAGGCACGCAAGCAAGCAGCGACGCTGGCCGATGTCGATACCACGCTTTCGGTCGTGCCTTTTGCGACGCTGTCACAGGTGTTTGACTGGCAAAAGCAAAGCGACGCACGCAGCCTGGCCGCGCAAGCCACCGCCGCCGTCGAGCGCGCCCAAGGTGGCAGCGCTGAAATGCCACCGCCACCGCCGGCCAAACTGCCCGAGCGGTCGGTCGGTCCACCGCTGCGCAGTGCTGCGTTTTCCGCCGATGCGCGCGGCATCCTGCTCGACATGTGGCAAGAGGTGTGGGAGACGGGCAGCAAGCTGCTCGGGCCCGATCTTACGCAGCTGTCACCGACGCCGCGGGATCGCATAAATGCCAAAAAAGTGCCACCGGCCTGGACGACGGTCGATACGCTGGCGCAGCGCTTTGGGCTTGGCAACACCGACCTGAGCATTGCGTATACTCTCGTCGCTGGCAAAGAAAAGGACGCCTGCGTGGCCGTCGGGCAAAACCTGGTCTGCGGCAGCAGCTTTGGTGAAAACCTGAGCGCTTGGTCGCCGCAGCAGTTTTTCCGCATCGTGCGCCGGCTGTCGCTTCTGCCGGACCGCCTGGGTGTGATCGACTGCGCACCGGCTGAACTGCTGCTGTTCTTTGCCGCTTGCTGTCAGCTCATCGGTGTACCGACGCCCAGCCTGGCCGCGGCAGAAAAGAGCAAGCTCGACGAAAAAGTCCGCAACCTCGACCGCGCGATCGCCCGCAAAGAAAAAAACGGTCTGCGCGGGCTGTCGTCGCGGATGTCGGAACTGGCGGGCGAAAACGGCAAAAATCTGGTGCTGGGCTGGCAGCGCACAATCCTGCGGGGCAGTGCACAGCTTGCGATGGCCATCACCGGCAACCTTTCGGCGGCGCTCAAAGAGACTGGCGCCAAGCTCGATACCGACGACGAACACGAAGCGAAGACAGCGCGCGCACTGCTCACATTCAGCGTGTCGCCCGATCTGTTGAAGCTCCGTCGCGAACTCGGTCTGACGGAGAAGGAGTAGAGACGTGCCTCCGGCTGATCCAACCAGCAAGAAGCCAGGGTCGGACGATTCGCTGCTTGGCGATTTCGACTTTGGCGACGAGGACTTTAACTGGGACAAGCTCGCTGATGTTCCGGCGAGCACGTCTTTCAATTCCGAGGACGAGCTGCCCCCGGAGCTGCGCAAGGCGGTTGTAAAAGAGCCCGATCCGCAGCCCGTGCAAGCGAAGGCCAACGCGGACGACAGCGCCGCCGCAAAGCCCGTCCCGACCGCAGCCAAGTCGTCGGATGTCGCGCCGATTGTGGCGCCCCAAAAGAGTGCGACCGCAGAAAGCGTCGTCGATCCACTGGCTTTGCCTCCGCTCGATGGAGAAGCCGCACCGCTGCCCCCACTTGGCGCGGGCGGTTCGCTGCTTGGTGATTTCGATCTCGACTTCCCCGTCGGCCCGGCAAAAACACCCGTGGCCAGCGAGCCCAAGACCGAACCCAAGACCGAATCCAAGGTCGAGCCCAAAGCCGAGCCCAAGGCCGAACCCAAGGCCGTGAGCCCGCCATCCGTCGACACACCTGTCATTTCCGTCGAACCGCCAGCCGCCGCGACGAGCGCTGACGACGAAGACGATGACTACGATGTCCAGATCGATGCGGCTCCCGCCAGCGATAGCAAGTCGGTCCCTGTCGCCGATCCGTCGATGACCGATCTGGTGCCGGACTTTGGCCTCAGCCCAGCGACGGTCCAAACGGCCCCAGCAGCAAGTCCGCTCAGCGAACCATCGGTCGAGCTGTCGCTGCCGCCGCCACCGGCGCTCCAAACGGCGCCCGCCGCCCAAGAGCCGCCCAAAGCACCGACCCGATCGACGGATGCTCAGCCCAAGCTCGAACTCGCTTTTGCTGAACCACTGCCGCCGCCGCCAGCCAGCGACGAGCCACTTCCGCCAGCCCAAGTCGCAGCGCCGATCGCCGAAATGCCCATTGCGGCCAAGTCGACGCGCGACAGCTTCGTTGCACTGCCACCGATCCAGCCGGGCCGGTCGCCCCTGCCGCTGCGCAACCAGGGAACCCCGATTGTGCCGCGACGACTGCCGCTGCCGAGCGTCGAAAACCTGCCTCCGCCACCGCCGTGTGCGGAAAGCGGCGCAGCGCTTGAGACGGCGTCTCGACGGGTGATTTTGGCGCAGTTTGATGCCGAAACCCGCAGTGGAACTGACGATGCGGGCCGCAATGCGCGTTTGCTGCTCGCCGCGGCCATGCAAGCGGAAGCGCTGCACGAAAACAGCGAAGCAATCGACCGCTATCGGCGCGCTCTCGAGCTCGCGCCCAACAATCGGACCGCGCTGCGGGCGCTCCGCCGCTTGCTGCAAATCCCAGGGCCGACGGCACAACCGGATGAAGCGGCGATGCTGATCGAGCGCGAGCAAAAACAGAGCAGCCAAAACGAACAGCTTGGTCTGCTGTTTCAGCGCATGGAACTTTTGCGGGCCGCCGGGCAGCTTGGCGACGTCAAAGCGCTGGCGCAGGACTTCCTGTCGAGCATTTCGCGCGGCAGTCACAAGCTGGGTCAGAGCATCGCGCTGTTGGCCCAGAGCGATGTGACGCTGGCCCAGGGCACGCCAACCGAGCTGGCCCCGACGCTGGATGGAATCTTGGCCCAGCCGATGCTGGCCGCGGTGCTTCGTCCGGCGCTCCAGGTCCAGCGTGCGCGGCTTGATGAACCAGCCGGTCGTGATCAAGCGACAGCGCAGCGTTTCGAAACGACATTTGGACAGAGTCCAACATGTTCCGCCGCGCTGGGCTGGCTGCGTACAGCGGCCCGATTGCCCCGTCTGCGCAAAGAGGAACCGTCGCCGCTGGCCAAAGCGGTGCGCGCCGTGCAAAGCGCGGCGTTGCCGAGCGCGCTCAAGGCATCGCTTTTGCGACTGGCGGCAAGGCAGTCACCCGCCGCCGAGCAGAAAGCCGCGCTCGCCGATGCAGCCCAGCTTGGGGATGCGCTGGCTTGGGACGAAATCGCATGTTCCGCGGAACATGCGCAGGACTTTGCCACCGCAGCGAGCAGCTATGCCAAAGCGGCAGAAACGCGGCGAGATCCGTGGCTGCGCAGCGAAGCGCTGCGGCTTTCGGCTCGCGCTTATTTGCAGGCCGGACAGGACGAAGCGGCCCAACGCGCGCTGGTCGATGCACTGTCCGCAGCCGCGATGACCGACGGAGCCCACGACGGAGTCAGCTATCTGCTGCTCGAGCGCGTCTGTCGCAAGCTCGGTCGCCCAAGCGATCTGCTGAAGTTGTGGCGCAAACAGGGTGAATCGAGCGACGGACAAGGCGTGTATGCGTTCCTGTATGCCGCCGATCTGCAGCTGCGCAGCGCCGAAGGCAACGCCGGACGCGAGGCGGCAATTGCCGAGCTGCAAGCCGCGCTGAAGGTTCGTCCCGATTTCCTCGAAGCGGCGCTGCGGCTTTACGAGCTGCAAAGCGAAAGCGGTCAGCCAGCCGAAGCGGTAAAGAGCCTGCTTTCGGCGACACAGCAGGTGCAGAGCGATCCGATTGCCGAGCTGTGTCGACGACTGTTGCGCGAAGAAGCCGCGGCGCAGCTTGGACGGCTCGGCCAGCATGCCGAAGCGGCCAAGGTGCTGCTCAGCGACGCGGTGGTGCAAGACGCCGTAACGGATGTCGCGCCGACGCTGTCACCCGCCCGGAGCTGGCAGCTTGCGCTCCTGGCCACCCGACTGCGCGGGATGGCGGAACCGAACCTCTTGCAGCAGCTTTCCGAGGTGCTTCATCAGGCGGCAGGCACCGCGCAGGGCAGCCTGGCGGCGCAGCTGTGGTTTGCGCGCGGCAACTTGCTTTCGTCGATTCAGCCCGATCCGAGCCCGGAAGGTGGCGCCGTCGAGGAAAGCTACCGGCAAGCGCTGCTCGCCGAGCCAGGTCACGCAGCAGCGCTGCAGCGTCTGGAAATGCGCGCCGCACTGACGGACCGAACCAAGCTCAGCAAAAGTCCGCTTTCGCACTTTGTCACGCAAGGGCTGCGCGCGCGGATGGATCTGGCCAAGGGTCAGCCGTCGCAGCCACTGTGGGGAATTCGGCTTTTGCTCGCCGAAGAACTGGATGCTGGTGAACCGGCGGCGGCGCTGCGAACCTATCGCGAGTTGCGCAAGCTCGAAAGTGCGCCGAACGGTCTTTTGGGTCTCGATGACTGGACGTATGTGACGGCGTGGCGGGCGGGCCAGGGTCTCGAACAGCTCGAACGCGAACTGGCGCAAGATCCCGACTCCGACACGCGCTACGCACTGCTGATTCTCGCGGGTGAGCAGCTGGAATCCCAAGGCAAGGCCAAGTTGGCGACGGAACGCTATCAGCAAGCACTGGAGCTGCGACCCGGACATCCAGTGGCCAAAGCCAAGCTGACGCAGGCGCTGCTGTCGGCAGGAATGCACGACGAGCTGGCACGCTTTACCGCGGCGGAACTAAAAGACGCGCCCGACATTCAGACCCGCGTGCAGGCATTTGAGCGACAAGCCCTGCTGGCGAGCCTGCAACTGTCCGATCCGATGGCGCGATCGGAAGCGATCGAAAACGCCTATCGCAATGTGCTGACCGTCGACGCGAGCAACCACTTGGCGATGCGTCTTTTGGAACGGCACTTCATTGCCCATGGTCAGTGGGGCGAGCTGATTCACCTGTACGAACAGATGGGGCTGACAGCGACGGACACGCCGTTTGCGGTGCACATCAGCTCGGATCGCGCGCGGCTGCGCCAGCGAATTCTGTGGCAGCAAGGTGGCGACGCCGAAGCGACGCACAACCAAATGGAAAACGATTACCGTCTGGCGCTGTACCGCGATCGGACGTTCCGCCCGGCGCTGCGGCTTCTGCATGAAGGTGCCGTGCTGCGCGACGATCAGGCGCAGATTGCAGAGCTGTCGCAGTGGATAGGTGAGCTGTCGATCGCGCCAAGTCCAGGCGAGCAGAGCCAAAAACGCAGTGCCGCGGTGTTTTTGACCCGCGCTGCCGAGGCTGCGTCGCACAGCGGTGGCGATGCCGATCAAGTCATTGCGCTGTATCAGTCGGCGATAAGCAAAGCCGCGGATCACCTACCGACGCTGCGCGGTCTTTTGCACTATGCGCTTTTGCATCAGCGCTATCAGGTCGCGCTCGACTGTGCCGAACAGATTGCGGAACTTCTGTACGACACCGAAGAACGCTATCTGCACTACATGCTCGTCGGTGTGCTGGCGCAGAACCTGGTTCCCGACGCGGTGCGGGCACGTCGTGCGCTGCGCAAAGGACTTGTGCTTTTGCCCGATCGCGAAGAAGCGTTCGAGCGACTGCGCGTGTCCTACAGCACCACCAGCGCCCAGAGCGCCGAGGACGCCCGCGCGCTCGCCGACCTTATCAAAGAACGGCTCCAGCGCAGCGATCTGTCCCAAGCGCAGATTGCGAGCTTGCGCGTCGATTTGGGCCAGCTTTATGCCGGTCAGCTCAAAAACCGGGCGATGGCCAAGTACGAGCTTGGCGAAGCGCTGCGTCTGAAAGCCGATCAGCCGGCGGCGCTGTACATGCTCGGCAAGCTGCACGCCGACGACAGCGAGTGGCAGCACGCGATCGATCCGCTGCGTCGCTACGGACAGATGGAAACCCGTCCGTCGCAGCTTCTGGCGCTGCATCTTTTGCTCGGTGAGATTTTCAGCGAGCAGCTCCACGACCCGCAGCAGGCCATCGCCGAATACGCCAAAGCGATTCAGCTTCAGCCGACCAACCAGACGGCGCTGACCAAGCTGGCCGATCTGTTTCTCGCGCAGAATCGCAGCGTCGAAACACTGCCGCTGCTCAAGCGACTGGTCAAATACACCGAGGACAAGCAGCGCAAGATTGGCTACTACCATCGCATCGCGGGCCTGTCGGAACTGCAAGGCGACAGCCGCGGCGCGCTCGAAGCACTGCGACAGGCCGTCGAAGTCGATCCCGTCGACCTATCGGCGATTCGTGAGCTGGCGCTGTTTTACGAACGGACTTCGGATGTCACGTCGCTGCGCTTCCATCTCGAAGCTGCCGCCGGTCGTTTCCGTCCGCAGATCGTCAGCAAGCCGCGCGACCTTGCGGTCCACCAAGCGCTGCTACAAATCCTGATTCTGCGTCGCAGTGAACAGGCACACTTGGCCGCGGGCGCCATCACGTCGCTGGGCGGCGTCATTCCGAAAGACCTTACGCCCCTTTTGGAAAAGCTGCCGCGCAAGGAAGCGACCAAAAACGGTCTGCGCGATCCGTCGACGGACGATACGCTGTATCCGGCGGTGGTCTCGCCGAGCATTCGGATGGTGTTCCGGCTTCTCGCCGAGCCACTTGGAAAACTGTATGTCAGCGACGGACGGAAGCTGCAAGCGCTCGGCGTCGATCGCAAAGAGCGGCTGCCCAAATCGGGTCATCCGGTGCGCGACCTCGCAAACAAGCTGGCAGCGGACCTGGGCATCGGGGAATTTGACATCTATCTGACGGCAGCACAGGGCAAAGACGATGCCGGTCAGACGGTGCCGCACTACACGATCGAACCGCTGGAACCGCCGGCGCTCATCATTTCGAACGTGCTCATCGACGGTGCGTCAGAAGCCGAGCGGCGCTTTGTGCTTGGTGGCCTGCTCAAGATTTTGCAAAACCAGCTTCACTTGCCGCTGCGGATGTCGAGTGAAGACCTCGCGGTTCTGTTCGGTGGCCTGGTGCGCCAGCAGGTCAAAGACTACGTGCCGGTTGGTTTTGCCGAAAAGCGGATCGAAGCCGAAGCGCAGCGTCAAAGGCGGGCCATTCCCAGCAAGCTGGCGGTGCAGATCGTGCCGCTGGCGATGGAATTTTACGCCGCGGTGCCAAACTACGACGGCATCGCCAAAGCGCTTCTGCTCAGCAGCCACTTCTTTGGCCTTCTGTGGTGCGGCAGTCTGCCCGCCGCGGTCGCGTCGCTCAAACGTCGCGGCCCAGCCGGCGAAAAGCTCATCGATGAGCTGTACCGCTTTGCGCTCAGTCGCGAAGCCGACGAGCTTCTGCGCCAGCTCAGTGGCAGCTAACCGACCCCGACCCGCCGCCAAACAAGACCTGCTATAAACGCGGCATGCCGACTGCCGAAAGCCTCCAGCTCACTTCGCTTTCCGTCCACAGCACCGCGCTCGCCGGCAATCGCTATATGGACCCGACGACGCGCCGTGTCGAAGTGATCTTGCCGCCGAGCTACGAGCGCGAGCCGAGCCGTCGTTATCCGGTGATCTACGTCCTTTCGTCGTTTGCCGGCACCGGCTATCAGCTGCTCAATCGCTCGCCGATTGCCGAATCGCTCGACGAACGAATCAGCCGCCTGCACGCCCAAGATCCGACGCTGCCGGAATTTATCACCGTGCTGCCCGACTGCTACACCGCGCTCGGCGGCAGTCAGTACGTCAACTCGCCAGTGCTCGGACGCTACCAAGACCACCTGGTTCACGAAGTCGTACCGCTCGTCGACGCCAAGCTGCGCACACTGGCGAATTCAGCCCATCGTGCCGTCGTTGGACGTTCATCGGGCGGCATCGGCGCGCTGTGGCTGGCGATGAACCATCCCGATCTGTTTTCCGCCGTCGCAAGCCACGCCGGGGATGGTTTTTTCCGCATGACCACCCCGCCCGAGCTGCTCAAGTTCTGTCGGCGCGTCCGTCGCTATGGCGGTCCCGAAGGCGCGCTAAAGACCTGGCTCGACGCCGGCAAAGGTCCGCGCCCCGGTGAGCTGTTCGACGTGATGACCATCTTTGCGAGCGGCGCAGCCTACAGCCCCGATCCCACGCTGCCACTCGGCTTTGCCCTGCCGGTCAACTGGCACGACGCCACCATCGACGAAGCGGTGTTTGCACGCTGGCTCCGTTACGATCCCGTCGAAATTTGCGACGAAGAACCGTACCGACAGGCGCTCGCGAAGCTGAACCTCATCTTCATTGATGCGGGAACCCGCGACGAATACTACCTGGACATGGCGGCGCGCAAGCTGGTCAGCCGACTGCGCAGCTTGTCGATTCCGGTCGTCCACGAGGAATTTGACGACGGACACATGAACACAAACTACCGCTTCGATCGCAGCCTGCCCGCCTTGGCACGCGCGATCGCCGGATAGCTTGTCGGGACGGTCGGTCGTCGATAAGAGGCGTATCACATGCCTCTTATGTGGGTTTCAATATGAAGCATTTTGTCTGCTTCATATCGAGCAATTGGGTGGTTTGCTTCGCTAAAAGACTTGGACGCCAACCACGAATTTGCCGCCATAGGACACGTCATCAGGTGGCAGCGTTCCCGTCGCTGTCGCCGTCAGTCGCGCCCCTTCGTTAAGCAGCGGCAGAATGTCCAGGTCGCTGATGAGCCGCGGATAGATTTCCCCCGCCGGCCCTTCTTTCGACGGAATGTCGGCAATTTTCAGCTTCTGAAGCTGGCTGCCGGCCCGCGTCGGTTCCAGGAAAAACTCCGCGGTGTTCAGGTAGTCAAACGTGTCGACATCACCGACGGGGCGCGACGTTGACGTAATCGCAAACGAAAAGTCTTTTACAAAGGCCTTTTTGGGCGGATTGGTACCGCGGATCTTGGCTTCGTCGGCCAGGCTCACCACGATCACCCATTGCGTCGGCACAAACGTCTGGATCATGCCTGAACCGCCGGGCTGGCGCTGCTCGGGGATGGTCAGGGTGACGTCAAACGCTTCGGGTTGACAACCGCTGCCGAACAATCCGGCCAAAAAGAGGACCATTGTCAGCTTGAACCGAACAATCGAAGACATCCTGGCAAGGACAGTCGAGGTTTTCATGCGCGCATTGTAATCAGAAATTCCGACTGTGCTCGCATTCTGAAGGCCGAGCCGCTGTGTTTATCGGCCAGGTCTGGTACATTGCTCGGGCGGCCAAGCCACCGCCGCGCAGAGAGTGTCGACATGCTAAAGAGCACCTTCGACTCAGTCGCGCAGGAGCTACCTCCGGACCTTTTGCTCAAGTGCAATGAGATTTTGTCTCGACTGACCAACTTGACGCAGATCGCAAACGAGGTCCGTCACCACTGGGTCGACCCGACGGTCGGAGCCGCGATTGACTCGCTGCCGAACCGGGTAAACTCGCAGGGTTTCGATCCGTGGGGTTTCTCTCCGCAGGACGCCAAGTTCTACTACTCGCTGGCGCGGCATGTGTACGACTACTTTCGCCCGGAGATTTTCGGCATCGAAAACCTGCCCAAAGGCCGGGTGCTGATCGTCCCCAATCACTCGGGGCAGCTTCCGTTCGATGGGATTGTGGTTGCCGTCGCTGCGCTCCTGAAAGCGTCGCCGCCCCGGCTGGTGCGGGCGATGGCCGAGCGCTGGGTTTCGACGCTGCCGTTTGTGAACGAAATGTTCGCACGCTCGGGCGTGGTGCTGGGCGACCCGATAAACTGTCGCAACCTGCTCGAAGACGACCAGGCGATTCTGGTGTTTCCCGAGGGAGCACGCGGTTCGGGCAAGACGTTTCAGCATCGCTATCGGCTTGTCGACTTCGGTCGCGGTTTTATGCGGCTGGCGCTTCAGACGAACACGCCGATTGTCCCCGTCGCTGTGATCGGTGCCGAGGAATCCATCATCAGCATCCACGACTGGCGGGGCCTCGCCAAGCTGCTGCATGCGCCCTACGTGCCGATAAGCCCGCTTTTGCCACTTTTGGGGCCGCTTGCATATTTTCCACTGCCGACGAAGTTTCGCGTCTACTTCGGCGAACCGATGTACTTCGAGGGGCCGTTTGACGACGAAGACAGCGTGATCCAGCGCAAGGTCGACGCAGTGCAAGACCGGGTGCAGCAGCTCATCAACGAGGGGCTGCTCCAGCGCCGCTCGGTGTTCTTTTAGGGGGTCTTGCCGTGGCCAACATCCTCATCACTGGTATTGCGGGCGGTCTGTCCCAGCGCGTCGCCGCCAAGCTCCTTGCCGACGGAAATTCGGTCGTTGGCATCGACTATCGCGAAATCCGCACGCCGCTGCCCCCGTCGCTCGCAAAGCTCAAAGTCCACCGCGCCCACTACAACAAGACCATCATCGAAGACGTCTTCCGTCACAACAGCTTCGACGCGGTGATGCACCTGGGACGCGCGTTTAGTCTGAAAGAATCCGTCGGCAAGCGCTTCGACTTAAACGTCGTCGGTTCGCAGAAAATCATGAACCTGGCGGTGCAGCACAACGTGCCGAGCCTGGTCGTGCTGTCGACATTCCACATCTACGGCGCCCATCCGTCGAATCACATCCCGATTGCCGAAGACGAGCCGCTGCGCGCGGGTGTGCAGTTCCCGCAAATTGCCGACGCCATTCAGATGGACAACATGGCGTCGACGTGGGTGTATCGGCATCCGCAAGTGAAGACCTGCGTGCTTCGGTCGACCAACATCATCGGCCCGACGCTGCACAACACGCTGACGCAGTTTTTGCGGCTGCGCCATGTGCCGTATCTGCTGGGCTTTAACCCGATGATGCAGTTTCTGCATGAAGACGACCTCGCCGACGCAATCATCGCGGCCTGGCGCGGGAAGGTGGTCGGCGTATACAACGTCACCAGCGATGAAACCGTCCCGTGGCGCACCGCGATTTCGCTGACCCGCGCCCAGACGTTTCCGATCCTGGCCCCCGTTGCGGATCTGTTTTTGCGCGCCACCGGCAACTTCCCTGGCTACCTGATCGACTTCTTCCGCTATCCCTGCGTCATCTCTGACCGCCAGTTCCGCAGCAAAGTCACCTGGTTCCCCCGCCACGGCCTGGAAGAAACGCTGTGGTCCGCCGTCTCGTCCGCCCGCAGCAGCCAGCCCTAGCCGCCCGCGAAAGCGCCCCAAAAAAACAAAACCCCCCATAAGCCGAAGCTTACGGAGGGTTTTTCACCGTCAGAAGGGGCTGCTCACCCCTTGTTTTGACTAGTGCGCGTGGCCGGCGTGGCCGCCTTCTTCGGCCTTCTCTTTGGCCTTCTCAGCGATCATCGCCTCGGTGGTCAGCATCAGGCTGGCAACCGACGCCGCATTCTGAAGCGCAGTGCGCACGACCTTGGTCGGGTCGATGACGCCGGCGTCGAGGAGATCCTCGTACTTGTCGGTCGAGGCGTTGTAGCCAAACGAACCTTTGCCGTCGCGGACCTTGTTTACCACGATGCTGCCTTCGACGCCGCCGTTCTGGGCGATCCAGCGCATCGGCTCCTCGATGGCGCGACGGATGATCGCGACACCGTACATCTGCTCTTCACCGAGCTTGAGCCCGTCGAGAACCGACTGAGCGCGGAGAAGGGCCACACCACCACCCGGAACGATGCCCTCTTCGACGGCAGCGCGGGTCGCGTGCAGAGCGTCTTCGACGCGAGCCTTCTTTTCCTTCATCTCGGTCTCGGTCGCAGCGCCGACCTTGATCACCGCAACGCCACCGACGAGCTTCGCCAGCCGCTCTTGCAGCTTCTCGCGATCGTAATCGCTCGAGGTCTCCTCGATTTGGGCGCGGATCTGCTTGACGCGAGCGTCGATGTCCGCCTTCTTGCCGGCGCCATCGACGACGGTGGTGTTGTCCTTGTCGACGGTGACGCGCTTGGCGCGGCCCAGATCCTTGATCGACAGGTTTTCCAGCTTCAGACCGAGATCCTCGGTGA
>DAORGN010000039.1:0-29799 GCA_035340095.1 Pseudomonadota bacterium | reverse complement strand
TTCCCCAAACGAGGTGTCAGCAATGAAAAAACAGCTTTCCCTTACCCGGCGTTTTTTTCCCCTCCTGTGCGCGTCGGGCCTGGCCCTAAGCTGCGGCGGCATCGATCCCAACGCGAATGACAACATGGGCGGCGACAACCCGCCCAAGGTCAATCCGTTCGAAGCCAAGCCCGAGTGCTCGGGTGACAAGGTGGACTTCAAAAAGGGATCGCGCGGCCTGGTCGTGAGCAACCTGGAAATCGCCGCGTCGGGTCAAGGTCTCGACCTCGATGGCGACGGCAAAGCCGACAACAAGCTGGGCGCGATTGCTTCGCTCGCCAATCCCGAACTCGAAGGCACGTTCAAGGAAAAACACGACGTCGTCATCCCGATGGAGTTCTTCGGCTCGACGAGCGGCGACTCGATGTGCACCAAGTTCGCGATGTACCTGGGTCAGTTTCTCAAAGACCGTGACAAAGACGGCAAAGACAACACCTGGGAAACCGACAACGGCGTCGCCAAGGGTGACTGCAACGACTATGACAAAAACGTCCACGCGGGCGCGCCGGAAGTCGCCGGCAACCGCATGGATGACGACTGCGACGGACTCGCCGACAACCCGACCCAGAAAAAGCCGGCGGACGACGCTTCTGCAAAAATGGATCTCGACGGCGACGGCGTAACCGTTGCGGAAGGCGACTGCGACGATCGCGCGACCTCACCGATGGTCCCGACGGACACTGGAATGGTCCCGCTCGCCAAGCTGCGCCACCCCGCCAAGGCCGCCATGAGCATCTCGGCTGGCGTCGAGCGCTGCGATGGCATCGACTACAACTGCGACGGCATCCCCGACAACGCCGCCCAGTGCGATCCGTTCGGCGACGCCAACGTGTCGATCGACATTCAGAAGCTCTCGCTCGACAGCCAGAGCCAGCCGATCCTCACGTTCAAAAATGGCCAAGTCAAAGCCAACAAGCTGACCGCCGGTCCGTCGGTGTTCCGCGTCACCGTGCCAATCAGCGACCAGCAGCTTGAACTCGAACTGTCTGGCGCCCGCGTCGAAGCGACGTTCCGCAACGCCGGGAACCTGACCTATCTGGACAATGCGGTGCTCGGTGGCGTGCTCGAAGTGCTGAGCCTGGCGCGGCTCGACAAGATCATGGTCAAAGGCTTTTTGACGCCGCCGCAGTCGCTGTTCGACGCGGTGTTCGCAAACGGAGCGCTCGCCGAAGTGCTGCGGCTTAAGAAGGACAAGGATGGCCACTACCTGCCCGACATGGATGTCGACGGCGATGGTCTGGAAACCTTCTGGGCGTCCGATCCCGAAAAGACCCCCGCGCTGGTCGACACCTGCAAAGACGGCGACGGCACTGTGATCAAAAACGGCGATACCACGGTCCAAAACGACGATCCCAAAAAGCGCTGCGTCTTCGCCAAAGACAAGAAGGGCAACTACCGTTTTGTCGACGGCATCTCGGCGGCGCTCAAGTTCAAGGCGGTTCCTGCCAAGCTGGGCGATGTCGTTGATACGATGGTGGGCAAGTAACGCAAAGAGGCACGAGCAGCCCATGAGCAAGAAAAAACACCCCGTCAAAGCGCACATCACCGGCAACATCTGGAAGATCACGACCACCGTCGGTGCCCAGGTGAATGAGGGCGACACCCTGGTGATCATGGAATCGATGAAAATGGAAATGCCGGTCGAATCCGAAGTCGAAGGCACCGTCGTCGAGATCGTCACCAAAGAAGGCGTCCCGGCCAAAGAAGGCGAAATCCTGCTCTACATCGAGGGCTAGTCGCCCCGCCCCACCCCGCCTTTGTCCATCGCGCTGTTTCAGACGCTCTGCGTCGTCATCGTTTCGCTCACGCTCGTGACGATGGCGCGCAGCACCCCGTGGAAGCCGCTTTTGTCCGACTACTTCGCCCTCGCCGTCGCTGGTTATCTGGGTGAAGAAAGCTGCATCACGCTTTACCACTTTTACCAGTACAGCCCGGCTTGGAACGCCCGCTTGGTCGATGTGCCGCTGCTGGTGCCGCTGATCTGGCCGCTGGTGGTTCTGTCGGCGCGGCAGGTTGGCCAGGCGCTGTGGCCCGATGCGAAGTCGCCGCTTGCGCGGGCCGCCATCACCGCTGCGCTCGTCACATTTGACGCGAGCCTGATGGAAGTGGTCGCGGTGCGCGCCGGGCTGTGGTCCTGGGCCGAACCGGGACACTTGCAGGTGCCGCTCATCGGCATCCTTGGGTGGGGCTATTTCGCGCTGGGAGCCGAGCTTGTGCTTGGCCAGCCGTGGCGGGCGCGGCGACTTTGGCTGCTGCTGCTCGCGCCGCTTGTGACAAACGCGCTGATTGTCGGTTCGTGGTGGATCTGTTTCCGCCATGCGCTGCGCGGCGACCTGGGCCAAGCGTCCGTCTCTGCGATGGCGGGGCTCGGTGTGCTTTCGCTTGTAGCCGTGCTTTGGCAGAGGCGGCGTGGTCACTGCATTCCGCTTGCGATTGCCGGACCGCGGATGATTGCCGCCACGCTGTTTGTCGCCCTATTGCTGGCCACTGCGCCGCGCGATCCCAACCTGTGGCTACAAACCCTGGCGCTCGCGCTGCCCTACCTGGCTGCCACAAGCTTCCGCCCCGCCCCCGCCTAACCCCCGCCCCTTTCCACCTGCCGGTTTTTGCGAAGGCTGGTGTCTGACGCGGGCGGAAATGTTACGGGAGCTGGAAGGCGTTCATCTTGGTGATGAACTCGACGGCGCGCAGCCCGTGACCCAAGTGGTTTTGGATCACCGATTGGAGCAGCTCGCGCGCCTTGGCATGGCCTTGCACATCGATCGACACCGAGGACAGCGCCTCTGGATCGAGCTGTAGCCCGCCGAGCATTCGCAGGCTGTCGCGCAGCGGCTGCGGCAGGCCACCCCCTTGCGGTCCCAGGTGAAGCGGCACCGGACCCAGAAAGCACAACTCGCAGAGCACACCACCGCGCTTTACATCGAGCGGAACGAGCGGCGCGGGCGGAACCTGGGCCCCACACGCCGCGCAGTCATCCAGCTGAAGCGCAAGACCGACGGCGGCCAAGAGCTGGAGTTCAAACACCCGCAGCGCCAGCGGCGACGGCTTGTCTGCGATCGGCAGCCCATCCAAATAGTCGAGATAGGTCACAAGCAGCCGCAACACCTCGGGCTCGGGGACGTGCGGCGGACACAGGTGCAGGCACAGCTCGCAGGCGTAGGCGGCGTGGCCAAAGCGCGACAGCTCCAGCGGCAGGTTGGGAAAGCCGCGGCTGACATGCAGATCCGACAAAATCCACAGATCCTGGCCGCGCCGTTCTTCGAGCAGCGCCTCACCAAAACCGAACGATGACAGCGCCGCACCAAACCGCCGCCGGCTGGACCGCGCGCCGCGTGCCAGTGCCGACACCTTGCCGTGGGCCGCGGTCAGAAGCTGGACGATTCGGTCGGCATCGCCATAGTCCACCACCCGCAGCACCAGACACGGCGTTGCTTCTTTGGGACCACTGCGTTTGCGCATTTCCACACACCTTCCGAAAGGCCGGCGGCTTGCCGGCGCGGCGCCAAACATAGCGCGAGCGTGTGGCCCAGCGGCGGTTAATGCGCAGGATCGACCGGCACCCAGCGCGCAATCACTTCCGCCAGACCCGCCGCACTGATCGGCTTGGCGACGTGATCGTTCATGCCGGCGGCCAAGCAGCGCTCGCGCTCTTCGGGAAAAGCGTGCGCAGTCATCGCGACAATCGGCAAAAGGACAAGCCCCAGCTCGCCGCGAATCCGCTGCGTCGCTTCCAGTCCATCCATCACCGGCATCTGCACATCCATCAGCACCAGATCGATGTCTCGCTGGGCGCGCAGAAGACCGAGCGCCTGCTCGCCGTTTTGGGCAAGTTCGGTGGTGATGCCCAGCTTTTCCAAAAAGCGCTGCGCGACCAGCTGGTTTATCGGATTGTCTTCGACGATCAGCACGCGCAGCGGGCGCAGCGGCAGGGGTCGAAACTGCGCCGAGCGATCCGAATCCGATGGCAGCGGACGAACCCGCGACGCCGGTACCTGCAAAAACGGCGCGATCAGCACAAACCGGCTGCCTTGGCCCACCTGGCTTTGCACTTCGAGACGACCGCCCAAAAGCCCCACCAGCTGCTTGCTGATGTAAAGACCCAGGCCGGTGCCGCCGAACTTGCGCGTGGTCGATGCGTCGGCTTGTACAAAAGGCTGCCCAAGCGCCGCGACTTGGGCCTCGTTCATGCCGATTCCGGTGTCGGCCACGACAAAGCGCAAGTGCATCGGTGCGTCCTTGTCCGGCGCGGGCTCGGTGGCCATCGGCTCAATCTGGAGCGATACGCTGCCACGTTCGGTGAACTTGATCGCGTTCGACAGAAGGTTGGTCAAAATTTGCGACAGCCGAAGCTGATCACCGACCAGAAAGCGCGGCACCGCTGGCGAAATGGTGATCGAAAACGTGAGCCCGCGCTCTTTGACTTTCTGTCCGTGCAAAAGCTCCTGCTGATCGATCACCGCATGCAGATCGAACGGCACCTGCTCCAGTTCCATCCGCCCGGCTTCCAGCTTCGACACGTCGAGAATGTCGTTGAGGATTCCCAGAAGTGCACCCGCCGACGAGTGAATCTGGGCCAAAAAGTGCCGGGTCTCGCGCAGCTCGTTTTTGTCAGCCAAGCACTCGCGCGCAAGCTGCGAAAGTCCGAGGATCGCGTTCATCGGCGTGCGCAGCTCGTGCGACATGTTGGCCAAAAACAGGCTCTTGCTCCGCATCGCCCGCTCGGCTTCTTCTTTGGCAAAACGCAGCGCCTGCTCGGCTTCTTTGTGCGTGCTGAGGTCAAACAGCGTCAACAGCACTTCGTCACCCATCGCGCTCGCCTGCACGCCAAAGGTTCTTTCCTGGCCGTCTTTGCAGCGCAGCGCCGATTCGAACCGCAGCTCGGTCCGCTCGTTTTTGTCGCCCGGCGAGAGCAGCGCTTGCCACTTGGTCCGCTGCGCATCGCGATAGCCTCTGTCGGGAAAGACGTGTTCGAAAAACGCATCGAGCGTCGGAATTTCTGCGAGCGGATAGCCGAGCTGCTTGGTGAAGCGACCGTTGGCGTACAAAATCGACCCGTCGGAACACATCGAAAACAGCGCGACCGGCGCCGCTTCAAGGAACCGTCGGATGTGCGTTTCGCTGTCGGCCAGCGCTGCCACTTTTTCGCGCCGCTCAATGTCGAGCCGACGGTTGTTGGCATAGACCATCGCCCACGCCACCATCAAGTCGACCACCAAAAGACCAAACACCAGCAGTGACTGACCGGCGCTGCCTTGCAGCGGACTTAGGCCATGGAAAGGTGCCACCAGCGTGGCAATCAGGCGGAGCAGCGACACCAGCGCGAAACCCCAGACTGGTAGCTGCAGGATCTCGACGCAGGGCTTTAGCCGCGGGGCGGTCTTTTTCATGCCAAGCAGCACCGACACACAGAGCAGAGCGCCAGCCGCCGAGGCCACGACGACGCGGATGTTGATGGCGGGAAAGCGCGGCCATGGCGACGGCACGTAGGCGAACAGCCCGATCAAGATCGCCGACACCGTACACATGACGTACACCGAAGTCGGGAGCCGCGACGGCAATTCCAGAAACTTGTAGGTTCCGGTCGTAAACGCCAGCAAGCAAAACAGCCAGCACGCATTGCCGAGCGCGATCGAAAAAAAGTCCGGTATCGAGCCGCGCAGAAGCATCAGCAGCGATGCCAGCCAGACCAGCAGAATGCCGCCGATCCACTCCGTCTGACCCGGAATGTCAGCGCGCCGCAGCCGACCCTGAATCATGAACATCAGGATCGGAACGTTCAGCGCGACTGAGATGAGCAGGATTGTGCGGGCGTCCATCGCAAGCGACATCCAGCGCGGGGAACGGAAAAAATCCTTTGCCCCGCGCCGTGATTATCGCACCGAACGGCGCCCGCTGCGAGCGACTACGCGACGACAAGATTGAGCAGGCGGCCTTTGACGTAAATCGATTTCTTGATGCTTTTGCCGTCGGTGAATTGCTTGACACCGGGGTCGGACAGCGCCGCCTGCTGGATCACGTCCTCGCTGGAATCGGCGGCCACTTGCAGCTCGGCGCGTTTTTTGCCGTTCACCTGGACGACCACCGTGACTTTGTCGTCTTTGGCCGCGGCTTCGTCGAACACCGGCCAGGCCGACAGCGCCAGCAGCGTCTTGTGCGAAAGCGCCTGCCACAGCTCTTCGCAGATGTGCGGTGCCATCGGGCCCAGAAGCTGGACCGCGGTTTCGACCGCTTCGCGCAGCGCTGCCGACTGCACCGTCTGGGTTGCAGCAAAGTCGGTGATGGCGTTCGACAGCTCCATGATCGCGGCAATCGCGGTGTTAAACTGCTGCCGCTCGAAGATGTCGGTGGTGACGCGGCGAATCGTCTTGTGCGTCACCCGCCGCAGATCCGCCGCTGCACTGTCGCTAGGTGGCGTGCCCCCCGCCTCTGGAAGCGACACAAAGCGCTGCACCAGGCGATACATGCGGCCCAAAAAGCGGCTACAGCCTTCGACACCGGCTTCGTTCCACTCGAGCACACTGTCGGGCGGCGCGGCAAACAGACAGAACAGCCGCGCGGTGTCGGCACCGTATTTTTCCACCAGCGCCATCGGCTCGACGACGTTGCGGAACGTCTTGGACATCTTCATCTGGCGCAGGTACTGGGCATCCTTGCCGCACTTTGCGCAGCGCCCGTCTTGCACTTCTTCCGGGTACAGGTAGTCGTGCTCGGCGCAGCGATAGGCGTCTTTGAGCACCATGCCCTGCGTCAAAAGCCGCACAAACGGTTCGCGCAAGGTCTTGGGCAGCACACCCCAGTCCGACAGCATCTTGGTAAAAAACCGCGAGTAGATCAGGTGCTTGGTCGCGTGCTCGCTGCCGCCGACGTACTGGTCGACCGGCAAAAACGTCTTGCCGGCTTCATCCAAAATCCCGCCTGCGAACGTGGGCGCGGTGTAGCGCAAAAAGTACCAAGACGACTCCATAAAGCCGTCCATGGTGTCGGTTTCGCGCCGAGCTGGTCCCTGACAGACCGGGCAGGTGGCGTTCTTCCAGGTGGGATGGGTCGCGAGCGGCGACTGACCCGACGGCACAAACTCGATGTCGGTCGGCAGCTGCACCGGCAGCTCGGCATCGGGCACTGGCTGGTAGCCGTGCTGGGGGCACTCGACCATCGGTATCGGACAGCCCCAGTAGCGCTGGCGTGACACCAGCCAGTCGCGCAGCCGGAACGAAACCGTCGGTCCGCCCTGCCCCTTTTGCGCAAGCCACGCGGTGATGTTCTTTTTCGCCGCTTCGTTGTCCTGCCCCGAAAATTCCCCCGAGTTCAGAAGCTGACCCCGCTCGGTATACGCCGCCGACAGCTCGCTTGCGACAAGCGCTGTGCCGTCCGGCTGGATCACGACTTCGATGGGGAGTGCGTACTTTTTGGCGAACTCGAAGTCGCGCTGATCGTGGGCCGGGACCGCCATGACTGCGCCGGTGCCGTAGTCCATCAGCACAAAGTTGGCGATGTAGACCGGGATCTGGCGACCGTTTGCGGGATTGACGACGCAAGCGCCGGTAAAGCAGCCCTCTTTGACGTAGTCATCAGCACCGCGACGGGTCTTGTCTTCGGCGCGCACCTTGTTCACAAACGCGGTGACTTCGGCTTCACGCGAAGTGCCTGCGCACAGCCGCAGCGCCAGCGGATGTTCGGCAGCAATCGACATGAACGTCGCGCCAAACAGCGTATCGGGCCGGGTGGTAAACACCTCGATCTCGGTGACATCGGCGATCGGCTGCACAAGCGGAAAGCGAATCCGTGCGCCTTCTGACCGCCCGATCCAGTTTTCCTGCATGTGCAGCACTTTGTCCGGCCACTTTCCGCGGAGCTGTTCGATGTCATCAAGGATCTGCTGCGCGTATTCGGTGATGCGCAAAAACCACTGCGTCAGTTCCCGCTGGATGACCACCGACTGACAGCGCCAGCACAGCCCGTCTTCGACTTGTTCGTTGGCGAGCACGGTCGCGCACGACGTACACCAGTTGACCAGGGCACCTTTGCGATACGCGAGCCCGCGCTTCCACATCTCGATGAAGATTCGCTGCTCGTGGATGAAGTATTCCGGCTCGCAGGTCGACAGCTCGTGCGACCAGTCATACGACTGGCCAAGCCGACCGAGCGGTCCCTTCATCGACTCGATGTTCTTCACCGTCCAGTCGCGCGGGTGGACTTTGGCTTTGATCGCGGCATTTTCCGCCGGCAGACCGAACGCATCCCAGCCCATCGGATACAGCACGCGGTGGCCTTTCATCCGATACGCCCGCGCCAGCACGTCGCCGATCGAGTAGTTGCGCACATGCCCCATGTGGAGCCGCCCCGATGGATACGGGAACATCTCCATGATGAAATACTTGGGCCGCGGGTCTGGCTTGCCGCTTGAATCGACAGCGGGAGGCGCAAGGAACGCACCTTGGCGCTGCCACTCGGCTTGCCAGCGCGGCTCGACACTCTGCGGGTCGTACTTTTCGGGAAGCGATGCGGAAGCTTCTGCGGTCTGCGACGGATTCATATCGGAGCCACTACCACGAAGACGGCCTTGCGGGCAAATTTGTCGTCGACAATCCGCTTCTGGCGGTGGCTTGGCCACACTGCGCGACCGCCTGCACGCTCTAGGCTGGCTGTTTTTTTTGTGTCAGAGTAGAAGCAGCCCTCGCCTACCCAGCGAGCACAACCATTGCGCACACTTAGGCCGCACAAAGGGCTCTTGGTCATGAGCAAGCCGCCACTTTCCGCAGCGAGCAAACCTGTCCTCTTCGCGCTCGGCGCGTGGGTGGCAATGGCCTGTCCGCGTTTCGCTTGTGCGCTTGGTGAGTCAGCCCCGATCGACATCAACAAGTTCCATCCAGCGCCGGGCACCCAAAAGCTGGTGACGCTCGATCTGGCTGAAGTCGATCCGCACCTGACGTTTGTGCCGCAGCTGTTTGTGCACTACGCGCGACGCCCGCTGGTGTACACGCTCGGCGGGGTGCCGGCGGCGGACTTGGTGCAAAACCGCCTGACCGGGGACATCTCGGTTTCGGTGTCGTTCCTGCGTCGGCTGCAAGTGTCGCTGTCGCTGCCAGTGACGTTTTGGCAGACCGGCGAGCTGCCGCAAAATGGCTTTCTCGATCCGAAAGATCCGACGTCCGGTCGCACGGTGAAGCGGCAGTTTGCCAAAGACGGGCTTGCCCAAGCCGGCCAGGAAGACCTGCGCTTTTCGGTCAAGGCGGTGCTGTATCGCTATCGCCAAAACGACGATCCGGAAAAGATCGGCTTTGGTCTGGGTATCGCGGGCGATTTGACGGTGCCGACCGGCAACGCCGACAGCTTCATGGGATCGCGGCTGCCGACGTTTGCACCGCGGCTTTTGGCCCATCTGGACTATCGACGGCTGCAAGTGGCGGCGTTTGTCGGCAGCATCTTTTCGTCGACCGAGCGTTTTTACAACGCCGAAACCCAGCACAGCTTCTTGTTTGGTCTCGGTCTCCAGCTACAGCTTCGGCGCAGCCCGACTGCACCGATTTCACTTGTCACCGAAGCCTGGGGCAGCACCCCGTTTGTCGTGACCGATCGGCTGGCCAATACGCCCGCCGAGCTGACCGTGGCGCTCAAAGCGGCGTATCACGGCTTCACGTTTTTCCTGGGCGGTGGGCCGGGTCTGAGTCCTGGCGTTGGGGTGCCCGATTGGCGCGCGTACCTGGGCATGAGCTACGCGGGTACTTACGTGAAGCGGCCACCACCGCCGCCTCCGCCGCCACCACCACCGCCGCCGCCTCCTCCTCCGAAGAAGCCGGTCGAGCCGCCTCCGCCGCCTCCGCCGCCTCCGGATCTTCCGCCGAGCTGCGAGGGCGAGGACTGCCCAGACCAAGTGCGTCGCCCAGCCCACGTCGAAGTCAAAGGGCAAAAGCTGGTGCTGTCCGAGCGCATTTTCTTCGACTTCGATCGCGACACCATCAAGCCGATAAGCTACCCAGTGCTGGATGAAGTGGTGCGCGTGCTCAAAGCGCGTCCGGACATCAAGCGGATGCGCGTCGAAGGCCACACCGACAACAAAGGCCGCGACCAGTACAACCTGGATCTGTCGCGTCGACGCGCCCAGTCGGTGATGGTGTATCTAGTCGACCACGGCATCGAGCCGTGGCGGCTGTCATCGGCAGGCTTTGGCCTGCGCTGTCCCATCGTGCCCAATGACTCGCCAGATCGGCGAGCGCAGAATCGTCGCGTAGACTTCATCATTACAGAGCAAGAAGGCGTGACGCTGGACCCCCCGAAGTGTCCGCTTACTCTCATCTCACGGTAACGCGACGCACAAGACACATAAGGAGCTTGAAACCCATGACCTATCGAGACATTCGCCAGGGCCTTTCGCTTTCCAGAAAGACCGCGAGCCGCCCCCTTCTCGCCGGACTTCTGTTTGCCGCCATCGGACTTTCGTCTGGGCTGGCAATGGCCCAGCAAAAGGACGTCAACTGCAACGGCATCCCGCGTCCCGGCGAAGGCTACTGCGTCGACTACTTCGCCAACGGCAACAGCTGCACGCCGATCGAACAATTTACGCCGAAGCGGCCTTGTGACGACTACGTCGCGCCGGGCCCCGGCAAAGCCGCAAGCTGTAGCGACATGCTGGCGCCGGACCGCGATGGCGATGGACTTGGCAACTCGTGCGACAACTGCCCGGACCGGCCCAACTTGGACCAGGCCGACCGCGACAGCGACCGCATTGGCGATGTCTGCGACAACTGCCCGAACGTCCCGAACCCGGATCAGAAGGACTCGAACGGCGATGGCATCGGTGACGCTTGCGACGCCTGCCTCACCAGCATGCCGAACCCGGATCAGCCCGATACCGATGGCGATGGCAAGCCCGATTCGTGCGACAACTGCCCCACCGTGAAAAACGGCGACCAGAAGGACTCCGACGGGGACGGCGTCGGCGATGCTTGCGACAAGTGCGCGGGCGACAACCGCCAGGATCGCGACAAAGACGGCATTCCGGATGCGTGCGACAACTGCATCGACACCCCGAACGCCGACCAAAAAGACACCGATGGCGACACCATCGGCGATGCCTGCGACAACTGCTTCGCCGACAAAAACCCGGATCAGAAAGACACCAACGGCGATGGCATCGGTGATCAGTGCCAGCCAGGTGTCGCGGGCGGTCCGGGCTGCGCAGTGGCACCGGGCACGTCTCCGGTTTCAAACGTCGCCGGCTCGATGGGCCTGCTCGCCTCGCTCGCGCTCCTTGCTGCCGGACTCCGCCGTCGCCTGACCGCGCGCAAGTAACCCGCCGATCGCCCCCCACGCTCGGCACGCAACATCCTATGATTCGCGCGTGCCGGAGCTTCCCGAAGTTGAAACCGTCTGCCGCGGTTTGCGCGGCTTTCTCTGCCAACAAGTTCTGTCCGATGTCGTCGTGCGTCGCCGCGATCTGCGCGTGCCGATTCCCCCAGACTTCGAGCAAAAAGTCCGCGGTCGGACCGTCATTGACATCGATCGGCGGGCCAAATACATCGTCTGCAGGCTCGACAGCGGTGACGCGGTGCTGATTCACCTGGGGATGTCGGGGCGCATAAACGGCTTTGTAGCGGCAGATCCCAAACGCCCGCTCGCGCCGGCCAAGCACGACCATGTCCTTTTCCACACCCAGAGCGGCACCCTGGTGAGCTTTTGCGATCCGCGCCGCTTCGGGGTGATGACGCTCGCCAAAACCGACAAGCTGGCCCAGCACCTGCTGCTCAAAGACCTGGGCATCGAGCCGCTTTCCCATGAGCTGACACCGAGCTGGCTGACCCAAGCGCTCAGGAAAAAGCGGGTGCCCATCAAAGTCGCGCTGCTCGACCAAGCGCTGGTGGTGGGGATTGGCAACATCTACGCGAGCGAGATCCTGCACCGTGCCCACATCCTGCCGCAGCGCCTGGCCTGCGAGCTTTCGCCGCGCGAAGTCAAAGCCGTCTGCGCAAGCATCCCCGTCATCCTGCGGAAAGCCATCAATGCCGGCGGCTCGACACTGCGCGACTACGTGCAGGCATCCGGCGAGCTGGGCGGTTTCCAAAACCTGTTCGCCGTCTATGATCGCGAAAGCGAGCCCTGTAAGCGCCGCGGCTGCGCGGGCACCATCGTGCGCATCGTCCAGGCAGGCCGCGCCACCTATTTCTGCCCGCGCTGCCAACACTGACGATACATCACACTACGTCGCCCACGCCCTGCCCGCCCGTCGGCCCAAAACCGTCCCAACCCGCGCCTTCCCCCGTTTTCCACTTCCCAAAACCGTCCCAACCCGCGCCTCCCCCCGTTTTTCACTTCCCGAAACCGTCCCAACCCGCGCCTTCCCCCGTTTTTCACTTCCCAAAACCATCGCGACCCTCGCCTCCCGCTCTTTCCGCCAGTTCCCCTGCGCTTCGCACGCGGCTCCCGCGGGTCAAGCGCGCCCATGTTCCACGTGGAACATGGGGATGGGCGGACTTTGGCAGTGTTCCACGTGGAACACTGGGTTACTTGAGTCGTTGGGCGGCTTCGCGGATGAAGCCATCGGGGTCTAGGCTGGCTTTGACGATGGCGGACGCGGACAAGAGCGGGCGGGCGTCTGGCTCGGCGGCCAGCCGAAGCGTCTGGAGACGCAGCCAGCGATCCGGCTGCTGAAGCAGAGCATCCAGCACCGGCTGGGCTTCGCGCTGGGACGGCGGAACTTTGGCGTAGAGAGACGCCGAAAGCAGCAGCACATCTGTCGACGCGCGGGACAGAAGCACATCCCGCAGCACCGCCGCTGCTTTCGGCGCGATCGGGGAGCGAGTCTGGGCGATTTGTCCGAGCACACGCAGCGCCGCCGGTTGAAGCAGCGGTGATGACGCCACACCGTCCGGCAGACCCAGCTTGCGCAGCGCGGGCAAAAGCGCCGCCGCGACCGACTCACGCACGCCGCTTGCGTCCGTCCCTGCCGGGAGCCAGGTCTCCAGCGGCCCGAGCCGAAGCACCTGCGGCGGACCCGATGTACTGCCCAGCAAGTCATCCAGCGTCCGCAGGGCCAGCGCCGGCGTATCATCAAGCGCATCGCGCAGCGCCCCCGAAAGCTCCCCCGGACTGTCGAGCCATGCCGGCTTGCTGATCCCTAACGCGCCCTGACCGGCAATGTCCGACAAAAAGCGCGCCACATCGAGCCCATCAAGACCCCGCTTTTCGCTTGGCAGCACATCCGCCGGCTGGGGCTGTGGGCCGGTCGAAAGGCTGGCAAGCGCCGCCGCCGCGGTCATCCGCAGGGCCGGCTGTTTGCCAAAGACCGCCCGCACAAGCGCCGGCAACGCACGCGGATCGCCGGTTCGCCCAAGCGCCCACGCTGCCTGCCGCTCGACTTCGTCATTGCCCAGCCGCAGCACGTCGATGAGCAGCGGCACCGCCGCCCGATCCCGCGCCCGGCCCAGCGCCTGCGCCGCGGCTGATGCAAACAGCTCATCGGCGTCGTCGTTGCGAACCCGCCGGGTTTCCAGTGCCGCGACAAGCTGCGAGCGAATCTTGGGCGCAATCGGCTGTCCGGACAGCTCGCTGACCCTGCCAAACAACAGTGCGGCAAGCGCGCGACAACCCGGCGCCGCATCGGCCAGCAGCGGATCAAGCTGGCCAAGCTGAGCCCGATCGAGCTTGTCGGCGAGCCGCAAGAGACCGTACAGCGCAGCCAGTCGCACCTGTTTTTCGCGGCTGCGGGTCAGGCGGAGCAGGCCCGGCACGCTCTGCGGATCGGACAGGCGCGCCACCGCGAGCAAGGCATCGACGCGCAAGTCAATGTCCGCGCCGGTACGAACGCCCGATACACCGCCCGGTACACCGCCTGGCACACCGCCAGATCCTGTCGAGCCGTGCAGCACAATGCGCGGCTCTTGCCCTGGCAGTGGCAGTCCCGCCATCACCAGGTTGAGCAAAGACGGCACGGCGCTCGGGTTGCGCAGCTCGGCCAAGAGCGATACCGCCAAGCGCTGCTCGGTCGTATCGCCTTCGGTCAGGGTTTCGGTCAGCGGCTTCAGACCGCCCTGCCCCAGCCGGACCAATTCCGCCTGCGCGCCGGCATCGCCACTGCGCGAAAGAGCAATCAGCGGCGCCGCGTAGCGCTCGTAAAGAAACAAGAGCAGGCGACGATAGACCGGCCTTGGCACCACCGAATAGGCCAGCGGCGACAGCTCTTTGAGCAGCTCACCCAGCGAGCCGAGGTATTCGTGCAGGTCGATGGCTTTGCGCCCGGCTTCCAGCACCAGCTCTTCTTGCGGCGTCCGCCGAACCACGTCGCGATAAAGCGCCGCCGCTTCGTGAAGCTCGCCGCGCTGAACGTGCAGCCGCGCCAGCGCCATATAGGCCCGAAACAGCCGCGGGTCGCGCTCCATCGCTCGCTTGTAGGCCGCCATCGCGCGCGGCACTTCGTCGCGTCGTTCGAGGATTTCCCCCAGCGACAGCTCGCCGCTCGCATCGGCAACCGCCTGTTCGGCATAGCGAATCGCATCGCCATCGCGGTAGCTCTGCATCGACAGATCGGCAAGCTGGGCGTACAGCTCACGCTGGCGGTCGGGCAGAAGCGACGCGGCTTGTTTGAGCACGGCTATCGCTTCTTCCAGCTTGCGCTGCGCTTTGAGCACCTGACAAAGCGATAGCAGCACTTCGGCAAGCTGCGGCCCATCGGGCAACCGGACGCGAAGCTGACTTAAGACTTGCTCGGCATCCCCGAGCTTGCCGGCCTGCTGCTGGGTTTCGGCGACCAAGAGCCCGAGCATCAGCGTATCCGGTTGCAGCGTCTGGGTCTGCTGGCCAAGCTGCGCCGCCAGCCGCCGCTGCCAGGTATAAAGCTGCGCACTGAGCCGCGATTCTTTGCCGACCAGCGACGCGAGCTGCTTGCGGGCTTCGATCTGGAGCAGTCGCTCGGACGGACTTTTCGCGGCAAAATAAATCTGTTCCCACGTCACCATCGCGTCGCGCCCGCGCGAAAGCCGCTCGTAGGCTTGGGCCAGACCGCGCCGCAGCTGCAGGTTGTTTGGCTCCGCCGACACCGCTTTTTGGTACAGGTCGAGCGCTTGCGACATCAGGTTGTGCTCGGCGTAGACATCCGCGAGCCGCGCCTGACCTTGCGCTCGGCTGGTTCCCATCGTCAGCAGTCGCTTCCACACCTCGTCGGCGCGCTCTTTGCGACCGCGCGCCCAGTACAGCTCGCCCAGGTTGATGATGTAGCTCTCTTCGCGCGGCTCCAGCCGGACCAAAAGCTCGGACTCTTGCAGCGCCAGGTCGGCTTCCCCAAAGCGCGAGTACAGCTCCGCGAGCGCCGAGTGCAAAGAGGGATCAGCCGCAAAACGGGCCGCCGCTCGTCGCAGTGTCAGGAGCGCTTTGGGTTTCTGCCCGACTTTCCACTGCCGTTCCGCCAGCTCCAGATACCCGCGGGAATCGCCCGGTGCTTGCGCAATCAACTGCTCGTATTCCGACAACACCTCTGCCGTCACACCGCCGCGCTCGAGGATCGCAATCAACCGCCGCCGGACATCGATGTGATGCGGATCTTTGCGCAGCGCACCGCGATAGGCCAAAAGCGCCGCCGCCGTGTCACCCCGCTCGTCGTACAGCCGTCCGAGTAGCTCCCAATCGGAAAAGCTGCGCTGCGCCTGCGGATGGTCGGCTTCAAACTGCTTGATAAACGGCACCAGCTCGTCGCGTTTGCGGGACAGCGCGATCAGGTGCTCGCTGACATCGCGCTGGAGGTGATGCCCAGCCGGCAGCAGCTTCTGCGCCTGACGATACGTTGCAATGGCTGCATTGTCATCGCGCAGCGACTCTTCCAGCTCGCCACAGCGGAGCAGCGACTGCACTTTCGACTCGCCTGCTTGTTTTTCTGCGAGCGCGCGATATTCGGACAGCGATTCCTTGGACTTGCCTGCGCGGGCCAGCAGCTCGGCCAGCTCTTGCGCAAGCCGGGTCGACTCTGTCCCCGTCGCGCTCTTCATCAGATCGCGCAGCTCGGCTTCGGCCCTGGCGGTGTCCCCCGCTTGCAGCGACAGATCCACCTGGCGCCGCAGCGCAGGCCGTCGGCGCGCATCGCTGGGCCGCAACAGGGAAAGCGCCCGCCCGAGCTGTTTGCGTGCTTCGGCAACATCGGGCGGCGTCTTTTTCTGCGCCAGCTCGGACAACAAAAGCGCCGCTTTGGCTTCATCGAGCCCTTGTTGGACCGCCTCCTCCAGCAGCTTCGCGGCGTCACCTGGCTGACCCCGTTCGCGGGCGACCTGCGCCACCAGATACAGATCCGTCGCCTGCCCGGATCGCTGCGCGCGATCGGCCAGCTCGGCTTGCAGCTTTTCCAGAGAGCTGTGCCGGCGATACAGCCCGACCAGCCGGCGAAACAGACCGCTGTCATCGGGACTTTTGCGCACCTGATCTTTGAGTTCGTTGACGATGCGCGGGTCAAATTCCGAGCGCGTCACCTGCCAGTCATCGGCCAGCGCGACGGGCGATGGCAGAAGCGGCAGCAGCAGTCCGAGCAAAAGCGCGCGCCCGACAGAACGCGACCGCTTGGGCATCCGGCAAAGCACAGACATGAAAAGGAGTGTAACGCCAGCTTCGACAAGACGCGCAATCTCACGAAGCGGGATTTGACGAGAGCGCACAGCGAGCGATAGATTGACGACAAGGAGTGGCTCCTCGTGGCAAGGCTTGTCGACCTGTTTGCTCTCGCGATTGTTGCGTTTCTTCTGCTTTTGCCGCAGCCGACGGTGGTGTTTACGCCCGGTTTTGCGGGGGACAAAAGCGACATCGACCGCATCGCGGTGCTCGAAGATGCGCTGTATCGCAAGCAAGATGACGTCGAAACCGCCGTCGAGCTGGCGCGTGCGTACCTGCGCATCGAGCAGCCGGCGTGGGCGGTTGCGACGCTGCGTCCGTATGGCAAGGCCGACAGCTACCAAGTGCATCAGGTGCTGGCGACGGCATATGCAACGGTGCTGCGTTTCGACCTGGGACTTGCAGAAGCGGAAGCCGGTCTGGCGGTGTGTGAATCACAAGGTCCACGCTGCCCGGAAGTGACGCAGATTCGGCTCGGCTACCTGGCGAACCTGATGCGGGAAAACGCGCAGAAGGGCATCGACGCCAACACCGACCCTGTGGCCGCCAAGCGAATGGTGCAAGCGGCGCTGCGGGCGACCAAAGCGCAGACCCCGACGACGCCACCACCACCCGCAAAGCCCGCCCCCGCCGCCAAACCGTAAGTGCCCATGCCAGCCTTCCGTTCGTCTCGTGTGACTTTGCCGGCGCTTGTGCTGGCCGCAAGTTCGCTGACTTGGCTTGGTTGCAGCAAGCCACCGACGCCGCAGCCAGTCAGCCAAAGCCCAGCCCAAAAACCGACGGTCGCGTTTTATCCGTCGTCGGGCAATCCGCCATGGCCGGTGACGGTGGAGCTGGCGAAAAACGACCAGGAACGGACGCGCGGCCTGATGTTCCGGCGAGAGCTGGCACCGAGCAGCGGCATGCTGTTTCTGTTCGAGGCACCGGAGATTCGTCGCTTTTGGATGCGCAACACGCTGATCCCGCTCGACATGATTTTCCTAAACGAGCGCAAGATCGTGGTGGGCATCGAAGAAAACACCATTCCGCACGATGAAACGAGCCGCGGCCCCGATCAGCCGGCGCAGTACGTCGTCGAAGTCGCCGGCGGCGAAGCGCGCAAGCATGGCATCACCGTTGGATCACGAGCGGAATTTCTGCATGTCGACGGCGCCAAGTAGATGGGCCACTGCTTAGAGGGGAAGTGATGATCTCGACGTTCGCTGCGCTCGCACTGCCGACGCTGCTTGCAGCCCAAGCCGCCACGCCGCCCCCGCCGGTTGGCCCAACGACGCCGCCGCTCGTGCTCGAACAGAGCCTGGTCGGAATCAAAGGCCAGGGCGCACTGCAAGCCACGCTGGAGCTTGTGAGCGAAGGCAAGCCGCTCGGCGCAGTGCACTGTGATCTGTTCGCGGACAAAGCGCCGCAAGCGGTCGCGGCGTTTGTCGGGCTTGCGCGGGGCCTGGTCGCATTCAAAGACCCGCATCCGCAGCGCACAGGCTGGCAGAAAAAGCCTTTTTACGACGGCCTGCCGGTTCATCGCGTGATCGGCGAATTTCTGATTCAAAGCGGCGATCCCAAGTGCTTTGGCGATGCGCAGTGCATGTTCACCCCCGGCAGTGGCGATCCCGGTTTTGCCCTGCCCGATGAAGTTCGCCCCGAGCTGCGCTTTGACCAAGGCGGGGTGCTGGCGATGGCCAGCCGCGGACCGAACACCGCTGGTTCGCAGTTTTTCATCACCGTCAAAGCCGCGCCGTGGCTTTCTGGACAGCACACCATCTTTGGTCAGTGCGACAACTTGCCGCTGCTCGACCAAGTGAGCCGGCTGGAAACCTATTCGAACGACGCGCCCAAAGTGCCCGTCGTGATCCAGCGACTGACCGTGACCCGAAAAAACAAGTAGGCGGACGATGACGTCACACGCAACCCAGGCCCCGGACTCGCTTGTCTTGGGGATCGATGGCTTTGTGTATGCGGATCTGTTTTCTCCTTACGGCCTGCGGCGGCTGCATGACTGCTGGCGGGCGCAGGTCGGACGCGAACATCCGGCGCTGCTCGACCGCTACGATGCGTACCAAAAAGGCGAGCCGCTGTCGGACAAGGATCTGTCGGCGCTTTTGCTTGAGCTTGCGGCCACGGTGTCGCGGTTTTTGGCGCAGCTTGTTCCCGACATTGCGACGCCGCTTGCGGCACTGCGGGACGAAACCGCGACGGATCTGGCGCTGTTTCGCTACAAAGACGAGATCATCAAACGCCAGGCGGACAAGCTCCGACTGAGCGCGGACCAGGCCGAAAGCGCGACGGTCGAAGGGGAAGCGCTGCTTTCGCGGCACGGTCTTTCGTCACTGCCCAGTGAACGGGATCTGGCGCGGCTCGGGCTGCGGCTGCTCGATGATGACCAGGCGGCGGAGCTTGCGATCTTGGTGCGCTGGCTGGCGGCGCAAAAACAAGCGCTGCTCGATGCGGGACACCTGGGATTTCGCCTGCCGAAAGCGACCGACTTCTCGCAGCTTGTGCCCCTGCATCGGCCCGATCCGAACATCCCGGAAGCGCTGTGCGGACACGAAGAACACCAGCGCCGACGGGACGGCTTTGCACTGACCGATCCGCGCAAGAGCCGGCTGCAGGTGTTGGCCGAAGTCGACTACTGCATGTACTGCCACGAGCGCAGCAAAGACTCGTGCAGCAAAGGCATGCGCGACAAAAACGGCGCGGTGAAGCAAAACCCGCTCGGGGCGCCGCTGACCGGCTGTCCGCTCGGGGAAAAGATTTCGGAAATGCACACGCTGCGTCGGCAAGGCGATCCGCTCGGCGCGCTGGCGCTGGTCATGCTCGACAACCCGATGTGTGCCGGGACGGGACATCGAATCTGCAACGACTGCATGAAAGCGTGCATTTTCCAAAAGCAGGACCCGGTCAACATCCCGGAAGTCGAAACGTCGGTGCTGACGGATGTGCTGGGGCTGCCGTGGGGCGTCGAGTTGTACGGGCTGCTTCTGCGCTGGAATCCGCTGCACCGCACCCGTCCGTATCCGCTTGCGTACAACGGTCGCAAAGTGCTGGTCGTCGGGCTCGGGCCGGCGGGCTACACGCTGTGCCACTACCTTCTGCGCGAAGGGTTTGCGGTCTGTGCGGTCGATGGGCTGAAGCTGGAACCGATCGATCGAGCGCTTGCGGGCGACCTGGCAAGTGGCGTTGTGCCCAAGCCGGTGCGCGATTTTTCCCGGTTGAAAGCGCCGCTTGATGCGCGGGTTCTGACGGGGTTTGGCGGGGTGTCGGAATACGGCATCACGGTGCGCTGGGACAAAAATTTCCTCGAGCTTCTGTATCTGTCGCTCTCGCGTGAACCACTTTTGCAGCTGCATGGCGGGGTGCGGTTTGGCGGCACGCTGGAACTCGATGATGCGTGGCAGCTCGGGTTTGATCACGTTGCGCTGGCGACGGGCGCGGGCAAGCCAACGCTGGTCGAAATGGAAGGCAACCTGTGTCGCGGCATTCGGCAAGCATCGGATTTCCTGATGGGCCTGCAGCTGACCGGGGCGTTCAAGCGCGACTCCCTGGCGAACTTGCAGGTGCGGCTGCCAGCGGTGGTGATTGGCGGCGGACTGACCGCGATTGATACCGCGACGGAGCTGGCCGCGTACTACGTGGTGCAGGTCGAAAAAATGCTCGATCGCTGGGAATCGCTTGTGCCCGAGCTGGGCGAAGCGGCGCTGACGGCCCGTTTTGATCGCGAAGAACGCGAAATCCTCGACGAGCTGCTGAGTCACGGACGGGCGTTTCGGGCCGAGCGACAGGCTGCCGCAGCACAAGGACGATCGCCGTATTTTGCGCCGCTGATTGCGCGCTTTGGCGGCGTGACGCTGGTCTATCGCAAGAGCCTGCTCGATTCGCCCGCGTACAGGCTCAACCACGAAGAAGTCGCCAAGGGCCTGGAAGAAGGCATTCGCTACATCGAAAAACTGAGCCCGAAAGTGGCGCTGACCGATGCGTTTGGTGCGCTGCGGGCGGTGCAGTTCGAACGCCAGGCGCAAAACGGCGAGCGCTACAGCGGAACGGGCGAAGTGGTCGAGCTGGCGGCGCGGACGCTCTGCATCGCGGCGGGCACAAGCCCCAACACGATGTATGAAAAAGAGCATCCGGGGACGGCGAGCTTGGGACGTGGCGGTTTTTTTGCGCCGCACCGGGCCGATTGGCGAGACAGTCAGCTTGCGCTTGTTCCTGACGCGAACGGTTTTTTCACGTCGTACCTGCGCGACGGCAAGGTGGTGTCCTATTACGGCGACAACCATCCCCGCTTTGCCGGTTCGGTGGTGCGGGCGATGGCGTCGGCCAAGCAAGGTCATTCGCAGGTGTCGGCGCTGTTTGCCGCGGATCTGGCCAGGGCCAAGCAGGAAGTGCAGCGGGACTCGCCAAGCGAAGAACAAACGCGCAGAGACTTGGCGTGGCAGGCGCTGCGGACGCGGCTCTTTGACGAGCTGCGGGCCCATGTCGTATCGGTCGAGCGGCTGACGCCAAACATCGTGGATGTCCGGGTGCGGGCTCCGTGGGCGGCGCGCAAGTTTGAACCGGGCCAGTTCTTCCGGCTGCAAAACTTCGAAACGCACGCCAAGGTGGTGGCCGGCAGCCGGCTTTCGATGGAAGGCATCGCGCTGACGGGGGCGGATTCCGACAAAGAGTCGGGAATCTTGTCGCTCATCGTGCTGGAAATGGGCGGCAGCTCGAGCCTGTGTCAGCGGCTTGTGCCGGGCGAGCCGGTGGTGGTGATGGGGCCGACGGGAACTCCAACGGAAATCCCCAAAAACGAAACGGTCTGCTTGGTCGGCGGCGGCCTGGGCAATGCGGTGCTGTTTTCGATTGCGAAGGCGCTCAAAGCAAACGGCTGCCAGGTGCTGTATTTCGCCGGCTACAAGCAGCCACAGGACGTGTTCCGGCAAGACATGATCGAAGCGCACACCGATGAAGTGGTGTGGTGCTGCGATGTGCCGCCCCCGTCCGGTGCCGCGCTGCGCTCGCGCCGGTCCGGCGACAAGCTGTTTGTCGGCAACATCGTGGCGGCGCTGCTGGCGTATGCGAAAGGCGACTTGGGACCGCCGCGCTTTGACTTACAGCAAGTCAGCCGGTTCATCGTGATCGGATCGGATCGGATGATGGCGGCGGTTGCGCAGGCGCGGCACACCATCCTGCGTGAGCATGTGAATCCGCGTGCGGTGGCGATTGGCAGCATCAACTCGCCGATGCAGTGCATGATGAAAGAGATTTGCGCCCAGTGTCTGACCCGGCACCGCGACCCGCAGACCGGACAGGAAAGCGTGGTCTATACCTGCGTAAATCAGGATCAGTCGCTCGATGCGGTGGTGTGGCCACACTTGGCGGCACGACTGCGCCAAAACAGCACACAGGAAAAGCTGACGGCGCTGTGGATTGCCCACCTGACCGAGCTTGCGCCGCCCCCTGCCCTGCCCTCGCCCGTCGAGCGCGGTTGACCCAGTGCAAAAAGTCGTCGATGATGTTTTATCGTGACCGAAACAGGTGCACCGCCTTCTGCTCCTCCCCCCCCCGCCGCCATCTGACGGCACGCCCCCTGATCCACGCATCGGCGCGACGTTTGGAAAATACAAGGTCATCCGTCTGCTCGGCAAAGGTGGCATGGGCGCCGTCTACGAAGGCGAGGACGCGGCGCTCCGCCGCAAAGTCGCGGTCAAGTTCCTGCCCGACGAGCTGCTCAACAAGCCGGATGTGATTGAGCGCTTCATGCGCGAAGCCCAGGTCGCGGGCGGTCTGAATCACCCCAACATCATCGCGGTCTACGACGTCGGCAAAGACGAACGCGGCTGCTACATGGTGATGGAGCTTTTGCACCCCAAGAGCGCATCGAGCCGGATCAAGAGCGAAGGGCCGTACCACTGGATCGTCGCCACCCGCATCATCGCTGACTGTGCCGCCGCGCTGTCCATCGCCCACCAAAACGGCATCATCCACCGCGACATTAAGCCGGACAACATCCTGTTTTCGCATATGGGCGGGGTGAAGCTGGTGGACTTTGGGCTGGTCAAGCTCGTCGAAGATGACCTGCACCTGACCCAGAGCGGCATGCTGTGCGGCAGTCCGCTTTACATGAGCCCGGAACAGGCATCAAACCATGCGATGGATCAGCGGACCGACCTGTACTCGCTGGGGGCGACGTACTATGCGCTGCTGGCGGGGAAACCGCCGTTTCATGGCTCGGGCGTGCCGCAGATCCTGCTCAGTCATTTGACCGAGCCGACGCCGGACCCGCGTGAGGTCAACTCCGAAATTCCCGAAGCGTGCGTGCAGATCGTAAACCGCGCGATGGCGAAAAAGCCGGATCAGCGCTACCAGACGGCAGCCGACATGGCGGCGGATCTGGAAGCGCTGCTGGCGGGGATACCGCAGCGCAACCAGTCGGTCTTCACGATGCAGGAAGACGCGCCATCGCTTTTGGCCAAAGCAAACCAGAGCCAGTCGGGGGCGCTGAAAATTCCGTCGAGCTCGGGGCTTCGCGCGCCTGCCGAAGTCGGTGAAGTCGCCAAGCCTCCCGTCGAGCCGCGATCAGGGCGGCGGGCGTTTCTGGCTTTTGCGGCGCTGGCGGTGGTCGGCGCTGGCGGTGCGATCTTTGGTCTGCGCGGCAGATCGGGAAAAAAAACGACACCAACCGGCAGCGAAGGCAGCACCACACCGCCAGTAACCAGCGGCCCGCCGATCAAAGTCGGCATCTTGCACTCGTTGTCGGGCGCGCTGGCGGTCAGTGAACACCCGCTCGCCGATGCATCGCTTTTGGCGATCGATGAAATCAATGCCAAAGGCGGCGTGCTCGGACGGCAGCTTATCCCGGTGGTCGTCGATGGCAAATCAGAGATCACGGCAGATTCCGCGTTTACGCGCGGCGCCGAAAAACTGCTCGAAGCCGACAAAGTCGCGGCGGTGTTCGGTGGCTTTGGCTCGGCAGGACGGCGGGTAATCCGGCCCTATTTTGAAAAACACGATCAGCTGCTGTTCTATCCGGCGCAGTACGAAGGCATCGAGGAGTCGCAGAGCCTGGTCTACACCGGCTGCACGCCGAATCAGCTCGCGGTCCCGGCGGTCAAGTGGTGCGCCGAGTCGCTCAATGCCAAAAAGTTCTTTTTGATCGGCACCGACGGTCTGCGCGCCCATGCGATAAACGCAATCGTCGAAGATCACATCGAACAGCTGCATGGCGATGTGGTCGGAACCCACTATGCAGTCGTCGGTGAATCGAACTTTGCGCAGATCGTAAAGAAAATCGAAAAAGTGCGCCCCGACATCATCATCAACACGCTGGTGGGTGATTCGGTGCTGTCGTTTTTCCGCGCGCTCATCGAAGAAGACATCACGGCGCGAACGCTGCCGGTGCTGTCGTTTACGCTCGGAGAAAATGAGCTGGCGCAGCTTTCCGAGCCTGTGCTCGCCGGACACTACGTCGCACGGACGCGCTTTCCGCCGATTGCGGACTCGAAAGTGGAGCCGTTTGCGACCCGCTTCCAGCGCAAATACGGCGAACACCGTCCGGTCAGCGAAACGATGGAAGCGGCCTATTACGGGGTGTATTTGTGGGCGGCGGCGGTGCAGCGCGCCGGCAGCGAAGAAGTCAATCGCGTCCGGCTCGCGCTCAAAGGACAAGAATTTTCGCTCGGCAATGTCCGCGTCCGCGTCGATCCGAGCAACCAGCACATCTGGAAGATTTTCGAGATCGGCCAGGTGCGCAGCGACAACAAAATCGACGTGATCAAGACCGGCGACGCACCGATTCCTCCCCTGCCCTTCCCAGGGCCGCGCACGCATGCGGAGTGGCAGAGCTTCGCCGACGCGCTGTACGAAAAATGGGGCGGCAACTGGGCCAATCCGGCAAAGCCCAAACAGAAGAAATCAAAGAAGTAGCGCGCGGCGGCCTTGCGGTCTCCCACGCAGCAAGTTGAGGCGGCGATGAGCTTGCTCAAGTGGAAGTTGATGCTCACCACGCTCCCGGTCCCGGTCGCGGCGGTGATTGTGCGGTGGGTTCTTGAACACTTTTTCAAGAACTACATGAACAACTACAGCGGCGTGATGGACTTTTCGGCGCTGGCTCCGGTGCTGACTGGCGGTGTGTTCCTCATCGGCCTGATGCTGTCGGGGACGCTGCAAGACTACAAAGAAAGCGAAAAGATACCTGCTGAGCTTGCGACATCGCTGGAGACGATCGAAGAGTCGATTGGCTGGGTCTGCGCAAACCGTCCGCAAGTCAACGAGCGGCAGATGCGCGACATTTTGATGGAAGTCACCGACGAGCTGATTGCGTGGCTGTATCGCAAGCGGTCGCACGAGCAGATGTTCATCGTGATTGAAAAACTGAACTTGCTGCTCAAAGAGTTCGACAAGCTGGGCGCGAATCTGCCGTCGGTGCGCATGACCACGGAAATCCACAACCTGCGGCGTACCGTGACGCGAATTGGTGTGATTTCGCGGACCGGGTTTTTGGCGTCGGGTTATGCGCTGCTCGATCTGCTGGTGGTGTCGGTGCTGACGCTGCTCGTCGTGGCGTCGTACAAATCGGAGTTTGGCACGCTCGGCAAGTACATCATCATCGGCTTCGTGTCGCTGATCTACAGCTACCTGTGGCGGCTGGTGCGCGATGTCGATGATCCGTTCGAGTATTCTCCCGACGGAGAGCGCACTGGCGCCGCAGAAGTTGAGCTGTTTCCGCTGACCGAATACCAAGCGCGTGCACGCGACAGACTGGCGGGAAAAACGCTGGAAGAACGCTATGCAAGTGCGCAAGATCCCGACGAGGAAAAGCCGGATGCGGCGCCAAGTCCGGCCCTGTTGATTGGGGTTGGCGTCGGCTGTCTGTTCATTGGGGCGTTTGTGGTGTGGCTTGTCAGCCGGTCGATCGGTCCGCAAGGTAGCTCGGCAGGTGTGACGCCGGTTCCCGCGACGAGTGCTCCGGTTCGCAAAGTCGAAGAAGGCGCCCCCAAACAACCCGCGGACAAGCCCGGCGAAGAAGCAGCGCAGCCCGGCAAAGACGAAAAAAGCGACAAAGACGAAAAAAGCGACAAGGGCACGGCACAAAACCCAGCGACCGCGCCCGCGGACAAGCCCAGCTCGGACAGCGCGCCGGTGCGCATCGCCAGTCCCAAAGAGGACGACAGCGATGCGGCGAGCGACCCTCCCAAGAAAAAGCGCCGCCACCACCGCCACAAGAAGGAAGAATAGGCGCCGGCTCGCTTTCGAGCCGCAGGTCGGTGTCCGTTGACCAAGCCCAGCTTCCAGCCAACGCCCTGGCAGACGCTGCCGCAGGTATGTTTGCCTGCGACGCCAGAGGATCGCAGCCCGCGCGTCGATCTGTGGCTGTTTTTCCACGAAGCGACCGATCACAGCGCGCCGTTTGCGGCTTATTTTCCGCTTCTCACCGACGAAGAACGCGCACGCCACGACCGCTTTGTGTTTGACCGCGATCGGCGCATTTTTTTGGCCACCCGCGCACTGGTTCGCTGCGTGCTGGCGGAATACACTGGCGTTGATCCGCGTGATTTTCGCTTTGCCAGCCACCGCTTTGGCAAGCCATTTGTCGACGCGCCACGGCTTTCCCCTGCCCTGTCGTTCAATCTGTCAAACACCCACAACTTGGTGGTCTGTGCGGTCACGCTGGGCGATGAAATGATCGGCGTCGATGTGGAATCGCTCGATCGAGCCAGCGATCCACTGTCGCTCGCCGACCATGTGTTTGCGCCAGCGGAAATTGCGGCACTGCGCAGTCTTCCCGTCGAAGATCAGCAAGAGCGCTTCTTTTCCTACTGGACGCTCAAGGAAAGCTACATCAAGGCGCGCGGTCTGGGGCTTCAGCTTCCGCTGTCGCAGTTTGCTTTCACACTGGGTGCCGCACCCGCGCCGACGATTGCGTTTGATTCAAGGCTGGCCGACGACGCCGCCGCGTGGAGCTTTGCGCTTCTTTCGGCGTTTCCGACGCACCTTCTCGCGGTCGCCAAAAAACAACGCCCGCCGCTGGCGCTGCACGCTTGTCGCTATGTGCCGCTCAAAGGAATGATTCCGCCGGTCAAATAACCGTCGGACAGCCAGCCCGACACAGGCAAGCGATTCCTTCTTTGACGAGCGTGATTCCGGACGCCAGATAATCGATCGTAAGCTCGTCGCCGGCTGGGACATCGCGCACCGTCTTTACGACCAGACGGGCCACCACTTCGCAGTTCGGTGTGCAGCTATGGTTTAGCAGATCGACGCCGCGGGGACCGTCTTTGCCAAAGTCTTTGACCAAGCAAATAAGTCGTTGGTTGTCGACGACAAGGTCGATGGTCTGGGCGGATTCCCACTGGCCGTAGCTGACGTTTCCATCGGCATCGAGCAAAAGCACCGTCGGCGTGCCCGGCGTCAAACAACCGAGCACGGTGCCTTTGGGAATGGGAACTTTGGCAAACAGACCACGACCGGCAAGACCTCTGCCTTCGACGACAAGATCGGACCGCAGCGGGTCAAAAGGACATGTTGGATGTGTAGGCATAAGCGAAGAGAGCTGGCAGCGATGATGGACCGACGGACGATGCCGTCGTCACAGAGAAGCGCAGACTAGAAGTACGTGATGTCCCAGTGCGTGCTCTCTTTGGCGTAGATGTTGCCAGCGGCGGACTTATACATCGGCGCGCCGTCGCCGCGTTTGCCGATGTACGAAAAGTTGTTCAGGATGTACGAACCAATGCAGCTCGAAAACGCGATGTCGACCTTGTAGCCATTCCAGTGGCTGTAGGTTCCCGATGCGTGGCCGGTTTCCGTGCCGCCGGTGATGGTCATTGCGCAGCCGCTGGCGCTGCGCAGGGTGACGATGCCGCTCACAGTGCTGTCGTTGATCTGGTCAAACGACGTGCAAGTTGAGTTGTTGCGGTTTGTGCAGTTGCCGCTCGACGACACGCTGATGCCAGCGGCGCGAATCCGGGATTCCGCCTGGGCCTGTGAAAGCTTGGCGGCAAAGTCAGGATTGGCCCAGTCCGGCGCGAATTCATCGCCGGTCACGGTGCCTTCTTCCTCGTCGGTGGCATCGGCAAACGCGAGCGGTGACAAAAGAAGCGTGAGCGCAAAGGCAGTGCCGGTAAAAAACCACTTTTTCGACTGGCTCTCGATCTTCATGGGACCTCCTTGACGGAAAAGGGATGCCAATAAGAGGCATCCGTAGGGTTTCATTTTCGGACGTCTGTCCCCCCACCGCGCGAAAGCAGAAGCTACAGCGGAATCGTCTGCTCCGACGGCTCACGCAGCCGATAGTTGGCCCGCAGGTACGCATCCAGCTGCTCTAGCATCGAATCGCCCAGGAAGCTGCCCTGCGGATGGTCAGTGTAGAACGTGCCTTCTTCGCACAGATCGCCTTCACCGGGCAGTGGCTGCGTCGGGACTTCGCCACCGGGACGACAGACACCATCGATGAACACCAGAATCGCTTTGGGCAGACGCTGTTTTTCATCGGGCTCGGACATAAAGCTGTGGATCAGGCTGCCGATGCTCTTGCCCAGGTCTTCGGGGTTCATGCCGTAGCCGTGGCCGATGTAGATGACCGGATAGCGCAGGTTCTGGTTTTGCGGCTCAAAATAGCCCGGCGGCAAGATCATGCTAAACGGCGTCTGACGACCGTTTTTGAGCTTGAGCGACAGACCTTTGGGTACAAGGCGCGGATCGTCGGCAGGCTGAATCGACGTATCGGCGTCCGGCCAGCGCGTGAGCAGGAACTTGAACAGAATCATCGCGCGGTGAACGACCTGGGTCACTTCGCCAGCGTGACGACCATCGCCGGTTTCCGCCGCTTTCGCTTCGGAAATTTCCGGATTGCCATAGCGCACAAACAGCCGCCGACCGAGCTTCGCCATGTCGACATCGGCTGCTGAAAAACGAGCTTCCGACGTGGGAGCCAGGCCATTTAGCGCTGGGAAACCACCAAAAAGCTGCGTCGACAGACCGCGCGCTGCCAGCACGCCGAACAAATAACCCGTCGAGATGTGCGCGTTGAAAAAGTCACGGATGCCGGCGTCGTAGTAGATGTCTTTTTGCGCAAGGTCGGCGAGCGGCTGCTTTTCCATCAGCGTGTGTGGATCGTGATCCATCCACTTCATGAGGCCGGGGTTGTAGTCGAACTTGCCGTTTGCTTCGCCGTGGTCAAAACAGCCGGGGTTGCCGCTGTCAATTTCGCAGCCTTTGCCCTTCACACCGTCGAGACCGCTGTCTTCATACGGCTCGCCTTGGTCGTAACGGAAGTTGCCTTCGGTGCCGCCCGGATTCTTCAGATAGTGGTAGTTGTCGCCCGCTGGATCGGGGTTGCGAATCGGATCGTAGCCGGGCTCTTTTTGATCGGGCAGACCGTCGAGACCCACATCTTGGAACGGCTCGCTCGCTTGAATCACCACCGGCTCACCGGCGTCGCGCTTGCCGTTTGCGTTTAGGTCGACCGCGAGCGCAATCTGCACCGGATTGGTCTGCTGTTTGGCCGGATCAAACACGCCCTGTTTGCCGTCGACCTCGCCGCCGTCGCAGAACGTAATCACATCCCACTTGCCTTCGGGATTGAAGCGCGCGTCGTACAGCGGCTTCGCCGTCGGATCGCTCTTTTGTCCTTTTATCACCACCGGGTTTTTGCAAGCCTGATCCGGCGTCAGCATCACCGTCGAAGACGGCACGCCCGGCGGCAGATACGGATCGATCGGGTTATACATCGCCCAGTTGCCAATCGCGCGCACCAGGTCGCGGTTCGCCCGCAGGTACAGGCTGCGACGCAGCGTCAGGCCGATGCCCTCACCGAGCTGCACCGGCATCGCTTCAAACGAACCAACATTTTCGTTCTGACCGGCGATCGGCGGACGCGGCAGCGGGCAGGTCTGGCCGATTTTGCCCTTCCCTGCTTTTTCATCGTCTGCCGTGCAGAAACCGCCGAAAAACATGTCGCGGGTAAAACCCATGCTGTACGTCAGATCCGGTCCCGGATCGGCCCCGAGCACACCGACGGCATCGAAGCGGTCGGGATGACGGAAAAAATACATCGACGCGCCGATTCCTCCCATCGACATGCCAGCAACGGCGCGGTAGTAAAACTTGCGCTTCACCGTCGCGCCCAGATCGGTCGGCATCGCCACTTGGAATGTCGCCACGTCGGACAGCGTTTTTTCCGGCCCAAGTGGCGATACGCCATGC
>DAORGN010000038.1:0-29835 GCA_035340095.1 Pseudomonadota bacterium | reverse complement strand
AGCGCCGAGTTTTTCGGGTCCATGTACGACTGCGAGTCGACAATCGTCTTCGGCGTGTGGTGCGCTTTCAGGCTTTCGTAACCGCACAGACCGACGCCAACCGACTTGTGCCCGCCATCCATTGGCACCAGGTTGATGTTGACGTAGATCACCAAGTCGCTTTCGATGGCGCGGCGGTTCGTCTCGACGACCTCGTTGTGGCGGGTCTTGCCGATCGTGACCATCCGTTCGGGGTCGCAGGCGTCGTGGTTATACAGATTGTCCGGCCAGTATGCGTCGACGATTTTGTCGCCGAGCATGTAGCGGATTTCGCGCTCGGTCATCCGGCGGTGCAGGCTCGTCGCGACGATGATGTGGATGTCGTCGACACCATGGTCCGCCAGCATTTCCAAAACGATCGAGCAGATCGTCTCGCGGATGTCCGGCTTCTGCATCGGCGGCAGCGGCAGCGAAATATCGTCGACGGCAATCGTCACCTTCATCCCCGGAAAGAGCAGCGCGTGCAGCGGCTCCATGTCTTCGGGGTGATGCAGGGCATAGCGAATGGCGGCGCGGGGATTGGGCAGACCGCTTATCGGACGACGCGGGTAAATGACCTTGGTCCCGACGGGCAAGTCCTCACAGAGAAAGTCTTCGCCATAGAACAAGATGCGCGGTGCGCTGTCTGAGTCGATGGTGATGACGTTTTCGTCGGCGGAATCGGAAGAGAACTGGCGCATGAGAGCGCAAGCTATCGCAGGTTTTTCGTCTGCTGACAAGTAGTTGCCCGCGCAGGCAGGCCCACCTGGGCCGGCAAGCTGGCGCGGCGCTACTTCGATTTGTTGAGGATGATAGAGATGCTGCCGTCGGTGGAGTTGGCGCTGACAATGTCGGTGGTGCCATCGCCATTGAGATCACCGACTGCCACGCCGCGTGGGAAGCCGCTCGCTGCCAGCTTGGTCGTGGTGCCAAACAAGCCGTTGGCGTTGTAGGTGATGCCAATCTGCTGGTCGGCGTAAATGGCGGAAACCACGTCGGGCCTGCCGTCGCCGTTGATGTCGCCAATCGCGATTTGATATGGCAGCGAGGTGTTCGGCGTTCCCAGCGAGGTCGTCTTGGGCGCATTAAACGATCCGTCGCCCACGCCAGTCAAAAGTGCGATCGTCGCATCGCGGCTGTTGCAGACGATGAGATCGACGTTGCCGTCGCCATTGAAATCGGTCGCAGCGACGGAATAAGGCCCCGAACCGGCTTGATAGTCTTTCTTGTTGCCAAAGTTGCCCGTGCCGTCGCCGATAAAGACGCTGACGTTGGCGGTTGATTCGTTGGCGGCGACGATGTCGGTCTTTCCGTCCTTGTTGACGTCGACAAACACCACAGAACGGGGCACGGTCCCGGCGGTCAGATTGACCGGCGCGGCGTAGGTTCCGCCCACTTTGCCCAAAAGGAAAGCCAGGTTGTTGCTGCTGCCGCCGCCGTTGGCGACGACGAGATCGATGTAGCCGTCGCCGTTTATGTCTTTGGCATCGACAGAAAATGGAATGTCACCTGTGACGACCGGCGTGCGCGACGGGAACGTGCCGGTCTTGCTGTTTAGGTGGATGCCGACTCCCGACGGTGCGCTGGATGCGTTGGTGACGACGACATCGTTAAAGCCGTCTGCATCCATGTCCAGGACTTTGAGCCCGTAGGTCGAAATGCCGGCGGCAAACTTGGCGGGGGTGAGGAACGTGCCATTGCCGTTGCCCGACAAGGTGACAATTTGACCGATGCTGCTGTTGTCGGTGACGACGATGTCAGGCTTGGCGTTGTTTTCGATTTCGGTGATTGCGATGTTGGTGGGGGTGCCACCGACGGTGGTCTTGACCGCAGTATCGAAGCTCAGGGTGCCAAAGTAGTAGGCGAAGATCGTCGAGCTCATCACCGTCTTGCCGCCGGGGTTTGTGACGACGACAGCGACGGGGCCTTTGGTGCCGGGCCGGGCGGGCAGGGTGACGACGATGGCGGTGCTGGTCACTGACTTCACCGTTGCGCTCTGCCCGTCGATGGTGACAAACGCGCCGCTTAGAAAGCCGGTGCCGCTGATCGTGACGTCGATGTTTCCGGTCGTCGGCCCCGTCGGTGGACTGGCCGCAGTCAGCGCGAGCGGCATGGCCATGTCGGTGCTGACCGCGCCGCCATCGCCGCCGCCATCGTCGCTGCCGCTACCGGCCATGTCAGAACCGACGGCGAAGTCTGCACCACCTAGGTCACTTGTGCCGGGATTGTCGTGATTGCAACTGGCAGCCACCACTGCGACTGCAGTTGTGCCAAGGAAGAGCAGACGATACCAAGACTTCATGGATGGGTACTCCTTATGAATGCAAGTCGATCGCGAGTAAGTATATGGACGAGCCTGCTACTGCCCACCCAAAGTGAAATTTATTTTCGAAATGTGACCGGCAAGGCGTGGCGAGCGAGCGCCACCAACGGTGGGTCAGATTGAGTTGTTGCGTCGCGGTGGTGTCCAGATATAGCCATCGTCGGCAAAGACCGGGTCTTTGGGCAGCTGCCAGCCATCGCGCGCCCACAGATAGCCGGTATAGGCGCAGATCAGCGCATCGAAGATGTGATCGTTTTTGATCACGGCTTCGCGCCACTGTCCGGTCGCAAACGAAAGCTCGGGCAGCGACGACAGAACATCCTTGCGCACGTCGGGCCCGTGTCCCCGCTTGTAGGTGCGCGCGACCGTCGACCCCGGATGAAGCGGCTTGCCTTCGATCGACACCGGGCGACCTTGGGCATCGCGATAACGAATTGCCGACGCTGGCTGTGGCGGGGCCGGGTCCGGAAACAGTTGCGTCAGCGTCGCTTTGGGATACACCTCGATGAGATTTTGGTTTAGCACATAGCTCTTGCGCAGCGCCTGTCGCAGATACAGTGCTCGCGCCGTCAGCGGTCCCATCCCTTGGCCCAGCGTCTCTCTCGGCAGGATTTGGTGCACTTCGTGCAGGATCACTTCGGTGGCTCGCTGGGTATATGGCGTATAGCGCGGCTTGCCTGAGCTGGCTTCGTGGGTCGTGCGGTCCCGAAACCAACGAACCGTATCGACACTGCAGTGGGTCAGGCTCGGGCAGCTCGCCAGAGTACAGCGTACACAGACCGGCAGCGTCAGGGGCGCATCGACCGCGAGCACAGCGTCGTCTTTGTGCTGCTCGACGAGGGTTAGCAGTCGGTCGTCAAAATAGGGCTTGCCACTGCCGCAGTCCTCGACGACAAGTGGCTTATCCCCTTGGCCCGTGAGCCGCAGCCGAACCATCGCCGTGGTCTTGCCTTTGCCTCCGCCGAGATCGACGCCAAGGAATGTGCGAAAGGGCCGCTGCATCGAATCAATCCCAAGACGTACACCCTAGCATCACGGGCGGTTTCTGCGGAACAGGCTTCACGGCCCCCGCGCCGCGAGTCGCTCGACCGTCGAGCGGAAGCGTGCGGCGATCGATTCTTCAGCGAAATGCCGACGCGAGCGAACCACCCAGCGCCCCTGCACCATCACATCCGAGACGGCATCGCGGTCAGGTCCAAACATCGCCGCATCCAGAATCTGGCTGCCGTGGCGGCCATAAAGTGCAGGTCTGTCGTCGGAAAGAACCACCAAGTCGGCGCGCGATCCGGCTGCAAGGACGCCGGTGGGCTGGGCCGATGCCTGCGCTCCGCCACCGGCTGCCGCTAGCCACAGCGATTCTCCTGTCGAGACGCCTTCTTGCTTGGCCAGGACATTGCGTCGACCGTGCCGCAGTCTTTGGCTGTATTCCAAAAGCCGCAGCTCATCGAGCGCCGAAGTACCGACGTGGCTATCTGTACCAATGCCAATCCGTCCGCCGCCGCTGATAAGCGCAGCAGCCGCAAAGATTCCGTCCCCCAGGTTGGCCTCGGTACTTGGACACAGTCCAATCGTGACAGCATGCCGGGCGAGCCGCGAAATTTCCGCTTCTGTCGCATGCGTCGCGTGGATTAGACAATACCGCCCGTCGACCGCCACATGATCGAGCAGCCAGTCAATCGGTGTTTTTTGTGACCAGGAAAGACACGCCGCTACCTCCGCCGGTTGTTCCGAAATGTGCAGGTGGATGGGGGCCCGCGGATCGATGGATTCGATGATCTGCGTCGCCTGCTCCAGCGCCTGCGGTGTCACCGCGCGCAGCGAGTGCGGCGCTATGCCGATGCGATCGATGGGCCGCCTGTGCGCCATCAGTGTGGTGATCACCTGCCCAAACTGGTCGTCGGACAGATAGAACCGGCGCTGTCCCGGCGAAAGCGGCTCCGCGCCAAAGCCGCCCTGTTGATACAAACTGGCAAGAAGCGTCAGGCCGATGCCGGTCTGTTCCGCGGCATGGGAGATGCGCAGTGCCAGCTCGGCGGGGTTTTCGTACAGCTCGCCTTGCGGGTCACGGTGCAGGTAGTGAAACTCGACGACGCCAGTAAAACCGCCACGCAAAAGCTCGACGTAAAGCTGCGCCGCAATCGCTTCCACATCGTCGGGCCCGAGGCTGCGCAAAAAGTGATACATCACTTCGCGCCAGGTCCAAAAACTGTCGGTGAGCGGCCCGCCACGCTCGGTCAGTCCCGCCATCGCGCGCTGAAACGCATGCGAGTGAAGGTTGACCATTCCCGGCAGCACGACGCCGGGCAGCTCCGTCGCACCATCGGGGCTGGCCTGTGGCGTTACGCTGGAAAAGCTGCCGTCGTCGGATAGCTCGATGCGAACATTTTTGCACATTCCCGACGGCAGAAGCGCATGCCGCGCGAAGTAGACCGCTTGGGGCGAAATCGGCTGCCTGTCTTGCATGCTTCATGAAGTGCCCAAGTGCGGCGCGTCCGTCAACCGCCGTGTCGTCCACTGCTTCGTATTTCGCCCATTTTTTGGCCGCGCCGACTTGACATAGTTGCAAGTATCTTGCAAAAACCAGAGCACGAGGCCGCGATGTCACACGTTCCCGATGAAGTCCGTTTTCAAGACACGACCGCTGGGATTTCCTCGTCGGGGCGCGATGTGCTAGCCAAGCTGCTTTCGGCGGTGCCGGCGCTGTGCTTCATTCACTGCGTCGGGACGGTGCTGCTGGCGCTCGCGCTTCCGGCAGCCGCGTCGCTGTGGACAGCCGGGGAATGGCTCGAAGGTCCGCTGTGGCTGTTGTCGATTGGGGTGGTCGGGACGCTGCTCTATCGGCGACGGCAGCTGCGTGGTGTGACAGGGGCTCTTCTCTCGCTGTCCCTTCTGCTTGGGCTCGTCGGTTTCGGGCTCGACAGCGAGCTTGCGCGGCGCATCAGTCTGCTTGGCTTGGTTGCGCTTCAGCTTTTGTCGTGGCAGCGTCGACAAAAGCTGGCGCTTGTGCCTGTGTGTCCGTGCGCGCATCACCAGCGGCTGGCCGCCTAGCGACGTAGGACTCGTCGAATTACATCGTAAGCGTCGCTGATGCGAGGAGCGCTGCGGCGGGGGCTGCTTGGCTTTGGGCTGCCCGCCGTTTGGCCCGTTCCGCCGCGAGTGCCGTGAAGGCTGCGATTTCTGGCGAGCGAACCGGCGATGGATGTTGTCCTGCGACGAGCACGTAGTCGACCACCTTTGCGCCCACACGCCGCGACAGCTTGGCAAGCGCCGAAATCGCTCCCGCCAGGTGGTTGCTCAGCGACGACAGGATGGTGTGCTTGGGGTTCATGGCCGCTCCTTTTTGATAGGGGGTGATTGAGTGCTTACAGGAACCTTTGTACATCGCGGGTCTGACACCGTCGCTGTTCACTCGGAAGAAATCGGGCATGCAGATCGGGCCGGTCGTGATACGATGTCCCATCCCCCACAGTGCGTGGGTTCTGGGGACGATGGCCAAGCGACGCGAGTGTCCTTCTTGTCGAAGCGTGTATCAGGGCGACGACAAGCTGTTTTGTCCCAAAGACGGCACTCGGCTCGTCGAGCAAGTCGCCCGTCCGAGCGAAGACCCCTGGATTGGCCGCGTCATCGCTGGGCGTTTTGTCCTCGAGCGGCGACTTGGCAAAGGCGGCATGGGCGTCGTCTATTTGGCCAACCACAACGTGCTGCGGCGCCCGTTCGCGGTCAAACTTCTCCGTCGAGAGTTCGTCAGCAACGAGCGCGCACTGGCGCGTTTTTTCCGCGAAGCCCGCGTCGCGTCCAGCGTCGATCACGCCAACATCGTCAGCATTTACGACTACGGCCAGACCGACAAAGGCGAGCCCTACTTGGTCATGGAATACGTCGAGGGCACGCTGCTTTATCAGCTGGTCGTCAGCAGCCCCGGCAAGTGCCTGCATCCGCTGCAAGCCGTCGACATCTCACTGCAAGTGGCCCGCGCCCTAGAACACGCCCACCAACGGGGGGTGGTACATCGTGACATCAAGCCGGAAAACATTTTGATTACGACGGTGGGGGGGCAGACGGATTTTGTGAAGGTGCTGGACTTTGGGGTGGCTCGGGTGATTGGTCAGCCACCGCTGACTCGCGTCGGTGAAGAGATCATCGGGACGCCGGAGTTTATCGCGCCAGAGATGATGTCTGCGTCGGGCGAGCTTTCTCCGTCGGTGGATTTGTATGCGCTGGGGATCATGCTGCATGACACCATCGTCGGTGAACCGCCGTGGCGAGGCGATATCAAAGAGATCCTGAACGGGCACATGAACGTGGTGCCGCCGCGGCTGTCGGACAGGCGCAAAGATGCGCTGATTCCGCGAGAGCTGGACGAGCTGGCGGCGCAGCTGCTGGAAAAGAACCCGAACCGACGGCCTACAGCGACGGAAACGGTCGAAATTCTGACACGGATTCGGGCGCTTTTGCCGGCTCGTTCGGTGCAGCTCCGACGGGGGGATCAGCCCAAGACCAAGTCCGATGCTGAGCCGACGCTGAGCGGGAAAGAGACGCAGCTTCTGCCCAGGCCAAGTGCTGTGGCGCCACAGCTGCGGGCCGAGACGGTGATTTTGCCGCGCAACGAACCCAATGCAGCGGCACGGCAGGCGGAAATCGAAGCGATTGATAGCGAAATCGTCGGGCTCTTGGCGCGGCTGTCGACGCTGATCGAACAAGTTGGGCAGAAGTTGTGGGTCGACAAGTGGCCGGAAAAGCCGCAGATGCTCCGCGAGCTTCTCGTTGGGAACACCCTGGCGCAGGAAAAGCGGCAGCAGCGAATCAACCGGCTGCATGATCAGGTTCAGCAGCAGCAGACGCGACTTCAGCAGCACCGCAGCGAGCTGCGTCAGCAGATTTTGGCGCTGAGCGAGCGGCTGCAACTTGAAACCCAGCTCCCCGAGAGTGAGCAAAAGCGAATCAAGCGACTCATCGAGGAAAAAGAGCGGCTCTTGGCACAAGTGCTGTTTTCCGCCCCGACTTCGCCCGAGCCGGAGCTGTACTTGCTGCGACGTGAGCTGCGTGAACTGACCGAGCAAGCCCGCAGTGGGTGGCCGCAGCTTGCCCGGCTGTTGATCGATGATCCGAAGGCGGAAAAGTTTCCCGAGCGTGGCACCGTCGAGCTGGTGCTGGAACAGCTCTCGGCGGCGCAAGCGATGCAAGTGCTGCTTCAGCGGCAGAACGTAGCGATTTAGCCGCCCGCAAGTCGGTGGTCGTCGCCAGTCGTGTGCCGCAGTTCGTCGTGGGCGCCTGTGGGCGTGGCCGTCGCGCAGCATCTTTGTCATCGGGAACCAGAAGACCCAATCTTCCGTACAATGCCGACAGGTGAAGCTCGGTCGCTCGCAGCGCTTTTGCACGACGCCGCTCCGTCGGTATCGCCTGTCGCAGCTGTGTCTTTTTCTGTGCGCCATCGCGGTGCACGGCTTGCCGTGGCTGCACCTTGCTTGGCATCGGCCTGATCACGTTCACGTCGGAGGCGGCCAGCGTTTTGTTCATCCGACGGAAAAAACGCAGTCCCACGACGGATCGGACGAAGCCGGGCACGTTCATTCCCACGCCGGGCACTCGCATTCGCGGCGGGTGCTTGGTTGGTTCGGCAGCCTGCAGGGACGGCTGCCGCTTGTCGAGATCGTCGCTGACGACGGCAGTGGACACGACGACTTGCACCTTCCGCTCGGTGCGGCGCATGGGCTTTCGTTTGTGGCACCGACGCGGTTTGTGCCGTGGTGGGACGTGGGGGTCCATCGCCAGGCTGCCGGCGAACCAGGGATTTCGTCGCTGCGTTTGCGCATCGTGTCGGCGCGGGCGCGGGCTCCTCCGGGATGGGTCTGTACCGACAGAACCGATTCCCAACCCATTTCAAGGAGCCGACAACGATGCCAAGGCATCTTGTTTTGCGCACGCTTTTGCCTGCGCTCATGTTTTCATTTTCCGTCGCTGATGGCGCGGTTGCCCAGGAAGAATCCTCGCTTGCAACGACGGTGACGGCTGATAAGCCCGAAAGCGCTGCGTCTGCTCAGACGGTGCGCGATCGCGATTTGCAGCTACGACCGATCCAGCGTGTCGCCGATCTGTTGCGGGTTGTACCGGGACTTTTGACCGTGCAGCACGCGGGCGGCGGCAAAGCCAATCAGTATCTGCTGCGCGGCTTCGACGCCGACCACGGAACCGATGTGGCATTTTCTATCGACGGAGTGCCCATCAACCTGGTCTCGCACGGCCACGGACAGGGTTTTTCCGACATGAACTTTGTCATCGCCGAGCTGATCGAGCGCGTCGAGATAAGCAAAGGCCCGTATTTTGTCGAGCAGGGCGACTTTGCCACCGCTGGTGCGGTCAATCTGGTCACGCGCAAAAAGTTCGCCAGCAATCAGGTCAGCTTTTCCGTCGACACACTGGCGGGATTGCGCGCGTTGGCCGTCGCCAGTCCACAGCTACAATCGCTGGGCGAAAAGCTGCATCCCCTGGTCGTCGCCGAGGTTTCGCGCACAAGCGGCCCCTTTTTACATCCCGAGGACTATCACAAGTACAACGTCTTCGGCAAAGTCAGCTACGACCTTGGGCCGCAGACGACGATTTCACTTTCCGCGTCGAGCTATGGCGGTTCGTGGAATGCTTCTGGACAGCTTCCGTCGCGGGCCGTCGATGCCGGTCTGGTCGATTTCTACGGTTCGCTTGACCCGAGCGAAGGCGGCGAATCGACCCGTCACAACCTGTATCTGGCGCTGCACCATCGAGACGGGCTGCGCAGCGACGTGAGCGTCCTTGTCTTTGGGTCGCTCTACCGGTTCAAGCTTTATTCCAACTTCACGTTGTATTCGGCAGACCCGATTCGCGGCGACGAGATCGAACAGGGTGACGAGCGGCTGCTGGGCGGACTCAAGGCGCACTATCGAAGGCGCTTCGTTTGGCATTTTGTCCGTGCGGACACCACCTTGGGGGTCAGTGTTCGTCACGATTCGATTGCCAACACGCTGTATCACGCGCAGGCACGGCAGCGAATCGATGCCCTGACCGACCATGATGTGCGCGAAACCAGCCTCGGGGTGTTTCTGAAAGAGGAGATCGCGTTTTCGTCGTTTGTCCGTTTGGTCGCTGGTCTGCGGGCCGATGGTTTTTTCTTTGATGTGACGGATCGTCGCGAGCTGTTGCCCTCCGATGGGACGCGGCCTGTCGATGAAGCGCAAAAGACATCGGGCACCCGCAGCGCGCAGCTTTTGTCACCGAAGCTGTCGCTCATTGTGTCGCCGCATCGGGTCATCGACCTGTTTGCCAACGTCGGCTACGGTTTTCATTCGAACGATGCGCGCGGTGTGGTCCGTGGCAAGGCTCCGGTGACGCCGCTGACCCCGGCGCTCGGGTATGAAATCGGCGCGCGGACGCGGCTTTCGGACCGGCTCGATCTGGCGCTGGCGTTGTGGGGGCTTGATCTTCGCGGTGAGCTGGTCTGGTCTGGCGACGAAGGAACAACCGAAGCCAGCGGAGCGACGCGCCGGCTTGGACTGGAGTTCGAGACGCGGCTGCGCATCTGGGATTTTCTGCACTTCGATTTCGACTTCACTGCCAACGACGCGCGCTTTCGCGAGACCACGGAACGTGGCAACGCCGTCCCGCTGGCTCCGCGCGTGACGCTGTCGAGCGGGCTTTCGTTGCAGACGAAGTTTGGTCTGCGCGGATCGCTGCGCTTTACCGGCATCACCCAGCGCCCAGCGACGGAAGACGAGTTTCTGATCGCCCAAGGCGCCTATCTGTTCGATGCGTTTTTGGGGTATCGCTTTCGCTTTGTCGAAGTGAGCGTCAGCGTCGAAAACTTGCTCAATCAGCGCTACAAGCAGGCGCAGTTTGCCATCACTTCGCGGCTGCCCAGCGAGCCGTCCCAAAGCGCCCCACCGCCACCCTCAGCTTGTCCAAGCAGCACGCGAGCCAAGAGCGGCAGCGACGGCAACTTCCTCGGCTGTGAGGATGTCAGCTTTACGCCCGGCTATCCGATAAACGCGCGCTTCACCGTGTCCCTGTTTTATTAGGACGGCGTTGCGCGACGGAACGCCACGAAACTAGCCGCGCGCGTCGGGATGTTCGTCGAAAAATGCGCGGCGGCTTTCGCGGGAAATCTCGACTTCGACGTTGCCGCTGCCCAGCTTGGCCTGGCAGCCCAGCCGCGAGTTTGCGCGGACATCGAACGCTTTGTCGAGGATGTCCTCTTCGCGATCTTTTTGCGCAGACAGCGACGAAAGACCATTTTTGACGTAGACGTGACAGGTCGAGCAGGCGCAGACGCCGCCGCAGGCGTAGCCGACTTGGGCTGAAGTCCGCTTGGCCGCTTCGAGGATGCTGGTCCCCGGCGCTACGTCGATGCTCTTGGGCTTTCCGTCGGCGCCAGGATCGTTCAAAAAAGTGACGATGGGCATGTTCTTACTCAGCGAGAGGGACAGTCTTGGGCAGATCGTTTTCGTCGTAATGCACTTTTTGCTCGACGCTGCCGACGGTCTTTCCGGCCACTGCGCGACTGAGCCCGGCGTTCATCCGCCGCTGCGCAAACTCTTTGCTGGCGACATCCAGCGCGGTGATGCAGTCGGCAATCAGGCGATGATCGACGCCATTTCGGGCCGCCTGAAGCGCCGTCCGGGCTTCCAGAATCGGCTGCTGTTCTTCCTCGCTGAGCAGGTGACCGTCTTGTGAAAGCGCGGTCTCCAGCGCTTGCAGGATTCGCTCTGCCTCGACGCGCTGTTCGAGCAGCGCCCGCTTGCGCAGATCCCCTTCGGCATGCTCAAAGCTATCGACGAGCATTTTTTCAATCTGCTCGTCGCTGAGCCCATACGACGGCTTGACCGCAATGTGTGCCGCCCTTCCCGACGTCAGTTCGCGCGCGCCGACTTGCAGCAGCCCGTTTTCGTCGATCAGGAACATCACTTCGAGCCGCGCCATCCCGGCGGCCATCTTCGGAATCCCGGTCAGTTTGAAGCGCGCCAGGCTGCGACACTCGCTCGCCGTTTCGCGTTCGCCCTGCACGACGTGAAGATCAAAGCCGGTCTGCCCATCGGCATACGTGGTGAAAACCTGCTTCGCTCCCGTCGGGACTCGGCTGTTGCGCGGGATGATCTTTTCGACGATTCCACCCATCAGCGCTAGCCCCAGCGACAGCGGCGTAACGTCGATAAGCAGCGCGTCTTGCCGCTCGCTGGCCAAAATGTCGGCCTGGACCGCCGCCCCGAGCGCCACCACTTGTTCGGGATCGAGATCACACAGCGGCGTTTGGCCAAACAGCTCAGCAACGAAGCGGCGGACGGCTGGCACGCGGGTCGAACCGCCGACGAGAATCACCCCGGTTAGCTCGCTCGCTGTAAGCTCGGCGTCTTTGAGTGCGCGACGACAGGGACCGGCAGTGCGCTGCAGAATGGGTGCAATCGCTGCATCAAACTCACTGCGCGTGATGGAAAGCGCTGCGCCTTCCCAGTTTGTCGTCGCTGTATCGGCATCCGTCAACTGGTGTTTCATCGTCCGCGCCGCGTCGAGCAGATGTCGCGAGCGAACCGGATCGGCGGCAATCTGACTGCGCAGCGTCTGACCTTGCGGGTGTTTTGATGCGATAAGCTCGGCCAGGGCGGAATCCATGTCATCGCCACCGAGCGCCGTGTCACCGCACGTTGCCATCACGGTGAAAATGCCGTCGCACAGGTCGAGGATCGAGACATCAAACGTGCCTCCGCCGAGGTCGTAGACCGCGAACTTGCCCTCCCGCTTTTTGTCGAGCCCGTAAGCCAGCGCCGCCGCCGTCGGTTCATTCAGCAGCCGCAGCACCGAAAGCCCCGCCAGCCGCCCCGCATCTTTGGTCGCTTGCCGCTGCGCGTCGTCGAAATAGGCCGGTACGGTGATCACCGCGCCTTCCAGCTCGCTGCCGAGCTGCTGTTCCGCCCGCGCTCGCAGCACGCGCAGAATTTCGGCGCTGACCTCCATCGGTGTCACCGGGCGCATCCCTGATGGACCTGCGACGACCAATCGGATCACACCGTCTGCAAACAAGCTCGGGTCGGCAAACAGATACTGTCCAAAACGCTGCGCGGTTCCATCTTTGGCAATGTCCGCCGGACCGCGTCCCATGAACCGCTTGACCGACGCGATCGTGTCGTGCGGCGCTTCAAACGCAGTCAGCTTGGCTTCTTTGCCGACGAGCGGCGCGGCGTTTTTTCGGTAACGTACCACCGACGGCAAAAGCGCCGAGCCATGCTCGTCACGCAGACAGGTGGGCTCCCCATCTTGCACCACAGCGACGAGCGAGTTGGTGGTGCCCAGGTCGATTCCGATCACGCGACCTTTGCAGGCATCCTTGGCTTTGGATTCGCCAGGCTCGGCAATTTGAAACAGGCTCATTCCATCTCTCTACAGGGAAACGGGTGGGTGGTTTGCGGAAGGCAAAGTGCGCGGCTTATAGCACGGCCAAGTGACCTGCGGCGGTTTCTTCAAACTCGGCGATGTCGTCGGCGAAGCGCTGGTAATAGCGCTGCACGTAGCACAGCTCGGTCACTTCCGATAACGCCGCCGGATCTGCGGCCAAAAGCCGAGCAAAGCCGTCGTGCAGTCGGCTGGCAAGCTTGGCAAGCTCGGCCTGCACCGTCTTTTTGATGTCGGCAAGCTGGGCACTGTTGCCTTCGACACGGGCATCGGCGAGCGCTTCACGCAGCTCGAGGATTTCGGCAAGAAAGCCCGGAGCAAGCGCCGGCTTCTTGCTTTCATCGGCCAGGTCGACGCCGTAAAGCTTGAGCAAATATTCCGCGCGTTTTCCGTCGCTGCGTAAGGTTCGATAGGCTTCGTTTAGCTCGGTGGCCCGTTGGAGCACAGCGGCGCGTTCACTGGCGGGTGCCCGACTGAAGCGGTCAGGATGCCAGTGCCGCGACTTTTCGCGATAGCGCCGTTCCAGCTCCGCCGCGTCAAGCGAATAGCTCTCGGGCAGATCCAGCAGCGCAAAATACGATTTAGAACTGGACGCTCTCACCGCAGCCACAGCTTCCCTTGGTGTTGGGGTTTTGGAACTTGAAGCCGTACCCCATCATGCTGGTGACAAAGTCCAGCTCGGTGCCGTTTAGGTAGACCAGGCTCTTGGGGTCGACAAAAATGCGCACGTCTTCGCCAAACTCGAACACTTTGTCGGTGCTGCGCGGTGGCTCGTCGGCCCACTCGAACAGATACGAAAAGCCGGTGCAGCCGCCGCCACGAATGCCGATGCGCAGACCTTGCGCTAGCTTGCCCTCGGCGGCGCGCTTTTCCTGTAGCCGCTTCACTTCAGCGATGGCTTTGGTGGTCGCTTGAATGCCCATCGTTAGCTCGCTTTCTCCGTCTCTAAACCCGGTCCCTTCTTGCGACGGTAGTCAGCAATCGCCGCCTTGATTGCGTCTTCGGCGAGAACCGAGCAGTGGATCTTGACCGGAGGCAGGTTTAGCTCGTCGGCAATCGCCGAATTTTGGATTTTTTCCGCGTCTTCGATCGACATGCCCTTGACCCACTCGGTGACGAGCGACGAACTGGCAATCGCCGATCCGCAGCCGAAGGTCTTAAAGCGCGCATCTTGAATCACGCCTTCGTCGTCGATCTTGAGCTGAAGCTTCATCACGTCGCCGCATGCTGGTGCACCGACAAGCCCGGTCCCGACATCGGGATCGTTTTTGTCGAAGCTGCCGACGTTGCGCGGGTTCTCGTAGTGGTCGATGACTTTGCTGCTGTAAGCCATGGTCGTTTGTCTCTTGCTGTTTCACCCGGCGACTAGTGCGCCGCGGTCCATTCGATGGTCTTTAGATCGACGCCTTCCTGCACCATTTCCCACAGCGGGGACATCTCGCGCAGGCGACGCACTTTGTCGGTCGTAAGCTGAATCACAAAATCGACTTCTTCGTCGGTGGTAAAGCGTCCGAGTCCAAATCGAATCGAGGTATGCGCCAGCTCTTCGCCGATGCCGAGCGCGCGCAGCACATACGACGGTTCCAAAGACGCCGACGTGCACGCCGAACCCGATGACACCGCCACGTCTTTGAGCGCCATCAGCAGGCCCTCACCTTCGACGTAGGCAAAGCTTAGGTTGGCGTTGCCGGGCAGTCGGTGTTCCGCCGATCCGTTGCGGAAGACATGCGGCAGCGCTTTCATCAGGCTGCTTTCCAGCCTGTCGCGCAGGGATGCAATCCGCGCCGATTCCGTCGCCATTTCTTTTTGCGCAAGCTCACACGCTTTGGCAAAACCGACGATGCCAGGCACATTCAGCGTGCCCGAGCGCAGACCGCGTTCGTGTCCGCCACCGTCCATCTGCGCTTCCAAGCGGACCCGCGGTTTGCGACGGACGTACAGCGCACCGACGCCTTTGGGCCCATACAGTTTGTGCGCCGTCAGCGACACCAAGTCTGCCTGCACGTCGCTGACATCGAACGGAATTTTGCCGATGCCCTGCACCGCGTCGGTGTGAAACAGCGCGCCTTTTTCTTTGACGAGCGCGCCAATTTCCTTGAGCGGTTGAATCGTCCCGATTTCGTTGTTGGCGAGCATCACCGACACCAAAATCGTGCGATCCGTCATCGCCGCGCGCACTGCTTCGGGCCGCAGTCGACCGTCGGACTCAACCGGCAGATACGTCACCTCGAAGCCTTCCAGCTCGAGCCGCTTGCAGGTATCAAGCACCGATTTGTGCTCAATCTGCGTCGTGATGATGTGGTTGCCGCGGTCCTTGTAGAAGTGCGCCGCGCCCTTGAGCGCCAGGTTGTTTGACTCGGTTGCGCCCGAAGTAAAGACGATTTCTTTGCCCGATGCGCCGATGAGCTGGCCGATCTGTTCGCGGGCGTCGTCGACGGCTTTTTCGGCGGTCCAACCGTATGCGTGGTTGCGGCTCGCGGCGTTGCCAAAGTGCGTCGTAAAGTACGGCAGCATCGCCTGCAGAACGCGCGGATCGACCGGCGTCGTCGAGTGGTAATCCATAAAAATCGGGAGCTTCATCGCCATGGTTCGTCCTTTAACTAACGTGAACGCCCGCCACCATCAGCGGCTGGGGTCCGTCGTGGCCGTGAATGCGGCAGCCACCACACTCGCTCGTCGGGGTTTCGGAACTACAGACTTTGCAGCCGTCGAGATAGCTGAGCCCGGCCTGGAGGTCTTGCTCTAGCCGCCTGAGCTTTTCGATTTGCTCGCGGGTTTCGCGCAGCTTGGCGTCGAGCAGCGTGCGCAGCTTGGTCATCGCTTCCGTGCCGACGCGCTGTTCTTCGAGATCGCGCAAAAGCTGCGAGATTTCCCCGAGAGACACATCGGCGTCTTGCAGCCGCGAGATCCACTGCACTCGCTCAATCGCCGTCGGTGAATAGAGCCGGAAGCCGCCGCGCGAACGAATCACCGGACGGAGCAAGCCAAGCTCTTCATAAAGATGCAGCGCCCGCGTGGTTTTGTTGCACAGCTCGGCAAGCTGGCCAATCCGCAGGAGCTTGTCCTGGCGTGGCTGGCTGCCGTCGCTGTCAACTTCCGCTGGCGGTGTGGCGTCCTTGGTCTGCAACTCTAACCCTTACGTGTGCGTGAGATTTGTCGCGTAGTATCAGATGCCACTTCGGGCCGGTCAAGCGCAAAATCTATCGCTTACGTAAGAGTTCAAGTTTGGCGGAAAACCAGGACGGTAGGACCGCATCCGACATCACGTCGCGGCGATCCGGCTGGTCTTATTGTCAAACTTATATAAATTCAGAAAGAAGGGCGGTCACCGGAGGTTTTTCGACGGGGAGTGGGGTTTTTGCTACAGTACCGCTCACTGCGGATGAGGAGCCTGATGTTGCAAAAGCGCCACCGTCGACAAACCCCTTGGATTTTTGTGCTGTCATTGCTTTTGGGTCTGTCGGCTTGCACGTATTCTCGTGAGCCCGAGGATTTGCGCGGTCAAGACGTGCGCCTGCGGCTGATTCATACCTCGGACGTGCACTCGCGGCTTTTGCCGTATCAGTACGCACCGAACTTGCCCGATCGCAACCTCGGGCTCAATGTGCTGCCGGGCGTCTGTACCGAGTCGCGGACCTGTAGTTCGGACTTTTCGCGCACCTGTTCGACGGATTCGGACTGTTCGGCGTTCCCGACGGCATCGGTCGGTGGACTGGCACGGATGGCGACGCTGGTGAAACGCGAGCGCGCCAAGTCGCCGCGGACGCTGCACCTGGATTCCGGCGACATGTTCCAGGGCGCGCCGGTGTTCAATCTGTTCAACGGCGAAGTCGAAGTGCGGACGATGGGAATGCTCGGCGTGCAGGGCATGGCGCTCGGCAACCACGAGTTCGACAAAGGCGCGGTGCTTTTGGGCATCCAGCTCATGAACAACGGGCCCAACTTCCCCATCCTGGCGGCCAACTACGAGTGGTTTGATCCCGATGACCAGCGCGCGCCCAAACTCGGTCGTTTTATCCAGCCGGTGTCGGTCTACAACGTGCGCGGCATCAAGGTCGGCGTAATTGGTCTTGGCAACGTCTCGTCGCTCAATAGCTCGGTCGAAGGTGACAACTCGCTGGGTCTGCGGGCGCGCGATTCCAAACAAGCGGTGTCCGATCTGGTGCGCGTGCTGCGACCGCAAGTCGATCTGATGGTCGTCGTAAGCCACATGGGCCCCGACGATGACGTCGCGGTGTCACGCGAAGTGTCCGACAACGACAGCGAAGTCGAACAAAACGATCCGAACAGCGCCGCCGTCGACCTCAACGGAATTGACGTCGTGCTCGGCGGGCACCTGCACACGGTGTACTATCCGCCCGTCGACATTTCGCACTACGACAAGACCGGCAGCTACCAAGGCCACACCATCATCGTCAACAGCGGTGCCTTTGCGAAGTTCATCGGCTCGCTCGACATGGTGGTTCACGTCGGTGATCCAGCTTCCGCTGATCCGCTTTTGCGTCGCAGTTTCGTCAAGAGCTACACGTTCGACATCCTCCCCGTCGGAGAGCGTCCGTGGCAGCCAGGCGATCCAACCGATCCGTGTGATCCGTCGATTCGCTGCGATCCGCCGCATCCGTCGAATCCCAAAGTGACCTGCCCGTATCGTGGGGCGATGCCGGCGCCACGTCCGAATGTCATTTGTACGCCGCCCGACGGTGACATGTCGCGGGTGCTGGAACCGTATGAAATCAAGATGAAGCAGCTTCTGAATCTGGGCCAGGTCTACGCCGTGGTGCCGTGTCCGACGGGTTCTTCGAGCTGCCCCAAAGTGCTGCGCAACGATGCCGGCGGTGGTGACTCGCAGCTTGGCAACTTGGTCGCAACGTCGATGCGGCTGCGTCGTCGGGTCGAGGCGGACTTTGCGCTGACCAACTCGCTGGGCATTCGCGCCGACTTTGAATCGGGGCCGCTCACGCTCGAGCAGCTCTACAACGTGTTCCCGTTTGATAACACCATCACGACGCAGTTTTTGTCCGGCGACGAAGTGCTTCAGATGCTCGATTTCGTCGCGGACCGCTCCAGCGAGCGCGGCTGCAAAACCCAGGTTCAGGTGTCGGGCATTTACTTCACCTTGAACTGCCAAAACCAGCGCTGCCCCTGCCGGACCAAACCGGAGCTGTGCGACTGCGCAAAGACTGCCGACTGCCAGACCTATCGCGCGCAGTGTCCCACGTCGCTGTCGTGTTCGGATCGGCTCAGCTCGACGGTGGCCCAGAAGTCGAAGTGGGTCGGTCCGTTCGCCGATCAGATCGTTCTGGGTGACGACTGCCGCAACATCGACGGCACGGCAAACAAAGACAAGTGCAAGCCGCTCGACTGTTTTGCCAGCTACAAAGTCGCGGTCAACGACTACATTTCCGTCGGTGGTTCCGGCTTTGTCGTGCTCAAGCGCAACACCACGCGGTTTAACACCGGCATCAGCTTGCGTGACGCGCTGGCCGATTTCATTCGCACGCTGGGCACCGACGACCGCTATCGCTGCAAAGACGCGACCAAGTACAGTAACATCAAAGGCCGAGGCCCGACGGGAGACTACGACTACTCAAGCGTCACCTGTCTGCTCCCCGAGGTCTTCGCTCACGACGGGCGCATTCAACCTTTGGTTCGCTGACGGGAGTTTTCGATGAAGCGACACCCTTTGTGCCTTCCTGGCGTGTGGTTGCTGGCGACAAGCGGCCTTGTGACGGGCTGCGACAATCAGCTTTCGCTCGAACATCGTCTGACCAGCCTGCGGATGGTGCTGCGCAGTCCGATGGAAAGTGAGCTGGGATCACCGACCAATCCAGTGACTCCGTCGACGCTGAAGTTTGACATTGAAGCGCTCGACGAAAAAGGCAAGACGTTTCCGTTTGATGGAAATCTCTCGGCGTATCTGATCGCGGGCGGCAATCGCTTGTCGCTGGTCGATCCGTGCTCTAGCGCGACACCAACGGGAGATCCGACGGTGCTTAAGACCATCGGCATGCGCAGCGGCAAGGTCACAGGCGAGCAAGTGCCGCTCAGCCTGCCGCCGGTCTTTGGACGCATCGCCATCAACCTCGAGGAGCCGCAAAGCCAAGCGCTCGGCTCGACGCCTGCGATCTACTTTCCCAATCCGACGATTGCGCGGCTGATGAAGCCGCTCGATGTGACGGCGGGAAATGCGTCGTACTGTAGCCCGTATCTGTCCCGGCAGGTGACGGTCGACACGACCGCGACGGCAGCGGGCAAGCTGATCGTCTCGTCGGTGTTTCAAAACGGGCTGGCGGTGAGTGATACGTCGTCGCCGGACTACGGCAGCATGTACGTGTTTACGTTTTCGCAGCCGTCGGCGCAGATCCAGATCGGTACGATTCTCGACAGCATGTCGGGCGCGATTGCCAAGTTCAACGGCATGACCCAGCTCGCCAATCCGGTGCTGATCCCGACGTCGTCGTTCCGGCCTGATCTGGTGCCGGCCCCGGTAGAACTGGATGCGGCGCATCGTCCGACGGGTGGACCGACTTCGGCGAACAATCAGTGGCTTACCAAGTCGATCGCGGCACCCGTCCGGGTCACTGGCATCGTCTGCGATGTCGTCGCTGATTCGAACCGCGCGAGCAACTGGGAAAAATACAACACCGTCGTCATCAACCAAGTCGACAGCGATCCGAAGAGCAGCACGGGCTGTGGCGGCGTCAACTTGTCTTACGACAGCGGTCTCGGCACGCGCTTTAACGTCCAGCTTCCCGGCAAAGGCTTCGGCGGCTTCGATCCGGTTCAGTACGCGGGACAAGAAGCGACGTTCATCGGCATGCTGCAAAACGGTGCCAGCAAGAGCGGCAAGACGCTGTTTTGGACGGCAGTGGTGCGGCGTACCGCCGACGTGTGTCTAAAACCCAAAGCCCAGTGTCCGTAACGTGTGCCGCTACGGATTGCGACGGAAGACCACGATGTGGCCGGTGATCGCCTGTCCGCTCTGCTGACGAATGACATCGGTCGACAGGCTTTTTTCGACGAAACCACGTTCAGCGGCCAGTTTGCGCAAATAATCCGCAGCGTGGGCATAGCGACGCGAAGGCTGTAGCCAATATCCACTGTCGCGGGTATTTTCCTCGACGGTGAATGCAAACAGACCACCCGGTCGCAGCGCGGCATGGGCTTTCGCAAACAGCGGTGCCAAGTCCCCCACATAAATCAGCACGTCCGTGGCCACCACGGCGTCAAACTGGGCCGGTCTTCCTGCCAAGCAGGCGACCATCTCGCCAAGCTCCAGGTGATCGTAGACTCGCCTTTGCGCTGCTGCTTGAATCATGTTCGGCGACAGATCGACGCCATGCAGCTGCGACGCATGGGGCCGGATGAGCGGTCCCAAAAGTCCGGTTCCACAGCCGAGATCGATGACCACGCCGGGTTCGGTCGGCCAATGCGGTGTGAGGGCGTCGCTGAGCAGCTCCGGCGCACGGTATTTGAGCTTTTCGATCAAATGCTGGTCAAAATTGCTCGCGTAGGCGTCGAAGAGCTGGGTCACAAACTCTTGTGGAGCGGTGGCTGGCGCTTGTTCGTCGCCCGTGCGGCTGCGCAGCGCAGAAAGAAAGAAATCGGCCTCGGACCAGCTGGGTTTTCGTTTCAGCGCTTCGCGATATGCGGCTTCGGCGGCTTCGGGCTGACCCAGCTTTTCCAGCGTCGCGCCAAGCAAAAGGCAGATTCGCGCGTCTTTGGGCTGCCGCCGCATCGCTTCCTGATACGCCGTCGCTGCCGCTGCGAAGTCTTTCATTTCGCGCAGGGTATTGCCCATGTTCTGCCAGAGCAGTCCCGACGCTGGATTCCGCGCAAGACCCTGCTGGTAGCTTGCGACCGCTTCTGCGTACCGCCTCTGCCGGTGCAGGATGTTGCCCTGCATGTTGTAGCTTTCGACGTGACTTGAATCGATCCGCAGCGCGTGCTGAATTTGTGAAAGTGCGTCGCCAATCAGCCCTTGCTGCGTCAAGACATCGGCCAAGTTGACGTGCGCATCCACAAACCGCGGATTTATCAAAAGCGCGGTCCGGAACGATCCCTGCGCTTCGGTCAGCTTGCCCAGTCCGCGCTGTGCCATCCCCAAGTGGTTGTGCAGCTCGGGCATGCGTGGATAGCTGTTGCGTGCACGGTGGAGAAACGGAATCGCCCGTTCAAAATCGCCGCGCTGAATGGCCGCGACACCGAGCATGTGCTGTGCATCGGGATCACTTGGCGACAGCGAAAGCACCTTGCGGTACAGCGCTTCGGCCTCGCTGATGCGGCCTGCTTGGTGCAGCGAAATACCTTGATCGAGGAGCTTTTTGACCCGTGCGCCAGCCATGGATTCCTAGCTTCCTAGGATAATCCAGTGAATTTGCTTACGGGAATCTATGCGGGTTTGGATTTAGAAGAAGCCGCCGATTCCCATGTTGAGAATGAAACCGCCGCTTCCACCCATCGACGGGACGGTGTTGCCATACACGTCGGTCAGTGTTCCTTCGTTCGACGTCGGGGTTCCGAGCTCGCCGACTTTGCGGAAGCGTCCTTGCCCACGCAGGTCGAGGTTGAACGCGAAGTGCTGGCCGAGCCGCCACTCGAAGCCAATGCCGCCTTGGACTTCGCCAAACCAGTGCGATTCGTAGGTCAGCGCGTCGAGCATATACAGTCGGGAATACGTGAGGCCTCCTGCGCCGACCAGATACGGAGACACAATCCACAGCGGATTGCCGAGGTGGACGCGCATTCCCAGCGTCATCGGCACATCGTAGCGCTCGTACTGGAAGTCGTTTAGATAGACATCTTCCTGCGAGATGCGCTGGTACTGAATGCCAAGCTCGAACGTCAGCCGCGGATGGGCGCGCAGCAGGAAATCGACACCGCCACCGCCGGTGCTGTAGCTGCCAAAGGAACCGTAGTTGCCGTAGCCGCCAAAGCGTGCGGCGATGCCAAACTGTGGGCGAAACTGCGGACGATACAGAAAGCTCCGCGTCACCTGTGGCTGTGGCTGATACATCGGTGCCGGCTGATAAGGCTGCGGCTGATAAGGCTGCGGCTGATAAGGCTGCGGCTGATAAGGCTGCGGCTGATAGGCCGGATCGGGCTGATACGGCTGGGGCGGTGGTGGCTGATAGGGCTGACCATAACCAGCCGGCGGCGGCGGCGCATAGTAGCCTGGCGGCGGCTGACCGTTCGGATCGGGCGCTCCCTGCGCAGAAGCAACGCCGGGCATCACCAGGGCAAAGGCGGCAGCAAGCGACAGTTTCAGCTTCATCGAAGTCATAGCGAAGTTCCTTTCGACGCGCCGACTGACAAACCAGGCCGGGCGCGTGTTCCTAGACGAGGTGTTGCCGGTCTATCGTAGCAGTAGTTGTGCCAGGGGGATTTTGCGGCGGCGGGCCTGAAACTGTAGCGGATGGTTCACAGACTGAGTCGTCGCTGTGAACGAGCGTGCGCAGTGCTATTGCTTTTCGTCGATGCCGGGCAGGTCTTCGATGTTCGGCTGGAGCACGATTTCGATGCGGCGGTTTTTCTTCCGTCCCGCCTCGGTGTCGTTTGTCGCCACTGGCAACACATCAGCGTAACCCGCAGCCGACAGCCGCTTGGCGTCCATGCCTTCCTTGACCATCAGATCCAGCACGGTGAGCGCTCGCTGAGACGACAGCTCCCAGTTCGACTTAAACCGAGAGTTTTTGCCCGTTGGGACGTTGTCGGTGTGGCCGGCGACCTGGAACTTGCGACCCTCGATGCTGTTGAGGATGCGCGTGACCTGCCCGATGGCTTCCTGGCCTTCCTTTTTCAGTTCGGTCTTGCCCGGATCAAACAGGATGTTGTCGGGCAGCTTCACCAGCATCAGACCGTTGCGCACTTCGACCTGCAGCTTGCCAGCGTCCATCATCGCCTTGAACTTGGCGAGCAGGTCGCGGAATGCTTTGCTGCGCTTGTCGGCGGCAGCCTTGGCGCGCTCGAGGTCTTCCAGCGTCGCGCTCAGCTTGGCCATCCGCTCTAGCAGGTCGGCCTTGTCCTTGCCAAGCTTGCCCATGCTGTCCTTGAGGTTGTCGATGGTGCGCTGAAGATCGGCTTTTTCCTTCTTCAGATCGGCAATCTCCGACTCCAGCTTCTGCTTGTGCTTTTCCAGGTCGGTGACCTTCATCTGAAGGTCGGCGTTTTCCTTCAGCTTTGCTTCCCACTGTTCCTTGGGGATGCCGCAGCCAGCCGCGAGGCCAAGCAGAAAGACAAAGGGCAATGCTCTTTTCATGGAAACTTCTCCGTATTGGCTCATTTCATCCTAACCGCATCTGGGCAGGGAAGAAACCGCCTCGCGGCGACAGTCGTCACACACTCGCGGGTGGCGTCGTTTGAATGTTTGGGGGTAGGCGACTCGCTTTGGTAAAACGCGGCCATGGATGATTCGCCGTGCAATTCGGCCCGGCCCGACCGGAATACGACGGTCCGCTGGTCCACATGCAAGCGATCGGGTCATCCGTACCGTCGAGCAATGCCTTGATGCTTCGTGAAGCAGTCTGCACACTTTTCGGCTTTGGGCGCGGCGCGCTACTCTTGCGAGCGATGCATCGTCGACTTGTGCGGATCGGGCTTGGGTTTTCCCTGCTGTTTGCAGCTTCGGCAAACGCCCAGATTCCGCCGCTGCGCTCTGCGTATCCACCATCGCAAACCCCGCCGCCCGGATCGCCGCTTATCGGACGTGACCTGCGCAAAGTTCGGATCGGCGCGTTGATTTGGGCCGCCGGATATCTGCCCGCGCTGGTTGCACCGCTGGTGCTGTGGCCGCGGGTCGAAAGCGGCGAAGGTCCGAGCGCGCTCGCCAACTATTCGCTGCTGGTGCCGGTGGTCGGTCCGCTCGTTTCGGCGATTGCTGCCCCGGCGCAGACCGACGATGGCAACGGGCGCGCGGTGATGTCGTCGTGGAGCGTGCCGTGGCTTTTGACCAGCGGGCTTTTGCAAGCGACCGGCCTGGCGATATTGATTTCCGGGGCGCGTCCGCACCTTCTGCTCGATGATTCACTTGTGCTTTTCCCGACGACAAATGGCGTTATGGCGGCGGGCCGCTTTTGATCTGCTGCAGAGCAGGGAGGGACGGGGATGAAGTTTTTTGTCACGGGCTGTGCTGGGTTTATTGGCAGTCATCTGTGCCATCGGCTGCTTGGTTTGGGGCACGAAGTTCTCGGGCTCGACTGCTTTGACGAAACGCTGTATCCGGCGGCGCTCCACCGCGCGCAGCTGGCACCGCTTCTGTCCCATCCGGCGTTCCGTTTTGTCGAAGGTGACATCTTGTCGGCGGGGCTGCTCGCGGAGCTGACAAAAGAAGCATCGGCGGTGATTCATTTGGCGGCGCTGGCGGGAGTTCGTCCGTCGCTTTTCCAAGCCGCTCGCTACATGCGCGTCAATGTCGAAGGCACCCAGAATGTGCTTGATGCGTGTCGCCAAAACGGAATCCGCCGCATCGTCTTTGCTTCGTCCAGCTCGGTCTACGGTGCACACAGCGCCGTCCCCTTTCGCGAAGACGACACCGCGATGCGGCCCGCGTCCCCCTACGCCGCCAGCAAGCGCGCTGGTGAGCTTATCTGCTCGACCCATGCCGATCTTTATGGTGCACAAATCGCCGCGCTGCGCTTTTTCACCGTCTATGGTCCGCATCAGCGTCCCGAAATGGCGATTGCCAGCTTCGCGGCGCGGATTTTGCGCGGCGATCCCGTCGTTCTGCACGGCAGCGGCACAAGCGCCCGCGACTACACCTACATAGACGACATCATCGACGGCATCATCGCGGCGATTGATCGTACCGCGGACAGCCAGCTCGGCTTCCGGGCCTACAACCTGGGTGGCGAGCGGACGACCAAGCTGGCTGACCTTGTGACGCGCTTGGAATCGTCGCTCGGACGTTCGGCGCAGATCGAGTGGCGACCCGACCAGCCCGGCGACGTGCCCATCACCTGGGCGCAGCTCGATCGCGCGCGCCACGAGCTGGGCTATGCACCCAAGGTCGATATCGCCCAAGGCATCGCCCGCTATTGTGACTGGCTGCGCAGCCGCTGACCCCGCCGTTTCCGCCGCCGTTTTTTCTCTCCTCCTCGCCCGCTGTACGCCCCACGTTTATCCGGCAATCTCTCCATCGACGAAGTTTCGACGGAAAGAATGTTGCGTCCTTTTTTTCAAATAGGCATCTTTGATTGATCTTGTGTGATTTTTGTGTTGATGGTTATTGATTTATTTTGTTTTCATTATTGATGATATTTGTTTGTTGAATAGTTGGCATCTGTGGCCCGACCAGTTTCGGTTGTTGAGCCACATGTTGGCGTCAGCTTGGGGGGTCTTTGCAGTGTTTCAGACGGAAAATCTGGTCTTTGGGTCGGATTTTACGCACCGCGTCAATTCAGGCAGAGAACCTGCGCAACATTCCTACGTTATCGCACCAATTTCGCTGTGGGATAAAAATTGTTGGATCGGACTCGCAGCTCTGTTTGATATCCTTCTACGCGGTGTTTCGTAATCTGGGCATTGCAAATGTGTTGTAATTGGCGCACTTACGCTACAGATCGCAGTGTTAGACCGTCTTTCTGCGCAGAGCGGATCGGCGACGTTCACTGGGTAGCGAAGCGCGGGGGAGGGCGCCAGTGACGTTGCTTCTTGCTCTGACGATGCTTGCCGGGATGGATGTGGGGAACGGCTCACGCTACGGCTATGAAGGGGATCTGTTCGACAACGTGGGGACGTTTGCTTGTCGTCGGACCCTGACGGTGCGCTATGGCCAAAAAGGTTGGCAGAAGATGCGCAACCACGGTGTGGCCCATCGCACGTTGCCTTGTGGAACTCGGCTTGGGATTTGTAACCCGCGGACCGGGCGTTGCACGGCGGCGTATGTCGTCGATCGTGGACCGTGGGGCGCGCTCGACCGCAATGGCGAATGGCATGTGCGGACCGGGCCGCTGCGTCCTGGTGAACACTACCGCGGGGTGCTCGATCTGCTGCCGGGTGTCTATTCGGCGATCGACCTGCAAGGAATCGAAAAAGTCTATTACTGGCCGCTGCCCGATCCGCAGCAGTCGCAGGCAAGCCGAGAAAACCGTCTGCCACCGCTGCGCAGCCACGGACCAAGCCCGTATGCTTTCTATTTGGCGCCGAGTCATCGCAGCACGCCGTTTCCGCCGCTGCGCGATCTCAATGCGGAAGTGCTGCTGGCTGGGGTGACGGTCAAAAAAGAGTCGCGCCATGGCGAGCTGCCACCACTGCGCGGCTTCGAGCTGCCTGCGCCTTTGCCGTCGCCACAGCTGCTCGCCGCGGTGGTTCCGCCGCAGCCGCCACCGCCGAGTCTGTCACCGACTCTTTCGGGAATGAGCGCGGTGCTGCCGGTGAACGCTGTGGGACGGTCATTCCCACCGCTGCGCGATGCGTCGGCGCCACAGCCGGTTGAAACCGTGCAGTCGCGCTTCGGAATGGGTCGCTCTGCCAAAGCGCAGCCGGTGGTGCCGGTGCGCCTCCTGCCCGCCAACAGCTAGTCGTCAGCGCAGCACAAGACGACCCTGCTGTGTCATGGACACAGCCTGGGCGATGTTGTTTGGGATGGAAAAATCGGGCGGAAAGATGGGGGCGGCTGGTTAGGCCGTCGGGGTGGTGGTCGGCGCGGTCGAAGCAGCAGCAGAAGCCGGCAGGCTGTAGAGCGAACCAGGGCCGCTTGGATCTTTGCTGCGCACGAGCTTGCCGCTCTTCACCAGGTTGGTGAGGTTGTTGTCCGACTTGCCGCCGCGGCTGGAGGCTTCCCAGTGCTTGCGGATCTGCTCGGTGGTGGCGTTGCCCTTGTCCTTGACGAAGCGGAGGATCAGCTCGTCACCCGTGATCTCGAACGAGCCACGGCGCTTGCCAGCCGACTTGGCTGCTTTGGGGGCTTTGGTCGCCTTGGGAGCTTTGGTCGCCTTGGGGGCTTTGGTCGCGGCCTTGGGGGCTTTGGTCGCCTTGGCCTTTTTCGCGGCCTTGGGGGCCTTGGTCGCCGTCGCGGCTGGGGCCGCAGCCTTCTTGGCTTTGCCCGCTTTCTTCTTGCTCGGGGCCGAAGGAGCAGCCTTCACTGCGGCTTTCTTGCCAGCGCGCTTTTTGCCAGCGCCGTCTTTGATGAGCCGATCCAGTCCGAACATGCGGAAGGTGTTCTCAATCTCGTCGAGCGCCCGCACATGCTCCTTGCGGATGGTGGTGAGCTGCTTGATGAGATCCTGAAGTTCGCCAGAGGTACTACGCTTCTTCATGGTGATTCCTTTTTACGTCTTTACGTCGCGGAAGTAGTGTTTGCGAAAAGCGGGCGAAAGGTACATGAGCCCGCCGGTGCGTACAAGAGTGAATCGCGCGCATTTCGCAAAACAATGAAGAAGGGGGCTCTCTGTTCGCAAAATCCGACGGGAAATCCGCGAAAAGGAGTGCGCTTAGGAGTGTCTCTGTAGTGGTTTGGGAGGCCGCTTAGGGGGCCCTTGCAGAAGCTTCCCTTGCGCAACCTAGGGGGTCTGTTCCGCTGGGCGACTTTTGAAATCGAGAAGTGAAACGCTCGATCTGGCTGAGCCCGCTTGTTATAGTCGCGGCGATTTTCGGCAGAAATTGAGCCGTTTCCGTCAAGGAGTCACCATGTCGCTGTTTCCACGTCGCCGTCGGCTTTTCATGCGTGCTGCGGGGTCGGGTCTTGCGTTTGGCCTTTTGCTCGCTTCCGCATGCAGTCCCGCCCGGCTCGGAGTTGATGAAGAAGACGGCCTGCGCGATGGCGGCGATTCCACGTCGACGGACATGTCGACGGGTCCGGGGAAGCCATGCGGCGCCGATTCCCCCTGTCCGATGGGTTGGCTGTGTCACATGGGACAGTGCGTTCCCGATCGCGGCACTTGCTGTTCGGACAACGACTGCCAAAACGACACCCGCTGCAGCGTGCAGGTCGGTGATGGCGGTAGCTGCGGTGTCTGTCTCGATTGGAAAGACGGAGAGTCCGACGCCATGTGCAAAGGCAACGGCTTTTCCGCCACCGAGTTCAAAGCGCCGATCGATCACTGTCAGTGGCCGGCCAAAGGCGCGCCCGCTCCGGTCGCCAGTGATGTGGTGATGACGCCGCTGGTGATCGATTTGGATGGCGATGCGAAGCCCGAAATTGTGTTTGCGCCCCAGGTGTCTGCTGGCCCAAGCCGCCTCGTCGCGATGAGCGGCAAAGACTGCACCGTCCGGTACGATGTCGATGCCAACATCCAGGGCTTTTCGCAGATTGCGGCTGCCGATTTGGATGGCGACAAGCGGCCCGAAATCATCGCGCTGCTTGCGACGGGGGCGCCGGGCTCTGGACATTCGATTGGTGTGTTTGAAGGAACCACCGGCAAGCTGATTACGAGCAGTACGGACGCCTTTGCGCTGTCGGGCGGCGTGTCGTTTGACTGTTCCGGTCCCGCCGTTGCGGATCTCGATGGGGATGGCGCACCAGAGATCGTGGTCGGCGGCATGGCGCTGCGCTTTAACAAAGCCAAAAAGCAGCTCGAAAAGATGTTCAATAGCCCGGTGGTGGGCGCAACGTGGGGCACGCTCACGCTGGTAAATGACATGGATGGTGACGGCAAGCCGGACATCATCTCTGGCAACCGCATCTTCGACGGCCAGACTGGGGTGGACAAGACGCCAAGCTCGATGGCGTCGCTTGCGCAGGGCGGCTATCCGGCGATTGGGGATTTCAACAAAGACGGCAGTCCGGACATCGTGTTTGTGCAGTCCGCGAGCAACGATCAAAAAGTCGCGGTGATCGATGTGAAAGCCGACAAGTTCCTGATGCCGATGACATCGATTCCTGGTGGCTGGGGTGGCCCGCCCACCGTCGCGGACTTCGATGGCGATGGCACGCCGGACTTTGGCACCGCGGGACCACGTTCCTATTACGTGTTTTCGCTCGATTGCCTCAAGACTCCCAAGCCCGCCAAGTGCCGCGGCACGTTGCCCGGTGTGCTGTGGAACACCGTGACCAAAGACGTGTCATCGGGCGGCACTGCGTCATCGGTCTTTGACTTCAACGGCGATGGCCGCGCCGAAGTTGTCTACCGCGATGAGTGCTGGCTGCGCGTCTACAACGGACCCGATGGCAAGACCGTGTTCGCCAGGCCGATTACGTCCGGCACCGCGCTGGAGATGCCGATTGTCGCCGACGTGGACAACGACGGACACGCCGACCTCATCGTTCCGTCCGATTCCATCCAAGGCAACGGCTACTGCGCCGACCAAAATCCTGAGCGCGACACCGGCATGGCGCACACCGGGGTGACGCAAGGGGTGTTTGTCCTCAAAGATCCGATGAACCGCTGGATGCCGTCACGCCCGCTGTGGAACCAGCACACCTATCACATCACCAATGTGAACGACGACGGCACGATACCGGCCAAAGAGACGCCCAACTGGTCCACGTACAACAACTACCGGCAGAACATCCAGGGCACGCTGGTCAAGACGGTGCCGCTGCCCGATGCGACCAGCAAAGGCTCGCCGTCGCCGGATCAGGTCGACTGTAGCAAGCAGTGGAAGCTGTATGCACAGGTCTGCAACCGCGGATCGGACCTCATCGCGACGATGATTCCGGGCACGTTCTACAAGAAAGATCCGCGCATCGACCCGGCGTCGGCGATCTGCGTCGCTTACACCACGGCGCCGATTCCGCCCGGCAAATGCGAAGTCGTAAGCTGCGCGTGGGACAAGCCGGTGCAAGGATCGGTCGATCTGTGGTTCCGCGCCAACGACGACGGCAAGGGAGCCCGCCCACAGCCGCAGTGCAAAAACGGCAATGACCTGTCGTTTATGCCCGGCGCCCACTGCACCCAAGGCCCCGGCTAGCCCACGTCGCCGCCCGTATTCCCGCTTCCCCCTGTCTGCTTCCCCACCCTTCACCAAAAACTGCGCTGTCGACCCGCCGTTACGTGGTGACGGAGTGTGAGGACGGCGTGACGGCTGGTGCGCATGGCGTGATGGAGGGTGAGGACGGCGTGATGGAGTGTGAGGACGGCGTGACGGAGTGTGAGGACGGCGTGACGGCTGGTGCGCATGGCGTGACGGCTGGTGCGCATGGCGTG
>DAORGN010000037.1:12354-30032 GCA_035340095.1 Pseudomonadota bacterium | reverse complement strand
TGTAGACCTCGTAACGTGCGGTGACTGCATGAACGCGACGGCGCAGCCGGCAGAAGTGCCGCCACGCCCCGGACACGGCATAGAGGGTTCTATACGATCGATGCAGTCGATCCGCCACTCTTCCACAAGCACGCGCAAGACGCCGACGACGATCCGCTAGTCTCCGCTGCGGGATGGCTTGCGGCGCAGCAGCGTCTGCGCTTTCGCGAGGAGCTCGGGGGACAAAAGCCGTTCACAAATTCCGTACATCACCTCTTCACGACGACCGTGATCGGCGTACAGCGCACAAAACGCTTCGAGCAACCGCAAGAGCGTCGGCGTTTTTTCACCGTTGTCGATCGATACCGACAGCTCTTCGATCCGCGCTTTGAGCACCTGATGTTCACGACGGAGCGTCGCCGTCGGGCCTTCCAAAAGCAGTCCGCTCTGGGATTCAAACTCGCGAAACAGAATTCCGTCTTCGAGTGAGATGTGGGCGTACAGCGTCTTGCGCAGCCGTGTCAAAAGTCGCCGTGCCTGCGCCCGTTCGGGAGGCCCATTGATGTGCGCCACGGCCTGCACAAGCCGGCTGAGCAGCTGATCGATCTCGTGATGCTGCTCGATCATGTTGGCGTAAAGCGTCGGAGCTCGGCTTGCGCTGCGGCCCTGCGAATCAGCCGACGCCGAATCTTTGGCCGAATCCGACGCAGCGACGCGGATCGCGCGGGGAGCGCTGCGCCTTGTGTCTGCGGGTTTGCGGTAAAGCCCCATCAAGTGGCGAGATCATGCAAAAGTCCGGCCACATCTTGGCCACACAGGAAGCAGGCCACAGTGTTCCTTTTGGGAACAGTTCGCGGCTTAGGCTTCGGCGTCTTCGATCCGAAACCGCCGCAAGCTGTCATACAGACGATGGCGCGAAATCCCGAGCATCCGCGCCGCTTGCAGCTTGTTTCCGCCCGTCGCTGACAGCGCCCGCTGGATCAGCTCGCGCTCGGCTTCTTCCATGGTGGGGACAGCGCCGGCGGAATCTTTGTCTGACGCGGGTACACTGGCCTCCGCGCTCGACGGGGAATCCCCGCTGGCTGGGGCATCGCCCGGAAGCGGCGGCGCCGCGCCACGCAACACATGCGGGGGCAGATCGTCGCGCAGAAGCGCGGGACCACTTCCGACGGTCAGCGCAAAATCGATCGCGTTTCGCAGCTCGCGCACGTTGCCCGGCCAGGTATACGTCTGGAGAGCACGCAGCGCCGCCGCGTCGAATTGTTCGATCGCGCGAAGTCCCCGCTTGTGCAAAAGCTCGGCAAAGTGGCGGACCAGAAGCGGGATGTCGCCCCGTCGCTCACGCAGCGGCGGCAAGTCGACCCGAAAGGCGCTGATGCGGTAGTACAGATCCTCCCGCAGGAGCCCTGCGGCCACGGCTTTTTGGGGATCGCGATTGGTCGATGCGATAAAGCGAACATCGACGGCAATTTCGCCAGGTGCTCCCACTGGGCGCACTGCTTTTTCTTCCAGCACGCGCAGCAGCTTGGCTTGGACTTCAACTGCCATTTCGGTGATTTCGTCGAGAAACAATGTCCCTGTCGACGCTGCGCGCACCAGACCGCCGTATTCGGTCTGCGCGCCGGTATACGCGCCGCGACGATGGCCAAACAGCTCGCTTTCGATCAGATCGCGTGGCAGCGCAGCACAGTTTACGGCGACGAAGGGACGCTTTACGCCACGGCTTTTTTGATGCAGCGCGCGTGCCGCAAGCTCTTTGCCGGTGCCGCTTTCTCCGACGAGCAGGGCGGCTCCGCCAGGGCTTAGTGCCGCCGCTTGAAGCTGCGCAAACAGCCGTCGCATGGCTTCACTTTGACCGACCAGCGACGAAAACTGCCGCGCCAAGTCGCTGCCATCTTGCAGCGAAGAGACATTGTGCAGCTGCTGCTCAGCGTCGGCAGACTGCCCGGTGAAATAAGCCCCGGCGAGCACAATGATCCGGCAGTGGCTGAGCTTGTCGAAAATCTGAAACACCCGAGGCTGAAGCTCGCCCCGCGCGACGGCAGGCCCGAGCACCGTTCCGACCGCTTCCTCTAGCAAATGCAGCGACGAGATCACTTCGGCAAACGGCACGCCGCGCTCGCTCATTTCATAGCCGACGGCCCGCACTTCGGCGGCAAAGTCGTCCATGTCGAGATCGGCCAGGTGCCGCACCATCGCATCCAGATCGCGACCATACAGCGCCGAAAAGTCGGAAAATCCAAGGCTGACTTCTTGGCCAAAGTGAATCAGGTAGCGCTTATAAAACTCGTCGAGAACCCGCGTCCGCTGCTCGCGCAGATGACGCAGCACGGGTGCCAGCGCCTGCAAATCCGCATCGCTGAGCAGGTGAAAGTGACGTGCGAGGGAAGGGGCCTGCATCGGCAAGTCGGTACTTTAGCAGAAGCGCAGATTCGTGGGAGAGCTTGCGCGGGGCTGGCGTGTACCGTTTGGGTACACAAAGGGTCAAAGTTGTGTTCCGATAGGGAACAGTTTTCGTCCGCGCTGACCGAGTCCCGTGGCTGAGCAGTCTTGGCAAAGCCTTTGCTTCCCCAAGGAGAGAGACGCGCGGCACACTGCGCGGACCGAAACAACCAAGGAGCCGAGCGGCCATGACCGCTCTTAGCGTTTGTCCCCACTGCAACTCACCCGCTTCGTCTGACGCGGCCTACCATCCGTACTGCTGCGTTGGCTGCAAGGCGGCGCATGGTCTTTTGCAGTCAGCCGGCCTGCTCAATTTTTATGCACTGCGCGGGGCGACGCGGCTGTCGGCAGTGGGCAGTCGGGGGGAAAAACGCGAGCGCCTGTGGCTTACGCCGCTGCTGGACCAAGCCGAGAGCAAGGCCGCCGATGCCGAGCTTGTGGCGCTGCGGCTCGATGTCCAAGGGCTGGAGTGTGCGGCGTGTGTATGGCTTTTGGAAAAGCTGTTCCTGAAAAAGCCCGGTGCCGCCCGCATCATGGTCAATCCTGCCGTCGGTCGGATCGAGCTTTTGTATCGCCGCACGCAGCACGGTCGCCAAACCGTCGAGCAGTTTGTCGATGATGTCGAAGCGCTCGGCTATCGGCTGGGGCCGGCCCGCAAAGACGGCGATGCCAAAGTCGATGACTTGGTGCTGCGGCTTGGCTTAAGCGCAGCGCTTTCGATGAACAGCATGATTTTCGCGTTTTCGACCTATTTTGGTCTGTCGCAGCGCGAAGAACCGATCATCTACAAGCTGTTTGGGTACGGCGGTCTGGCACTGGGCACAGCGACGGTGTTAATCGGTGGAACGGTGTTCTTCCGCAGCGCCGTGCAAGCGATTTCGCGCGGCATCTTGCACATGGATGTTCCGATTGCGCTCGGCATCCTTTTGACCTACGTCGGCAGCGTGTGGTCGTTCTTTGCCGGCGAGGGACGCGCTTCCTATTTCGATACGCTGTGCATTTTCATTACGCTGATGCTGCTCGGGCGGCTCCTTCAGCGACGGCTCGCGAGTCACAACCGGCAAAGGCTGCTGGCGGACGATACGGTGTCTGGACTGCTTGTGCGAACGATTCGGACGGGGACCGATGGCACAAGCCGTCTGGAAATCCTGCCGGCGTCGCAGATCCAAAAAGACCAAGTGCTGCTGTGCGCGCCGGGCGAACTTCTGCCGGTGCAGGCGACGCTGCTCGATGGGACGGCAGAGTTTTCGCTCGACTGGATCATGGGAGAGTCGACGCCCAAGCAATACGCCGAAAAACAAGCCATTCCCGCAGGGGCCCACAACCGCGGAAAAGAAGCGGTCCGACTCTCTGCCGATGAAGCGTTCAGTGCGTCACGTCTGCGCGATCTGCTCTGTGCACCCAGCGTCGAAAAACCGCTGCCCGGAGACGTTGCTGCAAGCGGCCAGCGCGCAGATTTTTGGGACTACCTCAGTCGATATTATGTCTCTTTGGTGCTTCTTTTGGCGACGACCGCTTTTGCGCTGTGGTTTCGATCAGGAGTGCTGCGGGCGACGGAAGTAGCGGTGGCGGTGCTGGTCGTGACCTGTCCCTGTGCGCTCGGAATCGCGACGCCGCTGGCCTATGAACTTGCGCAAGCGCGGCTGCGGCGGCGTGGTCTGTTTGTGCGGACACCATCGTTTTTTGATCGCGCGCTCGGACTGCGCAAAGTGCTTCTGGACAAGACCGGAACGGTGACGCTCAGCGAGCTGACACTTGCGAACAAAGCGCCGCTGCATGGTCTGTCCAGCGAACAAAGGCAGGCGCTGTTTCAAATGGTGGCGCGATCGAATCATCCGGTCAGCCGGGCGATTTTGTCGGCGATTTCCCAGCTTGGCACCGAGGACGGTATCGATGCGACAGCCCAAGTGGAAGAACACGCGGGACTGGGTCTTTCACTTGGCCGCTTCGGTCACACCTATCGGCTGGGAACGCCGCGCTTTGTGTTGCCGACAGACGCCGATTCCCAAGCCGATTCCCAGTCCGATTCCGATTCGAGCGAGCCGCAGTCGGTGTTTGGCTGCGATGGCGTTCCGCTTGCGCGTTTTTCCCTTTCGGAAGCACTCTGTCGCGATGCAGCGTCCGAGGTATCGGCGCTCAAAGCACAAGGTCTGTCACTATTCATCCTGTCCGGGGATCGGCAAGACAAAGTCAGCCGCATCGGACGGCAGCTTGGCATTTGTGACGCATTTGGCGGTCTGTCCCCCGAACAAAAGTGCGCGATGGTCAAACAGATCGATGACGGCCATGGCGATACGCTGATGATTGGGGACGGAATCAACGATGCGCTCGCGTTTTCGGCGGCGGCTTGTGCGGGCACTCCGGCGATTGATCGCCCGACGCTGCCAGCCCGCGCTGACTTCTATTTTTCAGGGGTCGGAATCGGCCCGATAAGTGAAGCGCTAAAGACGGCGAAAGCGCTGCGTCGCACCATCTTGCGCAACCTGGGACTTTCATCTTTTTACAATTTGATCGTTCTGTCTCTGTCGTTTGCGGGGCTTATGACACCGCTGCGCTGTGCGCTGGCGATGCCGCTTAGCTCGCTGGTCGTGATCTTTGCCACGGTGCGTTCGCTGCGTGACAAAGACGAAGCAACAGATCAGAACATACCGCACGCCCCCGACGAAAAATCAAGTGAAACGGAGTCCCCGCTTTTGCTGGGAGTGTCTTCATGAATGCGCTGTACCTCACCCTGTTTGTGAGCCTTCTGCTTGTGATCGCCGCAGGAATTCTGTTTGGATTTCTGTATACGCGGCGCAGTCACGAATACGCCGATCGGTTGTCCCTATTGCCCTTGGATTCCGACGAGGAAATCAAGGTTTCCCCCTCCCCTTCCCGAACAAAGGAACGTAGGTCATGAAAGAAGTACGGATTACGTACGATGATGTCACGGTCCGAAGGTTCATGCTGGCCTCCATATTCTGGGGCATCATCGGCATGATCGTCGGCCTCCTCATCGCATCACAGCTCGCATTCCCAGAGCTAAACCTGGCGTCATTCCTAAGCTTTGGACGCTTGCGTCCACTGCACACCAACGCAGTGATCTTTGCGTTCGTCGGCAACATGATGTTTGCCGGTGTCTACTACTCGACGCAGCGGCTGTGTAAGTCGCGGATGGGTTCCGACCTGCTGTCGGCGATCCACTTCTATGGCTGGCAGCTCATCATCGTCTGTGCGGCGCTCACCTTGCCGTTTGGTTTTACGCAAGGAAAGGAATACGCCGAGCTGGAATGGCCGATCGACATCCTGATCGCGCTCATCTGGGTGGTGTTCGCGATCAACTTCTTTTGGACGCTGGCGATTCGGAAAGAAAAACACCTGTACGTTGCGCTGTGGTTCTACATCTCGACGATCTTGACCGTCGCTGTGCTCCACATCGTCAACAGCTTGGCCCTGCCGCTGTTTTCGGGACTGAAGTCCTATTCGATCTACGCAGGTGTGCAGGACGCGCTGGTGCAGTGGTGGTACGGACACAACGCGGTCGCGTTCTTTTTGACGACGCCGATTCTCGGAATCATGTACTACTTCCTTCCGAAAGCGGCGGAACGTCCGGTCTATTCCTATCGGCTCTCGATCGTCCACTTCTGGGCGCTCATCTTCATGTACATCTGGGCGGGTCCGCACCACCTGCTTTACACCGCGCTGCCCGACTGGGCGCAGTCGATGGGAATGCTGTTTTCGGTGATGCTGTGGGCACCGTCGTGGGGTGGCATGGTAAACGGACTTTTGACGCTGCGGGGCGCGTGGGGCAAGCTGCGCACCGACCCGGTGATCAAGTTCTTTATCGCGGGCGTGACGTTTTACGGAATGGCGACGTTTGAAGGCCCGCTGCTTTCGATAAAGAGCGTGTCCGGACTTGCGCACTACACGGACTGGATCGTCGGTCACGCGCACACCGGAGCGCTGGGTTGGAACGGCTTTATGGCAGCCGGTATGTTCTACTATCTGGTTCCCAAGCTGTGGAATCGTCCGCTTCACTCGCGGTCGCTGGCGGATCTGCACTTCTGGACCGCGACGGTGGGAATCCTGCTTTACACCATCTCGATGTGGATTGCGGGTGTGACCCAAGGTCTTATGTGGAAAGCGGTCAATCCCGAAGGCGCGCTTCTGTACCCAAGCTTCGTCGAAACGCTGCTGGCGATTCGTCCGATGTACCTGACGCGGATGGTAGGCGGACTGCTTTACATCACGGGCTTTGTGCTGATGATTGTGAACCTGTGGAAGACGATTTCTGCGGGGGAAGCAGTCGAAACGTCGATCACGGTGGTCGAAGAAGAGGAATCACACAAGGAAGTGGCATGGACGGCGATTCTGTTTTCGCGTCCGCTGCTGCTTTCGGTGGTGGCGCTCGTCGGAATGGCAGCATTCTTCCTGATTGATTCAGTGAAAATCTGGATTCCGACCGTGGCGCTTCTCACTGGCTTTGTGCTGGTGATGTGGTTCTCGTATGCGATGAAAAAAGACGACAGCGGCAGGCTGAATGTGCACCGCACGCTGGAAGGCCGGTCGCTCATCTTTACTGCGCTGGTGCTCATCGCGGTCCTGATTGGTGGCGTCGCCGAGCTGTTGCCGACGATCCTGATCGACCGCGCAGTGCCGATGACGGGCGCAGTGCAAAAGCCCTACCGACCGCTGGAGCTGCATGGCCGGGATCTGTACGTTCGCGAAGGCTGCTACACCTGCCATTCGCAGATGGTGCGTCCGTTCCCAAGTGAAAAACTGCGCTACGGGGATCCAAGCACCGCGGGCGAGTTCATTTACGATCATCCATTCCAGTGGGGCAGCAAGCGGACGGGTCCGGACCTGCACCGCTTGGGCGGCAAGTACGGCAACCTGTGGCACTACCAGCACCTGATGGACCCGCGATCGACGTCGCAGGGATCGAACATGCCGCCGTATGCATTCCTGGCCAAGAGCAAGCTCGATCTGGGTGACACGGCGGTGAAAATGAACGCGATGAAAACGCTGGGCGTACCGTATAGCGCAGCAGAGATTGGCAATGGCAATGCAGAGCTTGAAGCGCAAGCGAAAGCGATTGCCAAGGATCTCGCAGGTCAGGGAATCACCGTCGATTGGGACAGCCAGATGGTGGCGCTTATCGCGTATCTGCAGCGGCTCGGTCGCAGCCAAGGCGTGGCCCCGCTCGCCCAAGTGACCCGGTAAGGAGGACTCCCTATGTACCACGAGTTTTTCAGTCAAAAGGGAGTCCTGGTCCTGCCCATTTTGGCGATGCTGGCGTTTCTGTTGTCGTTTTTTGCGGTGGTGGTTGCGACCTTTCGCAAAAAGCAAGCGTCCGTGTTTCAATCGATCGCTCAGTTGCCGCTTGGCGACGACGGCGAAGTCAAGCGTGCCCCGGTGCTGCCGGCAGGTTCGCAGCGCAAAGGAGTGTGAGTCATGAGCGCGCAAGAACAAGGAAGCACGGCCAACGCCGGTGCTGCGCCCGGACAAGATGTCGAAACCAACCACGACTACGACGGCATTCGCGAGTTTGACAATCCGCTGCCGCGCTGGTGGCTGCTGACGTTTTACGCGACGATCGTGTTTTCTTTCGGCTACTGGTTCTACTATCACACGTCGCAAACGGGCGATTTGCCGATGGTGGCGTACCAAAAAGAACTCGATGAAGCGAAGAAGGCGGAAGACAAGCGGATGGCGGAACAGGAAGCCGCCGGCAAGGGAGTCACCGAAGAGCAGCTCCTGGCGATGAGCAAAGATGCTGCGGTGCTGGAGCGCGGCGCAGCGGTGTTCAAACAAAACTGCCTCGCTTGCCACGGAGCCGAAGGACAAGGCACTGTCGGACCGAACCTGACCGACAACTACTTTCTGCATGGCGCCAAAGCCAAAGACACCTATCAAGTGATAGGAACCGGCGTGCTGGAAAAGGGAATGCCTGCCTGGAAGACGGTGCTGGGCGCGACCAAAGTGCAAGAAGCGACGGCGTTTGTCCTGTCCCTGCGCGGCAAACATGTCGCTGGCAAGCCACCGCAAGGAAAGACCGAATCAGGAGAGCCCGCCCCGGCCCAGTAGTTCCCCTCCGCCTTCCGCACGCTCGCTGGGGAAGGCGCCAGTTTGGCGGTTCAGCGTGTGGGGGATACGCTGGACCCAAAGAGTATTCCGATGAAACGCGAAGAACCGACTCTTGATAAGCTGCACATGCTCGACGAGCGTGGGTCGCGACAGTACATCTATCCTGCCGATGTACACGGTCGCTTTTCCAAGCTGCGACCGCTCGTGTTTTACATCCTGATCGCGGTGTACATCTCGCTGCCGTGGATCACCATCGGTGGGCATCCGGCGGTCTACCTGGACATCGCAGCGCGACGGTTTTTCCTGTTTGGTCGCACGTTCAATGCCCAGGACTTGTATCTGGCGTTTTTTATCCTGACCGGAATCGGCTTTTCGCTGATTGTGATGGCGGCTCTGTTTGGTCGCGTTTGGTGTGGCTGGGCGTGTCCGCAGACTGTCTTTTTGGAAGGCGTGTTCCGACGGATTGAACGGCTTATCGAAGGCCCGGCGAGCAAGCGGCAAGCGCTCGCGAGAGGTCCATGGACAGCGGAAAAAATTCTGCGCAAAGCCGCGCTGCACATCTGCTATGTGGTCATCGCGTATGTGCTGGCGCATCTGTTTTTGGCGTACTTTGTGTCGGCCAAACAGCTGCTGCGGATGATCCAAGACGGACCGTTTGCGCACGTTTCGACGTTTCTGTGGGGCGTCGGAATGACCGCGGTGTTTTACTGGAATTTCTATTGGTTCCGCGAGCAGCTCTGTCTGATTGTCTGTCCGTATGGTCGGCTTCAATCGGTCATGCAAGACCCCGATACCGTCGTCATCGGGTACGACAAAAAACGCGGCGAACCACGCGGCAAAGCGCATGGCCCAGGGGTCGGCGACTGCGTCGACTGTCATCGCTGTGTTGCGGTCTGTCCAACCGGAATCGACATCCGCAACGGCCTGCAAATGGAGTGCGTCGGTTGTGCCGGCTGCATTGATGCCTGCGACGAAATCATGGTCAAGCTCGGGCGTCCCAAAGGACTTATCCGCTATGACTCAGAGCGCGGACTTCTCGGGGAAAAGCGACGCTTTGTCCGTCCGCGGCTTTATCTGTACCTGCTGCTCGGGATGTTGGGACTTGTGGTATCGACGACGCTGTTCCTGCGCCACACCGCGTTTGAATCGAACCTGCTTCACGCGCGCGGCATGACGTTTGTCATTGATGGCGACATCGTGCGCAACCAGTTCGTCGTCCACCTGATCAACAAAAATCCAGTCAAGTCGACGCTTCAGATAGAAAGCGCAGCGACGGCACCTTTGACGCTCATCATTCCGCAGCCGACCGTTGAACTGGAATCGCTGGCGAGCATCGAAGTGCCGGTGATTGCCTCGATTCCGCGCGCCGATTATCACGCCGGCATAAGGGTCAAGCTCAAGGTCACAGACAGCGCATCCAAGACCGATCGAATCATGGATGCCGCGCTGACCGGACCCACAAGCCCAGCGACGGGAAATTCGCACTGATATGACGCTTCCTCCGGCGTATGCGCAAGTGCTGGGACTGGGCGTTCTGTGGACCAGCATTCACTGCGTCGGCATGTGCGGGCCGCTTTTGTCCGGTTTCGACATCGCCGGGGTGATGCGTGGACGGAATCGCTGGCAAGGAATCGGCGGCGTGCTGCTGTACCAAGCGGGGCGTGGGCTCACCTATGCGTGGCTCGGTAGCTTGGCCGGATTGTTGGGAGCGGGTCTGTCGCACGCAGCACAAACCGGGGGAGCGGTCCTGGCGCTTTTGTTTGGCGTGCTGCTCTGCGGAATGGCACTGCGGACGCTGCGTCCAAATCCCAGCGACGCGCCGCTTGTCAAGCTGCGTGGTGGCAGATCGCTGTCGCTGTCCCCTGCGCAAGTGGTGGAGTCTGTCCTTGTGCGCGCCAGGCAGTCGCTTTTGCCGCTGCTCGCCAGTCGACATCCGCTGCGCGAGCTGGCGCTGGGCGCGATGATGGGCTTTCTGCCGTGCATGATTCCAGCGTGGGCGCTGTCGCAAGCGGCGCTGACTGGATCGCCTCTGCACGGTGCGCTTGTGATGCTGCTTTTGGTCGGACTGACCACACCGATTCTGCTTGTCGCGACCCAGCTACCACGGCTGCTTCTGCAGCTGCCTCCGCTTTTGCAAAAACGGCTGCCGGCACTGCTTTATCTGTGCTCAGGAATGTGGCTGATTCTCGTCGGTGGAGCGGGACTTGCTTTGTGGCCGCACGCCCACTTGGGCTTTGCGCTGTTTGGTCGTCCGCTGCTGCTGATGTTGTTTTAGCGAAATCGCTACCGACAGCAGGCCAAGGACTTCACTTTCACGCAGTCGGTCGACACCAAGCTGCCGTTCGGTGTGACGTAAACTCCGTAATAACCCGATGCCATCTGCGTCCAGTTGTCACAGCTGGTGCCGGCCAAATCGCGCGCGTTTCCAGCGAGGTTGCCGTTCGATGGATCGATCCACGCTCCGTTTGCGGGCGGGACGACAGCGGAATGAGAGCGGGCGTACTCAATGGAGTGGCACAGGTGGGAACCCGCAAATTCCGCCGCGCAGGTCTGGTGCATTTTGAAGCGACTGCCGGCGGCGCCACTGGTCGTTGCGGTGGTGAAGCCGACAAACTGCGTGCGCGCCACACTGTTACAACACGCCAGTGCTTTGCGTTTTACGCAGTCGGTCGTCACAAGTCCCCCTGATGGCGTGACATAGACACCGTAGTAACCCGATGCGGTCTGGCTCCAGCTATCACAGCTTGTACCGGAAAGCTGGCGGACCCCGGAAATGCCAATGGTAAACGACGGATCGATCCAGGCTCCGTCGGTGGGTGGGTTTACCGCGGAGTTTGTAAATGCGTATTCACTGCTGTGACACAGGTGCGAACCCGGAAAGGCCGCCGCGCACAGCGCATGCATTCCGTACCGACCATTTGTGATCGCGCCCGTCGTAGTCCCCGTCGTGTAACCAGCAAACGAGGCCACATCTTCCGCATAGGCAGAAGTGCCCGCAGGTCCCGTGGGGCCTTGCGGTCCAGGATCGCCGCGATCCCCTTTGTCCCCTTTGCTGCCCGCAGGTCCCGTCGCGCCCGCAGGTCCCGTCGCGCCCGCAGGCCCGGTCGCACCTGTCGTGCCCGCAGGTCCCATCGGCCCCGTCGGTCCGACTGCTCCAGGATCGCCTTTGTCCCCTTTGGCACCCGTCATTCCCATCGGCCCCGCTGGGCCCGTCATTCCCATCGGTCCGGCAGCTCCGGTGTCCCCTTTGTCCCCCTTTTCGCCTTTTGGACCGGGCAGTCCGGGGTCGCCTTTGTCCCCTTTTTCGCCTTTGTCCCCCGCAGATCCGCCGCCCGGTTGCGTTCCGGTAGGTTCCGTACAACCCGCGCCCAGCATGAAAGCCACCGTCGAGCACAGCAGCCAAGACCGCATCGCCATCACCGTGTACCTCGCTTGTTTTGTGGGCCAGGTTTTTGCCACACGCGCGGACTATGGATCGCAGGCACTTTGGGAGTCAATCGACACCATCACGGGCATAAAAAACCCTAGGCTCCCAAGCTGATGCGGGACAGCGGTGTCTCCAGCGTTTTGCCGTCCACCGTCGCATACAGAACGCCGTCTGATCGCAGCAGATCGATCTTGGTGTGACGATTCACCAGCGGTTCCAGCGCATCCAAAAACGTCGGATCGATTCGCCAGACTTCGATCTCTTCGACTCTGTGAATCGTCCGCTCGCGCGCTTCCTTTTGCAAAAGATGCGCTTCTACCGCGGTAAACAGAATCACCCGCGGCGCCGCTTTGGCGGCTTTGTGAAGTCGATCTGCCGACGGAAAACCGATATCGACAAACGCACGCAGAAGACCCGTCCTATCCCGAATCGAGATCGGCGCTTCGTCCGTGGAAGACAGACCCCCTTTGCTAAACGCGATTCCTTCTTCGTACAAAAGACAGTACGCCAAGAGCCGCAAGAGCAGATAGCGCATCGTTTCCGAAGGATGGCGCGCAAGCCGCAAATCGAGCGTTTCATAGACGCCGCGATCGACATCGGAAAGCGCAACCGGAAGGTGATAGACCGTCGCTGTGAGTGCCATCAGTGCCAAGTCATCGCACACCTTGGCCAACAAACGCGAGCGCAAAAAAGACCGCGCTAGGGAATCCCGCCATGGCCGCGGCTTGCTCCAGCGGAAAGATTCGGCGATCATGGGGTACGGAGTTTTCAATGAAACGTCGCTGGCTGTTGTACGTAGGACTCTTGTCTTTGCTTGTGATTCCTGCGCTGATTCCGCCAAGTACGACCTATGATCCGACGCAGCTAGTGGCCGGATTGGTGGAGTCGGCCACACCCGCGACAAAGGGTCCACTTCAGCGGCCCGGATCGCTCGAAATCAAGAACGTTCGGCTCGCAGGAACAGAGGCGCTGACATCGATTCGGATTGAAAACGGACGCATCACCCGAATCGGCGGAGAACCGGGATCTGACTTGCCGATTCTCGACGGTGGTGGGCGCTATGTAATGCCCGGTCTGTTCGACGCGCATGTCCATTTGTCGCTGGCCCCCGGAGCCGCACTGCGAAGCGATGATGCCAAGACCAGCGAAGCGCTGCGGGCGTGGCATCTGCGCGCGTATGTCGCTTCCGGAGTGACCAGCATTTTGGACCCTGCCGTCGATGACACCGTGGCCAAAGACGTGCGTGGAAAACTGGCGCAAGGTCATGTCGGACCGCGCTACTTTGCCCTGGGCCCTCCGGTGGCCGCGCGCGGAGGATACATAGATGATCTGTTTCCTCCCGGTTATTCGGATGCGCAGCAAGATGGCGTCGCGTCCCACATGGATCGCTTGGTGGCGATGGCTGCCGACGGTGTGAAAGTTCCGCTGGAGCCGGGAATGCTGGCGCCGATTTGGAACGTACACAGTCCACAGATGCTTGCGACGATTCGACGTGAAGCGGAAAAGCGCAAGCTTCCGATCTATGTTCACGCGATAAATGATGCGATGTACCAGCTTGGTCTTCCGCTTGCGCCGCATACGTTTGTGCATCCACCAGAGACGATTTCCGACGGTACGCTCCAGCGACTTATCGATTCCCATGCCTATGTGATGTCAACGCTGTCGGTCTACGATGTGCAGCGGTTTTTGCTTACGCCGGATGAATTTTCCGATCCGCAAGGACAGCTCACGATTCCGCCTGTCGAAATGGAAACACTGCGGAATCCGGCGATGCAGCGACGCTATCTGGTCGACATGATCGGGGAAAACATGCCGTTTGTGAAAGGCCGCTATCGCGACTTGTTCGGAATCGTCTCGGCGACGAAACGAGGGCAAAACATGATGATCTCGGCGCTGGGTCCGCGCTTGTCGGCCACAGCCAAGACGGTCGTCAAGCTGCACCGCGCGGGCGTTCCGATTGTGATGGGAAGCGATTCCGGAAACTGGCCGGTGTTTCCCTTTTTCTTTCACGGACCGACGACCTGGCGAGAGATCCGGCTGCTGGAAAGAGCCGGACTGAGCCCCGAAGAAACGCTGCGAGCGGCGACCCTGGAACCGGCGCGGATGCTCGGAATCGAAAACGATCAGGGAACGATTTCCGTCGGAAAGCGCGCGGACCTGCTGCTGCTGGATGCCGATCCGCTCAAAGGGTTGGGAAAAGCCCTGCCCTCGCTTCACACCGTGGTGCTGAACGGAATCGCCCACACCAAAGAGGAATGGATGAACCTTCCCAGTTCGTTTCCGAAGTGATGTGCGAGGGAATCAAACAAGCAGCAGGAATCAACCGGACCAACGTGCAGAGCGACAACCGAGCGCGCCCAGACTACTTTCCGGCCAGCATTTCGGTCTTCAGTCCACCGTCGGCAGGCTTGGCACCAAGCCAGTTGCGGAACATCGCATCACCGAAGTCTTTGCCTTCGATTGTGACCGAGCCGCCACCCTGCATGCCAATCTGGGTGCCCTTCCCCGGAACGTAGGCCACAGTCATCACCGATCCTTCTTTTGCGTCGGTGAGAACCGCTGCCAGTTTTTCCAGATGGGCTGCGAACGCCGCCGCTTTGTCCGCGGAGTTTTTCTCAAAGCCTTCCTTGAAGGCGCCGATCAGCTTGTCCTTTTCGACGCTGCGCAGAAACGTCAGCTTGACCACCCGCACCGCATCCGACTTGATGATCGCATCGCCATTTTGCGTCGTCTCTTCCAGATACAGCGCGCCGACATACACCTTGACGATGACCTTCTTGCGAATTCCCGCGCCGTTGAGCTTGAGCGTCTTCCCTTCGAAGCTCAGGGTTTCGGGAACCTCCACACTGGCAACCGGACGCGCCAGGGCTGGGCTGGCCGACAGCAAAAGAGCAAACAGAGCCGCATGGACAAACCGCATTCGCTTTCCTCCTAACTGAACATGCTCGCAGAAGTACGCGCGAAAGTGTAACCACTGCGCGAAAATTTTCGCCACCGACGGTGCTTATTCGTAACGCAGGGCTTCCACCGGATCAAGACGCGCGGCCCGCCACGCCGGATACAGACCAAAGAACACACCCGTGAACGTACTGGAACCAAGCCCGAGCAAAATCGCCCACAGCTTGTAGTGCGCCGTCCAGCTTCCCAGCACGTAAGCCAAAATTTTGCTGATTGAAAACACCAGCGCCATGCCCCCGAGCACACCGGCCATCCCACCAAGTCCTGCGATGATCCCGGCTTCGAGCAGGAACTGCTGCAAGATGTCGCCGCGCGTGGCACCAAGGGCTCGCCGGATTCCGATTTCGCGCGTCCGCTCTGTCACCGTCACCAGCATGATGTTCATGATGTTGATTCCGCCGACAAACAGAGACAGTGCCGCCGTGCACAGCATCAGTATGTTGATGACCAAAAAGATCACCTCGGCCTGCTGTTGGGAATCCTTGTCGGAATCGACTTTGAAATTTTCGACTTCATAGTGACGGGACAAAATCGTCGTTTTCGCCCACGACCGCGCCCGCACCACCGCCTGCATCAGATCCCCAAGCTGCGGCAACACCCGAATGTAGATGCTGTCGAGCTTGCGCGAATGCCGAATCACCCCTTGAAACGTCGTCGCAGGAACCACCACGCGGCGATCCCACATCCAAGTTCCTGGCCCCGCCACCATCGGTGGTTTGTGTGCCAGCACGCCGATGACCTGCCAGCGCACCGATCCAATCGTCACGGACTTTCCATTCAGATCGCGCGTCCCCGAAAGCAGGTCTTTCCAGACTTCGTACCCAATCACGGCCACACGGGCGCGCTTTTGCAGATCGTGCTCGTCGATAAAGCGGCCCATTTCCAGTTTGACGTGATACAGGTCGAGCGCTTGCGGAGACGCCCCAAGCACCATCACATTTTTGGTGGTTTCCCCGACTTTCGCTTTGTGGCGCCAGTCCATAAGCTCTCCTTCCGTCGGAGAACCACCCGTCGCCACGCTGCGGTCGAGCGCCCGCTGATCCAGATAATCGAGTGCACGCTGGGTCCGATTGCGCTGCTTTTCCGGTGCCGCCGCGTTTTCGATTTCGATCACATCTTTTTCTTCGATAAACTGCTGCGTCGACGACAGCGCGTCTTCCCCACCGGCCAAAAGTCCCGACAAAAGCACCACCGAACCGGCGCCGATGATCATGCCGAGCAGGGTCAGAAAAGCCCGCACTTTGTGCTGCCGAAACGAATGCAGCACCGATGAAAGCAGATCGAGGAGTGAAGCAAATAGAGACATCTTATACTCCTCTTATTGACTGCGGATGGCGACCACCGGATCGAGCCGACTTGCACTTCGCGCCGGCCAGTATCCGAACACAAGACCAATCAGCGATGAGCTGGTCAGCGCCACAATCACCGCGGGCTGCGAAATCAGCGTCAGCCACGTCGGCTTGAAGTGGGTGATGATCGCACCGCCGAGCAGCGCCCCCAAGATTCCCAGTCCCGCGCCAAACGCCCCGCCGACCCCAGAGAGCAGCGTCGCTTCCACCAAGAACTGCCGCCCGATGTCTGCTGGTGTTGCGCCCAGTGCTTTGCGGATTCCGATCTCGCGCACACGTTCCGAAACCGACACCAGCATGATGTTCATGATGCCAACACCACCGACGACAAGTGAGATGCTCGCGAGCAGTCCGACAATCACTTTCATGATCAGGAAGACTTGGAAAAAACCTTTGAGCCGCGTTTCAAAATCAAACAAGCGAAAGTCATCCAGTCCATGATGACGTTCCAAAAGCACCGTGTTTACGATCCGCTTGACGATGTCATTGTGCGTCGGACTGTCGGTGAGCAGAAACATCCGTCGCCCCTCTTTGCCCAGCTTGGGAATCCTATCGAGCAGCGTATCAATCGGCATCACCAACACTTCGTCCCACTTCCAACCAAAACCCATTCCCCAGCGATCGACTTTTTTGAGCCGACCGACAATCCGGCAGTGGGTTCCTGCGACGGTGACATAACGCCCAATGACCTGCGCATCTTTCCCCCATAGCTTTTCCGCCAGATCATTTCCAATCACACAAGTGCGCGCCCGATCGGTGATGTCGGTGTCATCCAGTCCACGGCCTTGCGAAAGCTGATAGCGGAAAAAACCCAGGAAGCTGGTGTCCCCACCGACGAGGTCGCCTTGCACACGGACGCCTTCATCGGATGTCAAATCCTGCTTCCAAGAGGAAACAAACTGGGTCAGCGCAACCAGGTGCGGAACACTGCGCACCGCCTCTGCATCATGCCGGTTGATGCCGCCCAAGTGCATCGCGTCTTTGCCTTCGGCGGCTTCCGGTTTCGACGGCCACATCGAAATCAGGCGCGCCCCACCCAGTTCTTCAAACGAGCGCGACAGCGTGCCAAAGCCCGATTCCGCCAGCGATGTCATCAGCACGATAGAAAACGCACCAATGACAATCGACGCGACCGTCAGCGTCGAGCGAAACATGTTCGCCCGCAGCACCCGCAGCGCAATCTGCAAATACGTCAGCCACACCGGACCGGCTCCTGTTTGCTGTGAGCGAACCGAAAAAAGAAAATCCAAAGAAACGGAAAGCCCCGCGTGTCGCGCCAGGCAGAGGCAGACCCACGGCTCCTTATTTGAACTCGTTGGCAGCCGCGGACGGCGGACGGATCACAACTTCGTCCGACTCTGCGACCCCTGAAACGATCTCCTGTTCGCGATCATTGCGAACCCCGACTTTGACTTCGATCTTGTCGGCGACTTTGGCCTGCCCTGGCTGTTTTTCGA
>DAORGN010000037.1:0-12254 GCA_035340095.1 Pseudomonadota bacterium | reverse complement strand
CCGACTTTGACTTCGATCTTGTCGGCGACTTTGGCCTGCCCTGGCTGTTTTTCGACCAGCTTGCTGACAAAGTGTTTGCCGTCTTCCTTGGTCACCGCTTCGATGGGCAGCTTCAGCACGCCTTTGCGCACGTCGATGTGGAACTTCACATCGGCGGTCATGCCCGGTTTGATGTCTGCAAGCGCCCCCGCATCCAGCGTTGCCTCGACGGGAAAGATGTCGGTTTCTTTGCCTTTGGGCGTGATCGCTGCCGGCGCAATTTTGGACACTTTCGCGTGGTAATTTTTCCCCGGTAGCGCATCAAGCGTCAGCGTCACATCCTGATCCAGCCGAACTTTGGCCACGTCAATTTGGTTGAGTTCGACTTTGGCGATCAGCGTCGACATGTCCGCGACCACCATCAGCGACTTTTCATCCAGCGTTGCCATCGTGCCTGGAACGACCGTTTCACCGACACGAATGCTGCGCTGAATCACCGTTCCGTCAATCGGCGCGATGATGCGCGAATAACGAAGCTGATCATCAGCGACCGCGAGCGCTTCCCGCGCCTGTGCCACCGCAATTTTTTTGGTCTTCCAGTCGTTTTCCGCCAGATCCACATCGGCCTGCGCGACCGCGCGATCGGCAAATGCACGCCGCCTGCGATCCAGCGTGACCCGCGCAAAATCGAGCGAGGCTTGGGCTTTGTCGACTTCCTGCTGCGCCCTCACCACGCTGCGCTGAAACTCGGTCGGGTCCAAAAACAGAAGCAGCTGGCCGGACTTTACCGGCATGCCTTCCTCGATGAGAATTTTCTCCACTTGGCCGGCGACTTTCGACTTCACCGCGACTTTTTCCCGCGGTTCGATCTTGCCAAGCTCGGTCACCGCAACCTCTAGATCGCCGCGCGTCACCTTGGTCAGCAGCGACGGATCGAACGCCGCCCGCTTGCCTGCCCGGCTCTTCCAAAACACGCCGCCCGCAATGAGCAACAGCACACCCATCACAGCCAAGATGGTGGGCCACTTCGAACGTTTCTTATTGAACTCGCTCATCTCACTCTCTTCCCCAGGTTAGCGGGCGCCTTGCAGGTCTTGGGCTGCCAGAAGCGAAGCCGGTGGCAGTCGTCCCGCCGCCAGATACAGCTCACCCCAGGTCTGCGCGATTGTCGCCGCCTGGTTCGCCAGCGTGATTTCTTGGGTCACCAGATCCGTCGCTGCATCAATCAGATCCAGAACCGCCACATCGCCGCTGCGATAGCGACGCTCAAGGATGCTCAGGTTGTCACGCGCCAGGGCCCGACTGCGCAAAAGGGGTTCGCGCATCCGATACAGGTGGAGCAGCCGCGCGTGAAGCACCCGCACATCAGCTTCAATCGCGCGTCCGACCCGTCTTTCCTCTGCGAGCAGCCGTTTTTCTTCCAGCTGCGCGTCGCGCACCGCCGTATACGTGTTCAGGGTATCAAACAGATTCAGGCTCAGCGTCGAACCCAGGAACACCGACCCGGTGATGTTGGTAAACGGATTCGCCGTGCTGTTGGCGACGCGCGCACCGATCAGCGGGTTATACGGGTTGTTTGAAAACTGCAAAAGTCCCGACAGCCCGATCTGCGGATAGTACGTCGAGCGCGCAATCCGCACCGCCTGCACTTGGGCGAGCAGGTTCGCATGCGCGGCACGCAGCTCGGGCCGCTGGCTGCGCGCCTGCGTCAAGAGCTGGTCGACACTTTCCATGCTTTCCGGTGGCGCCGGCGGCAGCTCGCTAGGTTCTGACAGCGACGACGAGGCCAGCGATACACCCAGCAGCACGCCAAGCTGGGCTTTGGCTTCCAGCAGGGCGCCGTCCAGATCGGCCCGCCGCGAGACTTCATTTTGCCGACGCGACTCCATGCGGTTTTGATCAATCACCGGGGCCAGACCGTTGCGCACTCGGGCAGCGACGGCAGCCGTGGCTTCATCAAAGCGGGCCAGCGACTGCTGCGAAACTTCTAGCTGTAGCTCCAGCCGTCGCGCGCTCCAGTACGCCCGCAGCACATCAAGCGCGATCTGCCGTTCACTTTGGTGCATGGATGCATCTGCCGCATCACGCAAAAGCTTGGCCCGCTCGACGGTGGCAGTGACACGGAAACCGGAAAACAGCGGCACGTTTAGGTTGGCCGCCAAGCTAAACTGACCCAGCGCGCCCGATTGCAGCGAATCGCCCGCGTAATACGCCCCGCCGGATGCCATACAGTCCGCTTCCGAAGGTGCGCCAAGGCTGCCACCCGACGACGCCAAAAGCTGCAGCGGAATGTAGAGATTGCCACTGCCAGTCAGGCTGCGCACGGGCGCCAGCGTCGAACATGTCGGCGTTGGTGCGGCCCCGGCGATGTTGCTGACCCGGTACTGTTCATTGACGAACGCATCGACGCGCAGCGAAAAACGATCAAGCTGCGACCGCGTCACCGCCAGATCAGCGCGATCGCGCGATTGCTTCGCTGACACCACCCCTGGATCGGCTTTCAGACCCAGTTCGATGGCTTCACGCAGCGACAGATGTACCGTGTCCGCAGCCGGCGGCGGTGCCGCAATCGCCGAAGAAGACAAGGCCAGCGTCGCCAATCCGATCGAAAAAGCCAACTGACGACTACGCATGCGGACGCTCCGGATTTTGTTCATCAGATACGATTCGTCCGTCGCGGAAACGAACCACCCGCTGGGCATACGCCGCGACATCGGGTTCGTGAGTCACCAGCACGACGGTCATGCCGCTTTTGTGAAGCTCACAAAACAACTTCATGATCTGATCGGTCATTTCGGTATCGAGTGCGCCCGTTGGTTCGTCAGCGAGCAGCAGCACCGGATCGGTGACCATCGCTCGCGCAATCGCCACCCGCTGCTGCTGCCCACCCGAAAGCTGGTTGGGATGGTGATCCATTCGATCGCCGAGCCCGACCCGTCGCAAAGATTCGGCGGCGCGCTTCGAGCGTTCGATTTTCGGCACGCGCCCGTAGACGAGCGGCACTTCCACATTGGCAAGCGCGGTGTGCCTGGGCAGCAGGTTAAATGACTGAAAAACAAAGCCGATTTTGCGGTTGCGCAGACGGGCAAGCTCGGTTTCATCGAGCCTTTCAACCGGAACGCCATCCAGGTGATAGCTGCCCGAAGTCGGTCTATCGAGCGTCCCGATGATGTTCATCAGCGTCGATTTGCCCGAGCCGCTTTGGCCCATGATGGCGACCATTTCCCCGCGCAGAATTCGCAGATCGACACTGCGCAGAGCGTGAACCTCGACGTCGGAGGTGCGATAGACCTTGCTGACCTCACGGATGTCGATGACCGGCGGGGGCGCCGATTGGGATTGGGTCATGAAACAGATGTCCTTGCTTCGGATTGCGGCTGCGCAAAGCAGGCAGCGTGGCAGTCTATGTGCGTGGAGATAACAGCCGGGGGTGAAAAACACTTCCGGAAAAACGACCTATCGACCGACAAAAATCTCTGGGAAGGCGTCGCGCACGCCGCCAATGATGAACTGCACGGCGATGGCCACCAGCAAAAGGCCCATCACACGTTCGAGGATCGCCCGCCCCGACGCGCCCAAGATGCGGTTCACGAGCGAGGCGGCGCGCAGCATCAGATACGAAGCCGCCGCGGTGATCACGATCGCGACGCCCAAAATCACCACCTGCCAGAAGTGTTTGGCCTGCGCGACCAGCACCATCACCGTCGCAATCGAACCCGGCCCAGCCAGAAGCGGCATGGCCAAAGGGACGATCGCCACATCGGGTTTTTTGACCGCTTCGGTGACTTCTTTGTCGCTGGTCTTGGTTGCCGAAGTCACGCTGCGCAGCATGTCGAGTCCGGTGAGCGACAGCAAAAGTCCGCCAGCGATGCGAAACGCCGCCAGCGTCAGTGAAAACAACTTAAAGATCAGTCCGCCAGCGATCAGGAACGTCAGCAAGATGCCGGCGGTGACGATGCAAGCACGCAGCGCCATTTGCTTGCGCTTGTGGGCCGAGTCACCTTCCGTGATGGTAATGAACACCGGCACCACCGCGATCGGATCGACGACGAAGAAAATGGCGGACAGGGCGACGACGCCGTAGCCAAAAAGTTCCCGCGTACCGGGCATCGAAAGCGAAAGCAGAAGGGGCATAGGGCGTCCGCGGCGACGAAAGTTACCCGAGTTTTAGCGCAGCGCAAAGGGGTAGGTCACGACCTGTGACTTGTTCGAGACGGGAAACGACAGGCTCTGGACGACTTTGCGGACACAGGCCAAAAACCCATGATCGAGCAGGTAAGCCGGCGCTTCGACCCGCACGCCGCTGACTTTGCCGGTGCGCTGGACGCGAAAAGCGACGGCGACCTGTCCTTCGAGCTGGGCATCGCCGCGCGCATCATCAATACAGCCCAAGATATCGCCCTGCCGAGGACGAAACACCGCGTCGAAGTCTTCCTGTTGCAGCTCACGATCGGACAAGTGCGAGTCTTCCATGTTGATGACTTCGGTGGTGTTCAGCTTGTCGCCCGCCGACTGTTGCCGCTTGTCTTCTGGGCGCAAAATCACCGTGGGCGGCGGCGGCGCTTCAGGCTGTCCGGGGTCCGCGGCTGGACTCGCTGGGCTGCTGCCGCTGGGACTGGGCGTGCCAACGGCAACAGGTCCGCGCGGACGATAACCGCGTTTTTTGGCGACCGGCTGGGGCGGCACCGTCTGCGCAATGCAAAGATCGGCCACGCAGCGAGTTCCCGTCGAGCAAACCCGGCACGGGTCCAGCGGCTGTGGTCGCAAATACTGATGGTATGCCCCTGCACAGAGCAGCGCACACACAAGGAAGCCAAACAAAAAACCGCGCATGGATAGAAGAGTTTTCTAAAACCCCCCGCGCTGGCAAGTATCACGACCGAATCTCGTCGACGTGATACGATGTTTGTACCCGACTGGTACATGATCTTCCGAAGCCCCCCGCCAAAGTCAGGGCCGCTGCATGTTCTTGAAGACCCGTTTTTTAAGGCGACGGTGAACCGGCAAGAACACTTTCTGCTGATCACACGATCTGAAAAAGGGTTTTCCGACGGCCAGGAAGCGCGGCTGGTGCACAAAAATTTGGTCGAAGCGGTGGCTCCGTATCTGCGCTTCCGGGTGATAGTCGACCTGCGACGGGCCAAGGGCAACTCGAGCAACGAGATCGAAAAAGCGATCACCGAAGTCTGGTTTCCGACGCTGATCCAGTTTTCTCCGCTGGCGGTGCTGGTCCAAACGGCGGCGGGACGGCTCCAGGTTACGCGGATGTTTCGCGAGCAAGGTGCTTCGGGAAAGGGCTTTCTGTCGGTGGCCGAAGCCCTGCGTCACATTGGCTTGCCCGAAGATCACCCGCTGTAAGCCGCAGTTTGAGAAGCGGGCTGCCCAATTTGTGCGCGATGGGAGCGGCGGCGCGATAGAATCGGCGGCCATGCTTGCTCAGCTTGCCGACGTTCACTTCGGCTATCCCGGTACGGAAATCTTTGAAAGTCTGTCGTTTCAGGTAAACCCCGGCCAGCGGATTGGTCTGGTCGGTCCAAACGGCGCCGGAAAATCGACGCTGATGCGTTTGCTCGTCGGTGATCTGCTTCCGGATCGCGGGCAAGTGGTACGCGCGCGCGGCAAAGAGATTTCGTATCTGCATCAGTCGCAGGAATTCCATGGCGCAGGAACGCTGTGGGAAACGCTGCTTTTGCCGTTTGCCAGGCTGCTCGACATGCGGGCAGAAATTGCCAAGCTGCACGACGAGATCGCACTGCTTTCCCATGACGAAGCAGAGAGCGAAAAAGGCCGGGCGCTGCTGCGTCGTTACGGGGATCTGGAACATGAATACGCGCACCATGATGGCTACAACTTGGAAGTGCGGGCGCGCGCGCTGGCCTATGATCTGGGCTTTTCGGAAACCGATCTGAATCGCGCCGTGGCGACGCTGTCAGGAGGCGAGCGGGGTCGTGTCGAGCTGGCGAAAGTGCTGCTGGCACAGCCGGACTTGCTCTTGCTCGATGAACCGACAAACCACTTGGATGTGGAAGCGGTCGAACACTTGGAAGAACGGCTCAAGCAGTGGGATGCGACGCGGGCGTTTGTGGTGATCAGCCACGATCGCTACTTCCTGCAAGCTGTCTGTAACGAAATTGTCGATGTCGAAGATGGCGAAGTGGTGCGCTATCCCGGCAGCTACGAAAAGTATCTGGTGGCGCGGCAGGAACGGCACGACATGCTAAACGCCGCGTGGCAGAGGCAACAGGAAGAGATTGCCAAAACGGAAGACTTCATCCGTCGCAACATTGCCGGACAGAAGACCAACCAAGCCAAGAGCCGGCGCAAGATGCTCGACAAAGTAGACCGGCTCAAGCGACACCGCGATACCTGGGCGGAAGCGGGAGAAATCGGTCTGCGCTTTGCGACAAGTGATCATCGGGGGGCCAAAGAAGCGATTCGGACCGAGCACCTCTGTTTGGGTTTTGGCGACGATGCACCGCTTCTGCGCGACTTCAGTACCACCATTTATCGTGGCGAACGGATCGGCATCATTGGACCAAACGGCGCGGGAAAAACGACCCTGATGAAAGCGCTGATAGGCAGAGGTCCGCAGCGCGGTGGTCAGTGCTATCTGGGTCCGGAAGTGCGGATCGGATACTTTGATCAGAAGCTGTCTGATCTGGATGATGATCACTCGCTTATCGACGAGATTCGATCCATTCGGGGCGACTGGAACGAAGACAAAACGCGCACGTATTTGGGTCGATTCCGTTTCACCGGAGAAGATGGTTTTAAAAAAGTCCGCGGCCTATCAGGAGGCGAACGGAATCGGCTTCAGCTCGCGAAGCTGATGTTAAAGCCGGTGAATCTGCTGGTGATGGACGAACCGACAAACCACCTGGACATTCCCGCGCGTGAGACGCTGGAAGAAGCGCTGTGCGCGTTTGATGGCACGCTCTTGGTGGTCAGTCACGATCGTTTCTTCCTCGATCGCGTGGTGACCAAGCTGTATCACCTGGACCCGGCGTCAGCGTCGATTGATACGCACATCGGTAACTATTCGGACTGGAAACGGCGGCTTCTGGAAGAAAAACGCGCGGCGCAAGAACAAGCGGAAGCGGCCAAAGCGCAAGCAGCCAAAGCGGCAGCCAAAGGCAGTGCAAAGCCTGCGCAAAACAAGAACGCAGCGACGGAAATCCCTGATGAATCTGCCGACAAAGCGAAGCGCATTGCCGAATATGAAGCCAAAAAGGAACGCGAACGCCAGCGCGATCGCAAAGTGAAGCGGCTTGGGCAAGTCGAAGTCGACATCGCAAAGCTGGAAGCGCGGCTCAAAGAGCTGCGGGAAACGCTGACCGCAGAGCATGGCGGCGACTGGCAGAAGCTGCACAAACTGGTCGATGAGGAACATCAGACAGACCGCAAACTTCAGTCGCTGATGAGCGAATGGGAAACGCTCAGTGAGGAGCTGGCGTAAGGAATCCGCGGTCTAGGCAGGCCGGACTGGATAGACGTTTTGCGGCTCGCTTTTCCCTTTGAGCTTGGCTTCCACAGACTCTCCGATGACAAACGATTTGGCTGCCGGAAGATCGGACGGCAGCTTGTGCAGCGCACGCACCACGGGTTCGGAAACCAGGATCGCGTGCCCAAGCTGTTTCGTCGCTGATTCGATCCGCGCCGCCACATTGACGGTATCGCCAAGCGCCGTAAGCTGCGACTTCCGCCACGATCCAATGTCCCCGATGACTGCGGGTCCAAAGTGGACTCCCACGCCACAGACAAAGCGGTGTCCGAAGTATTTTTCGAAGTACGGATTCTGTTCTGACACTGCGCGCTGAATCGCAAGCGCGGACTGCACGGCATCCAAACAAGGGTGGACATGGCGCTGGGAATCCAGTCCGAACAGCACCATGATTCCGTCGCCAATGTACTTGTCTACGTAGGCTCCGTGCGGCTCCATCGCATCCACGATCGCGGTGAAATAGCGATTGAGCATGTGCGTCACATCGTGCGCCAAGTTCTGTTCGACAAACGGCGTGAAGTCGCGAATGTCGGCAAACAGAATCGCAATCTCGCGCTGCTGACCGCTGATTCCGGAACGCCGCCGCAGCACCGCAGCAATGTCGCGTTCATCGTGAAGCAGTCGCCGCACCCGACACGGACCCAGCACGTTGGTTTGACAGGCGAGACGGACTCTGGGTGGCAGATGCCGACGCTGAGCAATCGCTTCCTCGGCTACGGTGCGTGGACCAAGCCACTCCATTCCTTCTTCGACAAACACCCGACAGGTCGTGCAGCGACCATGCCCGCCACATTCACCAAGCATCGGAATGTCATGCGTGCGCGCCACCGAAAGGAGTGTGTCCCCCCGTCGCACCGTTACTTTTCCCACACCGACAAACTGCACCGTACAGTCATCGTGAACCGGATGGAGCGGCGCGACCGCCGGAAGATCATCATACGATGACAGCAGCAGCTTTTCCCGAATCGCGCGCTCCATCTGCGGCAGGCCATCTTGCGGCGCATGCCACATCCGTTCTTGCAGTGCCCACGACAGCTTCTGATACGCGCTCTGCCACAGCCGTGGGAGTGGATCGGAAAATCTCTCTCCAAGCTGTTCCTTTAGCGCATCTTGCAGCGCCAGACCGACGACTTCGAACATCTGATTGGTGATTCCGGCTTCGACATGACGCGCCGCAAACGAAGTCAGCAGCGGCAAAAGCACCGTATCGTCCGCAATGTGCAAGATGCCAAAACGAATCGCCGCAGCCATCCGCGTAAGCTGTGGTTCCAGGTCTGCGGCAAACAGCGCACGATAGCTTGGCTGACGCTCGAACATTTTCCGATACAGCACACTCGAAAAGGCGACGAGATCGGACAGCTCGGCAAGGGATGCATGGAGCAGCGCAAGTTCAGATGAGTTCACGCCCCATGGTATCGCGCCGCCAAGTCGCTGCCAAGGCTGGCCTGTGTAGAGGCGTGTGCCATCGCCACGAAATGTCAGCGCATTTTTCCAGGCAGCGCACCTACAAGATTCCTTTTGTCCGCGCGCTGCGCTAGTTTGAAGCCAGAAGCCAAAGGAGATCCGATGTCGAGCGCGCAGTCTGCCCCGCACTTTGCCCAAAGCAGCGACTTTGCATTTGTTGAGGAGCTTTTGACATATGGCGAGGGGCACCCGCCACAGCCCGGTGACATCGTCGAGTTTGAGCCGGGCGACCTTGAAACCACCAGCGGAGAGCCCTTCCCTTCCGATTCCGCGCTGGTGGTTGCATCCGGGGATGAAACGCTCACACTCAAAGACCAGCAGAGCGGCCAGGAAATGGAAGTGTCGTCGGATGGCTGGTTCCGGATTGTTGAATCGCCGCAGATCCAGAACATCTGGGAACAGCACCTGCGCAGGCCATGTGTAGACGGAATCGCGTATGGTGACGGCTTGGTCGATGCGAATTTGGTCGGTCGACTGCGCGCCAATGTGAAGCGACTTATCGACGAAGAACCGGTTGATTACCATCCGGGTTCGGGAACCAAAGTTCGCGATCTGGTCCATCCGTCTTTGTATCCGTACATCGAAGGGAAATCGGTGGTGGTTGGCAGTGTTCCCAAAGCGGAATCGCCGCCCTATGATCGGTTTGGTCGTCCGTTTGAATCGTCGCGCTATCAGTGGCTCCCGACTCCGTTTGCGATAGGCAGCGACGGAAAAATCCAGATTCCAGAGTACATAAACAACCTGGATCGCACAAAATATCCGGCGCTTTATGACGATCTGGCTGCGCTGTTTGCAACGGCGCTTCCGCTTGTTGAAAGCGTGACAGGATACGTGGACAGCACCAAGTTCTGGCAAGAAGAGTGCGATGAAATCGAGCACGAAGGCGAGCTTCCGGAATCCGGTGGTGACGAAGCCCAGACCGTGAAGCCAACGTCGCTGCGCGGACGTGAACTGCAAGTGATTCCCAAGATTGTCGAATACCGGCTCGGACAAGGGGAAACACATGAAGGCGTCTGGCACGTCGAAGGAATGAGCCATGAACACATCGTCGCGACCTGCGTGTACATTCTGGATCGCGACGCGGCGATCCAAGGCGGCGCACTGCGTTTCAAGCGAGCCTACACCGTCGAAGAAGCAGGTCGTCTGTTCTGGAACATTGATCAGTGTCGGCCCCGTCCGATCGAACAACTGGTAGACGAAGGAACGATTCCGCTCGGCAGTCTGGAGACTCCGGAAGGTCGTCTGCTGGTGTTTCCCAATTCACACATTCACAAGCTCAGCGAGCTTTCGCTTGTCTCTGGATCAAGTGAAGGCCGTCGTCGCGTGATTGTGTTCTGGGTGGTCGATCCCAATGTGCGGCTTGTGTCGACGCGGGAAGTTGCGCCACAGCAAACAGTGATTCCGAAAGACGAAGCGCTCGCGGTAAGGCTGGAGCTGATGGAAGAGCGCAAGCGTCACAAACAGTCGCTCAACGTGCGCGCCGTCAGCCTGTGTGAACACTAGGAGCCCGAAGTTTCCCCAGGCTGGGGAGTTCCTCCGCACGGAAAGAGTCCGCACTCCCTTCGCTGCGTCGCAGAGTCGATGGCGCAGCGCTTGCATAGAAGCTACATCGCAACGCAGTCTACGGCCCGGCAAGCACGGTGGCAGCGCATCATTGTTTGTCACCTGCGGGCTCAAGGATACACGCCCATGCGACTCGCGCTCCGTCTCACGATGCTCATCATCTTTACCTTTGTGCTGGCACTGTCGGCGATTACCTGGGAACAAAAGGGTCGCTTCGAGTGGCGCTACGAAGAGATGCGGACCGAGCAGCTGCAAGCGCTTTTGACCGCGCTTGATGAAGGCGCAAACCTGGCATGGCACGACGGTGGCGAGATGAGTCTGCGCCGCTATCTCGATCGGGTGGCGGCGCGGCAAGATTATTCTTCGGTGCATCTGGTCCGGCTCGATGCCCTGTCAAAAGACGATCTGTTCGCGGCGTTTCCTACCGAGCTGCGAAAGCAAGCGCAAGCGGGTGAGCAGGTGATTTTCATCGACCACCAAAAAAGTCCGCCGGTGCTGGTGGCGTTCGATCGGCTGTCGCTCGGACAGGAGGCCGGACAGCGATTTGGCGTGACGCTGCGACGGGCCATGCAAGGAGAGTCCGAGTTTGTGAGCGAAAACCTGCGCACGTTTATCAAGAACACCGGACTGACGGTGCTGGTCGGCGTGATCGTCGCGGTGCTGCTGGGGGCGCGGCTTATCTCGGCACCGCTCAATCGGATCGTGGCCAAAGCGCGGCTGGTCGGCAAAGGCGACTTTGGCGTGCGATTCCTCATCGGCAATGAATCGAGCGCAGAGATCACGCTGCTGAGCACCGAGCTGGACGCGATGGTCGAGCGGCTCGGCGAGCTGCATCGGCGGGTCGAAAGCGAAGCCGCAGCGCGGGTCGCCGTCGTCGAAAAAATGCGCCACAACGACCGGCTAGCCACCGTCGGAACACTGGCAGCAGGGATCGCGCACGAGCTGGGAACGCCGCTGCACATTGTTGCCGGTCGCGCCAACCGCATCGCGACCGCACAGGCTGCTTCCGATGACGTGCGCGCCGAAGCCGAAAGCATCCGCAGCCAGTGCGAACGGATGCGCATCATCGTCGAACAGCTGCTCACGTTTGCCCGCAAGCCGAGCGGTCAGCCAAGCACGGTGTCGCTGCAAGATGTCGCCCGTCGCGTCACGGCTTGGCTTACGCCGGTGGCGCGGAAAAAAAACTGCGAGCTTTCGCTTGTGCCGCCAAGTGCCGATATTCGCTGCATCGCCCACGTCGGGCTCATCGAACAGGCACTGACCAACATCACGGTCAACGCGCTGCAAGCAGTCGGCGAAGACGGCATCGTCCGCGTCGCCGTTCGCGAGGAAGTCCGCAGCGACAAGTCCCCTGGCGGCAAGCCGCAAAAGTGGGCGGTGCTGGAGGTCAGCGACAACGGCAGCGGCATCGCCAAAGAGATCCGCGCCAACATTTTTGACCCGTTTTTCACCACCAAAGCCGTCAGCGAAGGCACCGGACTTGGGCTGTCGATTGCGCACGAAATTGTGCAAGAACACGGTGGCTTCATCGAAGTGACAAGCCGCACAGCGGGAGAATCGGCGTCAGGCGGCGAGCACGGGACGACGATGCGGCTCTATTTTCAGGCGGAGGCAGCGTGAGTATCCGAGCACTTCTACTCGATGACGATGTGGACCTGCTTCGCTTCCTACAGGCGGAGCTTTCCGACCGTGGCTATGACGTGACGCTGGCGAAAAGCGGTGATTGTGCGCTGGCAAAAGCCAAAAC
>DAORGN010000036.1:0-30241 GCA_035340095.1 Pseudomonadota bacterium | reverse complement strand
GATTTGCTCACGTCGGCAGCCTGTGGTCGGTCGCGTCGCGCGCGGGTGGGGCTTTCGCGGTGAAAACCGACCGGCGAGCAGCTTCGTGAGTGCGGCCAGCTCGGCCTGTTCTTCTGGGTCGAGGGGGCCAAGCCTCGTGGCTTCGGCTTCGACCCCTATTTCGCTGCGGGTGCTGTCATCAGACCGATTCGCGCGCGTCCGTCGCGCTGCCAGACAAAGCCGGCCACCATCGCATCGTTCCAGCGCAAGAGCTTGGCCGCCCCCATGCCGCCGCCGTCTATCACCGTCAGCCGCTGCTTGGGCAGCGTCAGCAGATCGATTCGGCGGGCCGTGTTCGACTGAAACGTCGACTGAAACGCATCCACCTGCGGCACAAGCAGCACAGGACTTGGGCCCGCGAGCGCCCCCGTGATGATCCATTCCGATGGATCGAGCTTCGTCACAAGCTGCGGCTCGCCTTGGGCCGCGCCGTTTGCATCGATGCTGACGGTCTGCACGCCGTAGCGCTGGGTTTCCCCTGGGCCCGACAGATTGGACAGCCAGCCCAGCAGCTTGTGCGAACCGAAAAACGGCGACGTACCACCTATCGCGATGAGTGACTTGGCCTGGACCTGGCCGTCTTTGGCCAGCCGCGCCACGACGATGCCGCCCAGATCCATGACGCCTGGCACCAGTTGGGCGCGTGCAACCGCAAACCCGTCATCCAGCGTCGTGATGGCGACTTGATCGGCGGGCGGTGGATACGAATCCATCGTCTCGGATGCCGACGACTGGTGGCCAAACACCGTCGATTTGGCCAGCACCTCGCCGCTTCCGCTGAGCAGCACCGTGTCGAGACCGCCCATGTACGGATGATTGCGGGTCGACAGTCCGAGCAGGTACGGACCGTTTGGCCCTTGGCTCTGCAAAAACACGGGCCGACCCCGGAACGCGACCTGCTCGGGCCCCGGCTGTCCGCTTGCATCAATTAGATGGACCCAGGTGTTCAGTCGGTCGCCCACCGCCGCCAGCCAGCCGCTCGGAGTCGCGACAAGCTGCATCCGGCTTGCGTGCGGGCGTCCAAACGGCGCTGACGTCGACAGCAGCTTGAGTCCCGCCGAAAACTGACCAAACACCGCCTGTCCGCACTGACCCGTGGCTCCCCACACCGCCCCCAGCACGTTGTCGTTCGGCGCGATGGCCATGCCGGCGGTCGGCGTCTTGTCTATCGGAAGCTCAACAAAGGCCAAGCGCGCTCCGCTGGGCAGGTGACTTGCCGGCACGCATCCACTTGTGTCGACCGTACACTGCGCCGTGCAGGCGAGCTTGCCGCTGCCGTAGCCAAGCGAAGAACACGACGCGCCACCGAGGTCTTTGCCATCGCACGCTTCCCGCAGCTCGACGCGCGGGGCGCAGTGACATTCGCGATCCGGGATGCAGGGCGGACACTGCCCACCGGCCATGCCGATGACATCTCGCTTGCCATTGCCGCAGGTGGGCGGCGTCGGTTTGGCCTGTTGCCATGATGGTGACGCGGCGCTCGCTTCACAGGCTGCGGGCGGTGGCGGTGGCTGCGCGGTCGTGCCAAGTGGGTCCGATTCGGGGGCATCGAGCGGCACGACGACGGGTTCTTTGCCGTTCCAGGGAACGCCCGTGCCGATGCCTTCGCGGTTTGTGCCAAAGCAGCGCAGGGCTCCGTCGCGGTCCCGTCCGCAGGCGTGCGTTTCACCTGCCGAAACCTCGACGGCCCACGAAAGGCCTGTCGGCGGCATCGGGGCCGCCACGCCGGCCTTGGGAAAGCGCCAGTCATTTGATCCGCTGCGCACATACGCGCTGTGGCGATTGGTAAAAAGCAGCGTGACGTTGCGGTCGCCGGTCGGGGTCGGCACAGGTGCCATCACAAAGTCGCGGTCGCGCTGCCAGCTTCCCCAGAAATACAGCGTGCCGTCCTTAAGGGTCGCAAACGATGCATTGCTGGTCGCGGCAATGGCCACCGCCGGGCCGATGTTTATTCGTGTCGGGGGAACCACGCTGCCTTGGCCGCCGCTGCGTCCATGTTCGTTGCTTCCAAAGCAGTAGACCTCGCCGCGCTTTGTCAGTGCGCAGGTGTGCGAATCGCCGATGGCGACGGACTGCACGTCTTTCAGCTCTTTGATTTCGACGGGACTTGGCCGTCCGGCTTCGTGTGGACCCCGTGGCACTCCGAGCTGGTTTGACAGATTTCGTCCCCAGCAAAACAGCCGTCCGTCCGTACTGACCGCGCAAGATGTGCTGTGGCCGGCGAACACGCGGCTCGCGTTCGGCAGTCCTTCTACCCGCTGGGGCGTCGTGACATGGATGTCGAGCGGAACGCCGCACGACCCCGGACCATTGTTCCCCCAGCAAAGAACGTGACCTTCGGCATCGACGACGCAAGCGTGGGTGTCGCCCGCGGCGATGTCTTTGGCGCCAGTGAGTCCAACGACGCGAACCGGTTTTCCGCGCGACTCGCGGCTGCCGTCACCAAGCTGCCCAGATTCGTTTGCCCCAAAGCAAAACACGGCGCCACCGCTCCCGATGGCGCAGGTGAAGTGACTGCCCGAAGCGATGGTGGCCGACAGTGCCAGCAGACTGATCATCGGAATCCCTCGCGTCTATCGTAAGGCAAGACACCGTCTGGGCCGGCTCACTTTTCCCACCAAAACGATTTGCGAAAAGTTGGGTCCGCGCCGCTTCCGGCGTAGGTACTGTGACGCCATGTCGATGTCGCGCGTTGGGGTTGCCGTTCGGATGCTGATGCTGCTGCTGACTGGGCTTTCGCTCGGGGGCTGCGCGTCGGTCTACGTGTCGTGGATGCAGCCGCGCGCCGATGGAACTGCAGAGTTTGTACTGTTTTCGAAGTCGCGGTCTTTGGGCCTGCGCAAGAGCGGCGGCGAGTTCTTCGTTGCAGACGAATACACGCCGGCTGAACGGGTGCTGTGGAAAGAAGGTGCTCCGTCACGTTTTGTGGGCAAGTCAAACGACACGCTGTCGCCGCCAGCGGGTCTTGTGCCTCGTTACATCGTGACGGTGGCGCTGTGCAGCCCGCCGGAGTCTCTGCCCGCGTCTGATGCGCGGCAGCGGGAGGGCGATCCGCTGGTCTGGTGCCTGTGGAAAGACGAAGCAACGCAGACCGTCCGGGTCGAAGCGCGGCTGCCATTTGTGGACCCACCGCGGTTTCGTCAGGTGTTCCAAGGGCCGGATCTGCCGGCATCAGTCGAGCCGCTGTCGGGACAGCGCGCAGTGATGACACGCGGCGGACGGTTGTTTCTGCTGGATGCCCAGTCAGGGACGGTGCAGCTTGTTCTTCGTGAGCCGGCGGAGCTGCGCGGGGCGACGGCAGATGGCGACTTGCTGGTGAGTGTCCAGGGGGGGCCAAACATGTTGCTTCTGCGCTCGCACAAGGTGCTGCCACTGCCAACGACCTTTTCGATGGGTGGGCTGGCCGCGGCAGCGGGGGCGCTGTGGATGACCAATCTCTACGAGCACCGCCTGTTTCGCATCGATCCGGAAACGGCCACGTTGACCGAAGTTGTGCGGCCCGTCGGATGTGTGAAGCTGCTGGGCGGCGACGTGCTGGGCCACCTGTGGTTTTCAACCGAGCCGAGCGAGGTGCGGCGTGGCCATGCCCTGTCTCTGTGCCGCTGGGACCCCAAGAGCCCGTCGCCCGTTGTGGTGCAGATTCCAACCGAGCTGTGACGCGGGATCGGGCTCGTGCGGATTACGGCTGGGCTTCCATTTGGCGGCGGACGACTTCTTGTTCGGCCATGGAGTCTTGCAGCCGGCGATAGGTCTGCTGAAACAGCTTCTTGCTGGGATCGATGCTCAGCGCGCGCTGATATTCGGCGTTTGCGGTGGCGTAATCCCCGTCGGATTCACGCAAAATTCCGAGGTTATAGTGCAAGGCCGCGTTGTTCGGATCTTTGGCCAGTCCCTCGGTAAACGCTTGATAGGCCAAGTTCCATGCATTCGACCGGCAGAACTCCAGGCCGCGCTGATTGTCGGGGTTTTTGTCGCTCGCGAACTCGATCCGCTTGGTGTAGCGCGTGGGCACGATGTGGCTTGCGAAGGTGCCGCTCATCTCGGAAGCGAACAGGCTGACCATCGCTTCAGGCGCGGGCAGCGAACGCATCACGTAGGGACTTGTCGAAAGGGCCGGTCCGCTGTGATAGCTCGGCGCTGGATCGGGCTGCGGTCCAGGGTAGAACTTGCCACTCGCGGTGAAGCTTACCGGCAGCATGTGAATGAGCCGCGAATCTTTGACCCGCACAAGCTGAAGCTTCATCACCAGATTGGCCGTGCGGACCACAAACGGGAACGGGCGACGCTCTATCACATAACCGGGCTCGACGGCGGCTGGAGGGGGCGGCGGCGGTGGCGGCGTCACCGTCGTGCGGTGCCGATGCCGCGGGGGCGGCGCGACCACGACCGGCGGCGGCGTCGGTGGAGGCGGCAGCACAACGGTGCCACCCATCGGCGGCGCGACCGCCACGACCGGGGCGATCACCGGGATGCGTACATCCAACAGATCCACTCCGGTTGTGTCTTGCACCCGCAGCGAGTCGACACTTCCGATGATGATCGCATCGACGCCAAGCCCCTGGCCGATCCGCGACAGACCCACCGGATCATTGAGTGCTTCGGGCGGCATTTGCAGCTGCGCCAGAAGCTGCATTAGGTCCGGGCGCTCCACGACGGTGAAGTAGCCATTGCTGGTGAGATTTGCCGCCAGCCGTCCCGTCAGCTCGCTGCCAAATGAAGGGGGCGTGTCCGGGTTTTGCGGCAAGCCCAGCACTGCGATCTTGCGAATTCCGGAAATATCGACGCTGGCTGGTCGCGTCATCGGAATGTTCATGTACAGCCCCGAACAGCCCGCTGCGAAAAGCAGGCTCATACACACCAGCAGACCCCACAGTCGTTTCATCTGGCCCCTCGTTTGGTCGACATGCCGTGCGCATGCCGCGAATCAATCCGCATCTTATCGCGAGCTAGCGCATCGGCAGATCAACATCCAGCTGCAAAAGTTGGTTCGCCCGTACTTGTACGTTTTCGGTATGGGTTTTGTGACCGGGCGCGCCGACTTGAACACTGACGGCTTGATGGCCTTCATCGGCAGAGACCGGAATCGCCATCACCTGTCCGCCGCGTCCGACGATGTGACCGTCAACCAAAATGTCCACGGGATCGCTCGGCTGGAGCCTTCCACTGTGGGCCCTGACTTGCAAAAGGGCCGGTTTCCAGCGCAGGCGAACGCGGACTTCTTCGGGGGTGCTGCCAGCGGGCAGGGTGATTTTTTCGCTGTAGCAGGCTTGGCTTTCGAACAGAAATTCGTTCGGGCCGGGGCCAAGCTGGACCGTGCGGACGTCGGTTCCATAGGCGCCAAGCCGCTTGCCGTTGTGCGTCACCGTCACAGACTTCGGCCACGGCTCTAGCCGGACCACATGCGTGGGGGCTGCCGACTTGACCGGCAAGGGACGGTGAACCAGCTTGGGCTTACTTGTCGATGCGTCTTGGCCCAGGTCGGTTTCCGCTGGGACCGGCGAAGGATCATCGACGGATATGACCGGCGCTTTGTCGGTGTCGGCGGAAATCGGCACTGCCGAGGCAGCGGTTTGCTGCGCGGCGACGATGTGCAGCGGCGGCGCCACCTTGGGCCGGGAAAGTACGCTTTGCCCCAACACTGCCAGACCGACGCATGCCGCAGCCGCGCCGATGCTGATCCAGATGGTGCGGACGATCCGGCGGCGCTGCTTGAGCCGCGAGGCACGGGCGATCAGCTCCTCGGCTTCGGCGTGACCAGGCGACAGAAGCAGCACCCGACCCCAATCTGAAAGGGCGGCAGCGGTGCGACCTTCTTCGGCGCGGGCTTTGCCATTTTTTATCAGCGTCTCGACGAGCTGAGGCAAAAAGCTCTGCCAAAATCCCTCGGGGTCCAGAAAGTAACTGCGAAGCTGCTCTCGTGGTGTCGCCAGGCCGACGTCCCGCAGGAAGTCCAAGAGCGCCAAGCCCAGGTTGCGAGCGGTCGGATAGCGGTCGTCGGGCGAACAGCTCAGCAGCTTTTCGACAATCTGTTCAAGTGGCCGAGGCAGACCCGGCACGCGCTCGCCAATTGGCTTGTGTTCACCGCGCGCAATCAGCGTCAGCGTTTCGTGGGGATTGCGGCCTGAAAAGGGCAGCTCTGCCGACAGCGCTTCGTACAGCAGCACCCCAAGCGCAAACAGATCGGATCGACCGTCCTGCGGCTGTCCGCTGATGTGTTCAGGGGCGATATACGCGGGCGAACCCAGAAGCTGGCCCGTATTTGTCACCGAGTCGTTGTCGAGCAGCCGGGCGATGCCAAAATCACACAGCACGATCCGACCGTCGGTGCGAATCATGACATTTTCGGGCTTCACGTCGCGGTGGACGATGCCAAATTCGTGTGCAGCTGCGAGCGCGTCGGCGAGAACCCAGCCAAGCAGACCGACAATCTCGGCGGGAAGCGGGCCATGTAGCTCAAAGAACTTGCGCAGCGTCGGCCCACTGACGAACTCGGTGACCAGGTAGCTTTCGGGCGATTCGGGATCACTTGCGGCATAGATTTCGAGGATGTTTTCGTGCCGCAGCCGCGCCACCGCGCGTGCTTCCCGAGAAAATCGCTGCCTGGCCTGCGCCTCGGTCGCCAGGTGTGGATGCATCACCTTGATAGCGACCTCGCGATCGAGCTGCTCGTCGTGGGCACGGAAGACTGACGCCATTCCCCCATGCCCGACAAGCTCAAGCAGTCGATAGTGCGCGAGGGTACGCCCGACCATCGTGAGCGGCAGCCTATCAGATGGCTATGACGGGCAGCAAGCGTTAGCCCGTGATGTGGGCGCAAATCGGCCCTTGCCGTGACAGCAAGTCATCCCCAGCTTGGTTTTTCGTACAGCACCCGTGCCGTCGGTTCTGCGGATGCGGTTTTTCCGTGCCGACACGCGATGTTACAGTGATGAGCAAACCGGAAAGCGCAGGCTTTCCCCTGAAAAACCTTGGAGAACACCGCCCATGTTTGACTTCGATCTGCCTGATCCTGGCCTATACCGCACCACGCAGCCGATGCCGGGCAATGAATCGGCGATTCCCGCCGGCGTTCTGGTTTTCATCGGCCAGCCGAAGACTGGCGGCGTCAAGTTCGTGGTCCGTCCGGGCCAAAACCGCCGCAACCGCTGGTTTTGGCAGGACCCGACCACGCCGCTGAAGGCAACGCATGCGGCCTGGGCGCGCACGCTCAAGGCGCTTCCCTCCGAAGGTTTTTACGTGCTGCCCGAAACCATCAACATGGACGGCGGCGGCAAGTGGCTCAAGAACGCGATTGTCGAACTGGGCTATAACGAAGAGGGCAAGGGCATCATCTTCGTGGGTCAGTGGCAGGAAGACGGGGAAGACAACTCCCTGTTTTTCAGCGACCGCGGCATGATGGTGGACGACCGGCTGCTGGCCAAGCTGATTTGGGCGCCGATCCTGCCTGTGAACGGCAAACCTCAGTAGCTTTTGCCAAATTTGCCTGAGATGTAGGGCCAACTCGCTGCAAAGCCTGGTACACTTTGGCCCTCGTTTCGCATGGCAAACGTCAGCATTCGTCGTCTGTGCAAAGACAAGCCGTCGGCCCTTGGCAAGGGCGGACCGCATCGGATTTTGCATGACATCTCGATGGAAATTGCCGATGGCGAGTTTCTGGTGCTCGTCGGTCCGTCGGGATGTGGCAAGACGACGCTTCTGCGCTGCATCGCCGGGCTCGAAGAACCGTCGAGTGGTGAGCTGGCGATTGGCGACCACGTTGTAAATGACGTGCCGCCGCAGGCGCGGGACATCGCGATGGTGTTTCAAAGCTACGCGCTGTACCCGCACATGACCGTCGCGGAAAATCTGTCGTTCGGTCTGAAAATGCGCCGCACTGCCGCTCCCGAGATCAAAAAGCTGGTGGAAGAGGCGGCGCAGATGCTGGAGATTTCGCATCTTTTGTCGCGCTATCCGCGCGAGCTGTCGGGTGGGCAAAGGCAGCGCGTGGCCATGGGTCGTGCCGTCGTGCGGCGTCCCAAAGCGTTTCTGTTCGACGAACCGTTGTCGAATCTGGATGCTGCCCTGCGGCAGCAGATGCGCCTAGAGCTTCTGCGTCTGCACCGGCGGCTCAAAGCGACGATGATCTACGTGACCCACGATCAGGTCGAAGCGATGACGCTGGCCGATCGAATTGCGGTGTTGCGCCAAGGCCGCATCGAACAGATGGGCACTCCCGCGCAGCTTTATGACAACCCGGCCAACACGTTCGTCGCGCGATTTTTTGGCACGCCGGAAATGAACCTGATTGACGGCACGATCGAAGCCGGCTGGTTTTCCGGGGACGGCATTCCGTTTCGTGTCCACGTTCCGGGCTTTGCCGATCAGCCGGTGACGCTGGGCGTGCGCGCCGAAGACCTGCACTTGCACAAAGCCGATGGCACCGAGCTGCCGCGGGGCCGCATCGATGTCGTGGAACATCACGGCCACGAAGACTTGCTGCACGTCCGCTGCGGGGACAAAGTGCTGTCGGTTCGATCGATTGCGCACAAGTCGCCGCCGCCAGGCACCGACGTTCATCTGGTGGTATCGCCCGAAAACTGTCATCTGTTTCAGCGTCGCGATGACAAAGGGGACGGCAACCGGCTTTCCCCGTATGAAAAGAGCGAGGCGGCGGCCTGATGCACGCGCTGCCTTTGCTTCTTGCCACCAAGCTGGTCGTTTGGCATGCCTACGCGGGCGGCGAAGAAAAGGCGCTGACCGAGGTCGTCGAGCGATACCAAAAGCAGCATCCGCAGGGGCCGCAGGTCGAAGCGGTCAGCGTTCCCTACGGTAGCTTTGCCGACAAGCTCCAAGCGGCGATCCCGCGCGGGCACGGTCCGGACCTGTTTATCCAGGCGCACGACATTGTCGGGCAGTGGTCGAAGCTCGGCCTCATTGAACCGCTCAATTCGCACCTGCCGCTGGCTGATGTCCTGCCGACGCTGTGGCCGGAAACCATTCCACCGCTCAAGGACGGCGACGCGCTTTTGGGTCTGCCGCTGTCGTGGAAAACGCTGGCGCTGTTTTATCGCAAAGACCTGGTGGCGACGCCGCCGCGGACCACGGCGGACATCCTGCAAATCGGAGCCGAGCAAAAGGCCCACAGTCCCGCCGGCAGCCGTCGCTATGGCCTGGTCTATGAAGCCGGCAACTTCTTTAAGCATGCGGCGCTGCTCCACGGCTTTGGCGGCGCGATCATTCCGCCGGGCAGCCCGGTACCCACGCTCGACACCAAAGAACAGCTTGCCGCGCTCCAGTTTGTTTCGCAGCTGGTCCAAAACGGCGACTTGCCCGAAGAGATGTCGGCGGTCCTGACCACCCAGTTTTTTAACGAGGGCCGGGCCGCGATGACCATCAATGGTCCGTGGTTTATCGCCGAGATTGCCAAGGATGTCCCCTATGGCGTTGCGCCCATGCCCGTGGTGTCCGAAACGGGCCAGATTGCTGCGCCGCTGACCTCGATTGAAGCGGGGTTTGTGTCGGCCAAAAGTGAACACAAAGGCGAGGCGGCGGATTTCCTGCGCTACTTGGCCAGCGCCGAGTCGGCCCAGATTCGCGCCACGGTGGGCCGGCAGTCTGTATCGGAAAAGACGACGTGGGACCGGCCCGAAGTGCAAAACGATCCGGTGCTCAGCGCTTTTTTCGCCCAGCGTCAGCACATCGTGCCAAGCCCCACCCATCCAGCGATGCGCGCGTTCTGGGAACCGGGTGAGCAGGCGCTCCGTCAGGTGCTGCGCGGTGGAAAACCGCAAGATGCGCTGCGCGCGGCCCAACGGCTGCTTGATCAATACCTGCGCCCGCCCCCCGCGACTGCCGATGACAGACCATATTTGCTGGCGCTGTCTGTGGTGGTGCTTGGGCTGTGTGTTTGGCAGTACCTGCGGCTGCGACGGCGCGATGTCTTTGGCGAAGCATGGCGAGAGCGGGACGCCTACGGCTACATCGGGCCGGCGCTGTTTGCGATGCTGCTTTTGTCCCTGATTCCGTTTGCAGTGGGCGCGGGGATGTCGCTGTTCCATCGCGATCTAGACGGAAGTTGGCGGTTTGTCGGGGCTGAAAACTTTGCCGACATTTTGCTGTGTCGCGGCGGTGGCTGCCTGGAGCCGATGAGCTTCTACTTCACGCTGCTGGTGACGATCTGCTGGACGTTGGCCAACGTGGGCTTGCATCTGGTGATTGGCGGGGGTCTGGCGCTGCTTTTGCGCAGTCCGTGGCTTGCGCTGCGCGGTGTCTACCGCATGCTGCTGATCGTCCCGTGGGCGGTGCCCAATTACATCACTGGGCTTATCTGGAAGGGCATGTTCAACCGGCAGTTTGGCGCCATCAACGGTCTTCTCCAGCTGCTGGGCATTGCGCCTGTGTCTTGGTTTAGTCACTTTTCGACCGCGCTCGCGGCCAACATCGCAACCAACGTCTGGCTCGGTTTCCCGTTCATGATGGTGGTTGCGCTGGGACATCTTTCGCAGATTCCGTCCGAACTGGAAGAAGCGGCGATGCTTGACGGTGCCAACCTGTGGCAGCGGCTGCGTCACGTTGTCCTTCCGCTTTTGCTGCCGGCGATGCTGCCTTCGGTGATTCTGGGCGCGGTGTGGACGTTTAATATGTTCAACGTGGTGTTCCTGGTGTCCGGCGGCGAACCGGACGGCGCCACCGACATCCTGGTTTCCCAGGCCTATCGCTGGGCGTTCACCCGCGGACATCGCTACGGCTTTGCGGCTGCGTATGCGGTGCTGATCTTCGTGATCTTGATCATTCAATCGGCGCTGACCCGCAGGCTTACCGATCGCCGATAGCTGCGGCTGCGTCGGTGCGCAGAAAAAATTCGCGCCCGCCGCATGGGTCCAGATCCTTTGCAAACGGACGACGTTTGAGCCCGGCAGAAATACCGGAGGCTTTCATGAACTCGCTCACTCGTCTGTTTTCTTCGTCGCTGCTCGCGATCGCTGTGCTCCCCTCTGCTTCGGCTTTCGCGAGCGCCCCGCTTGCACCAAAGGCCGCTGCTTGTTTGACGGAATCGGTCAAAAATACCGCCAAGAACGATCCGCAGATTCGAGCCAGCGCCAGCCGGGGACTGGCCTTCCTATCGAAAGCGAGCCAGGCCTGGACGCAGCAGCACCGCTGTTTTGGCTGCCACGTCCAAGCGGTGACGATGGAAGCACTCTCGGTGGGAAAAAAACACCAGTACACCATCGCTGGCCAGGATCTCGCAGAGATGGTCAAAGCCCTGAAAATGGGGGTGACAGCGGGCGGCCATACCACCGGCATCGCGTTCGAGGGGAGCGCCTGGGCGCGTTATGACGAGTGGGTCGGGAACAACGAAACCGCCGAGCTGCTTCGGTATGCGCAGGAGCTTCTGTCGGTTCAGGGCAAAGATGGCGCCATCAATGACGATGATCGCCGCTTGCCGGTCACGGGCGGAACGCTAGAAACGACGTTCCAAGCGGCCCAGACGTGGCGACAAGCCTATGCCCGCACGGCAGAACAGAAATGGCTGTCGCCGATGCGGCGTGCCGAAGCATACCTGGCAAAACACTCCGCCAGCTTTGGCAGTGGCAAACAGGTCTACGTTCAGGACATCAACTTTTCGCTGCTGGGACTTTTGGCATCCGGTGTGACGCGCAATGAAGCCAGCGCGCACAACCTGATCAAGAAGCTGCTCGATCGGCAAAATGGCGACGGCGGCTGGGGACTTGATCCGCAGAAGAGTGATGCGTTTGCAACCGGACAGACCGTGTACGCGCTCAAGCTGGCCGGATATTCCGATGCAGATACCCAGGTGGCGCGTGGCATCCGTTTTCTGGTCAGCACCCAGGACCAGAGCGGCGCCTGGCGAACGTATCGCAGCGGGCAGGGTGGGGCGGAAAAAGCCGAGACCATGTGGGCCGTACTCGGGCTGGTCACTGTGGATGTGGCCAGTCTGAAAGTGACAGGACTTACGGATGGTCAGCACGTCGAACCCAAGATGACGCTTGCGGTCTCTGCGGCGGACAACCAGGGGGCCGGAATCAAGCAGATCGAAGTCCTGGTCGACGATCGATCGGTGCATACAGAGTGCGGTGCTAAGCTGGCATACACGCTCGACACCGCCCAGCTTTCGGCAGGCAAGCACATGATTGATTTTGTCGCGGTGACGGACAAAGGACAGCGCTCGGTCCGTCGCTACACCGTGTACGCAGGCGATGTGTTTATGACCGAGCTGGGGGCGCAGTTCGATGAAAAGAGCAGCTCGTCCGTTGTATCGCTGCGCAACATCGCCCCGCAGTCCGAGCAGTCAGGGTCCGTCGAAATGGAGGTCTACACCATCAAAGACGGCGGCAAGGACGCGGGCAAAGACACAAAGACAAGCGAACCCAAAGACCGCGTCTTTGTGAGCAGCAAGAAGGGGGAACTTGGCGGTCTGTCGTTCAGTTGGAGCGGACAAGGCAGCGATGGCAAGGCGCTGCCGGTCGGTCGTTACGTCGCCAAAGTTCAATTCCGCGATGCCCAAGGCAAAGTCCGTCAGACCGATAGCACCATCTTTTTCCACGGCAGCGAAGCCGCCCAGCGCGCCAAGTTTGCCGAAGTCGAAGGCCAGATTGCCCTTCGTGGTGGCAGTGGTTCTGCCAACACGCTCGTCGAGCTTGTCGACGATTCCGGAAACGTGGTGCAGTCCACCCGAACGACCGAGCAAGGCAACTATCGTTTCAAGTCTGTGGATCGCGGTCAGTACAAAGTCCGCGTTCGCAAAAACGGCTTTTCCGACCTGGAGCAGAACATCCAAGCTGCTCCCGCTGCTGCCCCCGCCAAAGCCAGCATGAGCTGGTAACGTGAACCCGATTGGGAACTGCGGACCGCGGGCCATCCGGTTTTCTTTTCCCATCGGGTTGTGCGGCCACACATTTTTCTACTGCGTTCGTTGAATGGTCGCAGTGGGGCCGCGACGTTTATGCCACCTCCGCTTGGGTTCGCAGGCGCGGACAGCCCCAATCCACAGTCCCAAGAGGTTTCCGACTTCCGGCCAATCGGTAGTGCGTTGTTCTTCGGAATTCCGGCGGCGCGGACCCAATCGAATTGCAAAACACAAACGCGGCCAAAGTTCGGCCACACGCTGCTTGGCTTTCAAGATAGGGGGCGGCAGTGCGGCCAGCATGCCTGCGGACTTTTTGCGGACAAGTGGCCGTGCGGCCAGACCGGATTGGGGGATCTTGTCATGGAATTGTCACAGCGTCGTCATTTTTCTGCGGAGTTTGTGTCGTCACTTCACCGTCGGCAATGCTTTCCGATATCTTCGCGTCATGCAGGACAGTAGTGGTGACTTCCTCGCTCGTATTTCATCGTTTGGCGATCCGTGGCGTGTGACCTGGCGTCGACGTTTGGTCACGATTCCGCTTTTCTACCTGGTCGGCACGCTGATTGTTGTCCTTTTGCCTCTGCTTGCCCTGGCAGGTCTTGTCACGGCTGCGTTTGAGCGTCACCCGTTTGCTCGTCTTCGCTTCATCTTCTTTTTGGCGGGCTACTTTGGCGGCGAGATGCTGTTTTTGTTCCTGCTGTTTCTCCAGTGGGTCTTTCTGCTCGGTTTCTTGCCGGGTTCACAGGTCCGCTTGGCCCATGCCGCCGAGAGTCTTTCCAACGCCTGGGGCCGGGTTCTCTACCAGCTTGGGGTTTGGAGCTTCGATCTGCGCCTGTCGTTTGACGGCCTGGAGCAGCTGGAAAAACCGGGGCCCCTGCTTGTGCTTCTGCGTCACGCCAGCTTGGGCGATACGCCGCTTGCGCCGACGTATCTGGGCTCTCGCTATGGTTTCCGGCTGCGCTACATCGTCAAGCGCGAGCTTATCAATGACCCGGTGTTCGATGTGATCGGCGGTCGGCTCGGTTCCTGTTTTGTTCGGCGTGGTTCCAAGAACAGCGGTCGAGAAATCGAGTCGGTCTGTGCGCAGCTTGAACATCTGTCGCCGCGCGATGCGGTCATTCTGTATCCGGAAGGAACCCGCTACACCGATGCCAAGCGGCTTCAGGTCATGGCCAAGCTAGAGCGCGACAATCCGGCGCTGTACGCGCGCGTTTCCCAGCTATCCCACGTCATGCCGCCGCAGCTTGGTGGCGCGGTCGAGCTGCTCTGTCGGAATCCGTCAGCGGATGTCCTGATTGTGGAACACGTTGGGTATGAAGTTGCAGCGACGTTCGGCGATCTTGTCGATGGTCGGGCGCTGCATCAGCGCATTGAAGTCCGCTTCCGACGAATTCCGTTTGCCGAGGTGCCAAAGGACCGAGAGGAAATCATTTCCTGGCTGCTGGAGCAGTGGACGCAGATGGACCAGTGGGTCGGGCAGCGCAAGCCGCATGTGATCACCAAGTCTGCCCCTGATTTGCCAGCGCTGACGCTGGGCTCCAGCGCCAAGTAGTCTGGCAAGGCAGAAGCGGGCTGGCCAAGTCCGGGGAAACGTCCAGGTCATGCTAGTCTGGGCGCGGAGAGCGTCCCCCATGAGCAAAGCCCGCATTCCGTGCAAGATTCCCGACCGCGTCCTGCAAGCCTTTGAACAGGAACTGGCGAAGGCACGCCAAGCCGAAACACGCCAGCAGTTCGACGAGGCATGGCGGCATTTGGAGCGGGCGCATGTGCTGGGACAAGCGTGGAACAGTCCGCATGCGCGTGTGCACTTGGGAATGATGCGCTGGAGCTTGCGGCGGGGCGACCTTTCACGCCTTGTGCGGCAGACTCTGATCCTTTTGTCCAATCCGCTGGCAACTGCGCTGGTGCGCGGTCTGGTTGGGGCAAGCGGTCAGAATGTGAACCCCTTGCGTCGCGGGCCGGTTCCGTCCGACCTGGCGGAAATTTTGCGACTGGGTGTGAAAGACGCCACCGCGTAGCTGGGCGTTTGCCTTTTCCCGATACAAAACCGCCGTTGCGCCTGTCGATTCGTCGATGTTTTCGACGGCGCTTGTCTTGCTTGGGTCGAACGTGTTACACGGCGGCGCGATGTCGCAGAAAAGCACGCTCGTCCGCTCTGTCGGTTTGTCGCTTCTTCCCGTCTGCTTGCTTTCCTTGTCGGCTGCTTGCAGTGGCGTGATCGATCCGGACCCGTATACCGGAACGATCGATCCATCGGCATTCGACAAGCAGTACAAGTTTCAGCCGGCCTCTCGCGAAGATCCGGTAAACGGCTGCCTTTTGCCGCGGCGCGGCTGGGATGGCGCGTCGCTGAGTGACTCGCCGCGCTTCTATTACCTGGGGGCTCTGTTCGCCGCGCAGCTTGATCTGGCGGGTGCCTTTGACACCACGCGGGCTCTGCCTGCATCGGTGTATTCGCTATCGGGTTGCAATGCGCCGGAAGGTCGCAAAGACCCCGGTGAGTTTGATATCCGCGTAAATAACTACGACCGGCGCGTGCAGTATCCGATCCTGTCGCAAGGACTGTTTCCGGTGCAGGTCGGATCGGCGGGCGAGCCGACGGCGCAAGCATCGTATAAGCCGTTCCATTTGGTCGTGCAGGTTCAGCTTGAAACGACCGTGCGAGACCGCATGGGCTGCAACGATGTGAAGCGCGAGCTGTCCCTTTTGGAACGGGCCGGCTGGGATCGCGCAACCAAGACCTTTCCGGACACAGGGCCAAAGGACTTTGACTTTGCGTTCCCAAGCCGTGAGCAGATTCGATCTGGCGCGGTCCGTTTCAAAGACTGGCCGATGGTCAACGTCGGCGTTCCGGTGGGCCGCAGCTTAGACCCGATCCAAGCGTGTCCGTTTGTGACGGGCAGCAAAGCCGTCTATCCCCAGAACTTGAGCGACTCGGCGGCTGGGTTTCAGTTCCCCTCCCAGGCTTGGTTCCGTGGCCTTCTGTCGGGCTATGTCGATGGTGGCGATCTGCCGCTCATCACGGAAGCGCGCAAGTGCCCGGCCCTGTTTGACTCGGGCAAGAGCTGCAAGGTCGACGCGATGGGAATGGTCACGGGCTGCAGCGTCGCAGATGGCGAAGTCTGCACGGCAACCGACCCAGCCAAGAGCGGAACATGTCTTGTTCCGCCACCTGTCTGCCCGGTCATAAACGAACTCTACGTATCGAAGGACGAGTTTGATCCACCGTCTGCATCGAGCTTTGATTCGAGCGATCCGCTGCCACGCAGCAAGTCGATTGTCACGCTGACCGATGCGATGGACATGACCAAGACGCGCAAAGCCGATGCACTGGCGATGTTTGCGGTTTCACCGGGTCAGCCAAACTATTCGCCGGTCTGCCGCGTGCGCTGGGTGGATCTAAGCCGCGCAACCTGTGCGGCCAAAGAAAACCAGACGATCAAACCTCGACCGCTGTGCACAATCGCTGAGCTACAGGCGAGCACCGGCGCGATCCTGCCGACGGCACCAGGGAAGGACGTGTTCGTTCACTGTCTGTCCTTGGCTGCGGCCAAGTAGCGAGGAGTCCCGCCGATGAAGAGAGGAAGAGGGCTGTGGGCGGCGCTGCTGCTCGTTGTGCTGTTGCTTGTGCCGCGGGGACTGTGGGCGATTGGTGAAGTCACCGGACGTCTGGGCGGTGTCGTTACGATCGATGGAACCAAAGACGGTCTGTCCGGCGTGCCGATCGTCGTTCGATCAAAGCAGCTTCTGGGTGGCAGCCGAACCATCGAAACCGGCGATGACGGCAGCTACCTGTTCCAGAGCTTGCCGCCGGGAACTTATGAACTCGAAGCCAAGATCGAAGGATTTGCGCCGGTTGAGCAGCGCGGCATCGTCGTGGTGGCGGGCCAGCTCGCCGCGGTCGATGTGGTGCTGCATGTCGGGCAGATCACCGAAACGAAAAAAATCATTGAGAAGCGCAACCCGATCCTGAATCCGGAAAGCGCGGTTTCCACGACGACGCTCGACAACCAAAAGGTGTCGCGGACGCCGGTATTCCGGCAGGTCCAGTCGATTGCGCAGCTTGCCGCGGGTGTCGGGCCGGGAACAGCGCCCTCGGTTCGTGGTGGTCTTTCCCGCTATACGCGCTTTCTCGTCGATGGTCTGGATACTTCCGATGTCGTGACGGGCGGGCTTAGCTCGCCAATGAACTTTGACGCCGTGGAACAGTACAACCTGTTCACCGGTGCGATGGACGCCGAATACAACTCGCTCGGTCTGGTCCAGAACATGGTCACGCGATCGGGCGGGAACAATTTCACGCTCGATGCCAGCGTGGTGATTCAGCCGACGGCGTTCAACCTGCGCACGCGCTATGGCGCCCAGCTGCCGCAGCAAAACCAAGCGCTGATCTACGACGACCGTGATCCGCCGGTCCGGGACTTTTATTCGGTCAACGCCAACGTGGGCGGGCCGATTGTGAAAGACCGGCTGTGGTTTTTTACGTCGTTCCAGTTCAACTACAACAAAGCGATGACGACCGTGCCACCGTTTCCGTGGCTCGGGATTACTGAAGACACCGACCGCTTTCGGGACACCTATACCTATTTGGGACGGGCCAAGCTGACCTGGCAAGTCACGACGGGAACGCGCGTCTCTTTGTCGTTTAACATCGACCGCAACTACATCACCAACAGCGCGCAGCAGAACACCCTGGCACAAGAAGCCGAGCGGCGCGTCGGTCGCGGTGGTGAGTGGTTGGTGCTGCTGATTGATTCGGCGCTGTCGCCCAAGTGGATGTTCCAGATGCAGGCCGGTTTCACCGACAAGCGCTCGGTGGAAGACACCATGGCGGTGGGGCCCGATGGCTTGCCGGATCGGATTACGCCGTCGCATGTGCTGCGCACGTCCGATCAGTTCAACGGCGTCACGTACCTAAACAGCTCGCTTGGCTGGAACGAAGAAACCAAGTACCGCGTCCAGGTCGACCCGACGTTCCTGTATTCATCGATGGGACTCGGCGGCATGCACAACGTGAAGTTTGGCGCTCAGTTTGCGTACATGAGCTACCGCCACAACGTCGGCATCGCTGGGGGTCGCAACTATGTCGATACCGTGCCGGGTACGCCTTGCGATCCGGCGGACCCAAACACGCATGCAAGCTGTTCCCAGGTGACGGAATATCCGGACTCACTGCCTGCGGTAGATGGGTCGGCGGCGGGTGGTTTTTCGACGACGGCAGAAGCGTTTAACATCGGCTTTTTTGCCCAGGATCGCTACACCATCAAGCGCTACCTGACGCTGGTTCCGGGCTTCCGTTTCGATGTCGGCGTGCTGCGTGACTACCAAGGAAACAAGCTGGGGACGCTGGTCGGTTACGGTCCGCGCCTGTCTTTGGTCTATGATCTTTTGCACGACCGCTCGACGCTGATTTCGGCCCACTACGGACGCCACAACGACGTCGGAAATACGTACATCGCCGACCGCGGCAATCCGCAGCAGGTTGCGATTCAGAAAAACTGGGACAACGCCAGCCGGTCTTTTGTCGAGCGGAATCGTTCGGGCGGTCCGGGCGGCCAGCTGTTCGCAGACAACATCTTGCCGCCGAGCTTGGATGAAGTCGCTGCCGGCATTCGCCGCGAGATCATCACCGAGCTTATCGTGGGCGTCGACTATACATTCCGTCGCTACGCCAACATGTGGGCCAACTCGGAAGTAAACCAAGTGTGGGACCCGGCGGGCACGCGGATCGTCGGCTACGTAAATGGTGAGCGGCGGAAGATTTACCAGGCCGAAACGCCCGATGATGCGCAGCGCACCTATCACGGACTGGATCTGTGGGCGCAAGGCAATCCGGGCAACTGGAGCCTGGTGGCTTCCTATACGCTGGCGTTTACCGATGGAACGGTCAGCGATTACTTTTCGGCGTACCGGCAGAATCCGCGGCTGAATCCGCTGTTCTACGGACCGATGTCTGACAACTATCGCCACACGCTGAAGGGCGCGGTGGATTACTCGTTCGACTTTGGTCTAAACACGAGCGTCCGGCTTCAGTACCGAACGGGCGCGGCGCAGTGGAAAGTATTCCAGAGCCCAGAAGATACGTCGTTTTCGCTGTATCGTTCGCCGCGCGGCACATCGACGGGAACGCGGGTCAACGATCCGACGACTTGGGCAAACTTCCAGCTTCCAGATCAGTTCACGGTCGACCTTCAGTTCACCTACAACTTCCAGAAGCTAACCGGGCAGCGCATCGACCTGATGCTGTTCTTCTTCAACGTGCTGGGCGCGGGGATTCCGACGTCCATTGATGCACGCAACGGCGCCACCTTTGGGACCATCCAGGGGCGCGCTGACAACTTCAACGCCGAAATCATCGTCCGCTACCGGTTCTAAACCACGATGTCGCAGGGCACTCCGCTACAGATCGTTTCGCAGATGGAGCCGAAGGGCGACCAGCCCACGGCCATCACTCAGCTTGTCGAAGGCATCCAGCGTGGTGACAAGCGCCAGGTGCTGCTGGGTCTGACGGGGTCGGGCAAGACGTTCACGGTGGCTTGTGTCATCGAGAAAGTCCAAAAGCCGACGCTGATCATCGCCCACAACAAGACGCTGGCGGCGCAGCTATACGGCGAGTTCAAGGAACTGTTTCCGAACAACGCCGTCGAGTATTTCGTTTCCTATTACGACTACTACCAGCCGGAAGCCTACATTCCGACCTCGGATACGTTTATCGAAAAGGACTCGCTGATAAACGAAGAGATCGATCGGATGCGTCACTCGGCGATGCACGCGGTGGTATCGCGGCGCGACGTGATCGTGGTGGCTTCGGTCTCGTGCATCTATGGCATTGGCGATCCCGAGTTCTATCGCAGCATGGTGCTTAGCCTGGACGTGGGGCAGAGCGTGCGGCGGGACGCGGTGCTTCGGCGACTTGTGGAACTTCAGTACGAGCGCAATGACATCGACTTCCACCGTGGAACGTTCCGGGTGCGTGGCGACACAGTCGAAGTCTTCCCGCCATTTGAAGAAGAAGTGGCGATTCGGATCGAGTGGTTTGGCGATGACATCGACAGCATTGCCGAGGTCGATCCGCTGCGTGGCAAGACGCTGCGCAAGCTAAAAGAAGTGAGCATTTTCCCTGGCTCTCAGTACGTGACGCCTGCCGATGCGCTGGTCAGCGCGATGCGCGCCATCAAAGAAGAGCTGCGCGAGCAGATCACCAACTTCAAAGACAACATGAAGCTGGTCGAAGCGCAGCGGATTGAACAGCGAACTCTGTTCGACCTCGAGATGCTGGATCAGATGGGCCACTGCTCGGGGATTGAAAACTATTCGCGGCACTTGTCGGGACGCGCTGCGGGGGAACCGCCAGCCACGCTGATCGACTACTTTCCGCGCGACTTTCTGTGCATCATCGACGAAAGTCACCAGACCGTGCCGCAGGTGCAGGCGATGTACCGCGGGGATCGTTCGCGCAAGGAAACCCTGGTTAGTTATGGCTTCCGGCTGCCGTCGGCGCTCGACAACCGACCGCTGAAGTTCGAGGAGTTTAACCATCGGGTGCCGCAAGCGGTGTTCGTGTCCGCGACGCCTGGTGACTATGAACTTGAGCAGACCGGCGGGGTTGTGGTCCAGCAGGTGATCCGACCGACGGGTCTGCTCGATCCCCAGATCGAAGTACGTCCGGTGTCGACACAGGTCGACGACTCGATTTCCGAAATTCGGCTGCGGATTGCGCAAGGCGACCGCGTGCTGGTGACGACGCTGACCAAGCGGATGGCCGAGCAGCTGACCGAGTTTTACGCGGAAAACGGCATTCGAGTTCGGTATCTGCACTCGGACATCGACACGCTGGAGCGGTCAGAAATCATCCGTGATCTGCGCCAGGGGGTCTTTGATGTGCTGGTCGGCATCAACCTGTTGCGCGAAGGCCTGGATCTTCCGGAAGTGTCGCTGGTCCTGATTCTGGACGCCGACAAAGAAGGATTTTTGCGCGCGGAGCGGTCGCTGATGCAGACCTGCGGTCGCGCGGCGCGAAATGAACAAGGCAGAGTCATCATGTACGCCGACCGGATTACGCGGTCGATGCAGGTGTGCCTGGATGAAACGGCCCGACGGCGCAAGATTCAGGACGAGCACAACAAGAAGCACGGAATCACCCCGCAAACGGTCAAGCGCAAGGTCAGTGATCTGCGCGCGATCGTGCAAGGTGAGCTAACCCACGCCGCGGAAGACTTGGCAGCGGGGGACGCGCGTCCGGGCTATGGCAGCGACAAGGACAAAGAGCGCAAAGGTCGCCCCGACAAGAAAACCGGTCTGCCGTTTGGGGCCAAGAAACAGGCGCAGTCCAAGGACGAAGCGCCGCTTGATCTGGCCAACATTCCGGCACTTTTGACCAAGCTGAAAGCGCAGATGAAGGAAGCCGCTGCTGATCTGAACTTCGAACGAGCGGCCTCGCTGCGCGACCGGATTCGCGAGCTAGAACAGCTAGACCTGATGTTGCGGTAACGGGATGGTGAAACGTGGCTCGCCGTGTGGAATCCGGCGAGCCAGGTGGAGCGCGGAAGTTACCAGCCGCCGAAGAAGTCTTTCGCCTTCTTGAACGTGCCGCCGACGGTGCTGGCCGCACTGGACAGGCCACCGACGAGGGTCTTGCCGGCGCTCTTGGCTCCGTCCCAGGCAGCGGAGGCTTTGTCAGAGGCCCAGTCTTTGGCGGCGCCCAGGGCTTTGCCTGCGGTGTTTACTGCGTTGCCGGCAAACTCTTTGGCCTGGCCTGCGCCCGCGACGACGTCACCCCAGCCGAGCTTGCCGTCGCCATCGCGGTCGGCGGCATTGTGCAGCGCCTTGCCTGCGGCACTCGCTTTGTCAGATGCCCAGTCTTTGGCAGCGCCGAGCGCTTTTCCTGCGGACGCCGCCTTGTCGCCGAGCCAGTTCTTGGCTTGGCCGGCACCGGCAACCACATCGCCCCAGCCGAGCTTGCCATCGCCATCGCGGTCGGCGGCGTTGTGCAGCGCCTTGCCGGCAGCACTGGCTTTGTCACCGATCCAGTCTTTGGCGGCTCCAGCGGCGTTGCCAATGGCTTTGCCCGCGGCGCTGGCTTTGTCCGATGCCCAGTCCTTGGCTTGGCCCATCCCAGCGACGATGTCACTGAAACCGAGCTTGCCATCGCCATCACGGTCGGCGGCATTGTGCAGCGCCTTGCCGGCGTTGGCGGCTTTGTCGAGCAACCAGTCCTTAGCATCACCGGCCTTGTCAGCCGCCCAGTCCTTGGCCGCGCCAAGCGCGCCCCCGAGCTGGTGCATCTTTTCGCCGGCGAAGTTTTTGACTTCGCCGATGCCGGTGAGCACGTCGCCGATGCCGAGCTTGCCGTCGCCGTCGCGATCTGCCGACTTCTTGAGCCAAGTGCCGGCCTGCTTCGCTTTGTCGAGCGCCCAGTCTTTGGCATTGCCCAGCGCCTGGCCCGCCTGGCCGATCTTGTCTTTGGCAAACTCTTTGGCCTGGGCTGCGCCTGCAACGAGATCGCCGATGCCGATCTTGCCGTCGCCATCGCGGTCGGCCATGTTGTGCAGGGCCTTGCCAGCGGCGTTTACCTGATCGCCTGCCCAACCAAGTGCCTGGCTGCCTTTGCTCGCGAGCCAGTCCTTGGCCTGACCGGCGCGGATCTTGACGTCGTTGAACGTGAACTTGCCGTCCTTGTCGCCGTCGAGCAGCTTCTGTGCACCATCCCAGCCCTTGTCGAGCAGGTTGGCGCCACCTTGGGCCAGCTCGCCGACGCCTTTTGCCGCGTCATTGAGCGACAATTTGCCGTCGCCATCGCGATCCAGACCGTTGTGGATCTGCTTGCCGGCCCACATTGCAAGCTGCGCGGTCTGCTTGAGATCAAGCGTGGCGTCGAACGAAACCGAACCACCAAGTCCGAGTGCCGCACCGAGCTTGCCGCCGATGTGAAGCTTCCAGTCTTCCAGCGAGATGCCGCCCGAAGCCTCGAAGCCGATGCCCGCGATGCCCGACACACCAGCCTTGCCCTTGAGCGGACCCAGGTTGGCATGGATGTCGGCGCTGCCTTCGGCACCCGCGAAGCCACCGATTTTGCCTTCAATGCCGGTGAACTTTTCGCCGATGCCAGCTTTGACGCCGGCCCCCACTTTGACGCCGGCGAATCCGTCGGCATGGGCGCCGACGCCTGCGTTGAGCGGATCGGTCACAATGCCGTCCATGGACGCGAGCCGACCGTCGGCGCTGGTCAGGTTTGCATCACCACGCACGCCGATGCCGGCGCGGGCGCTGGCCTGCGCACCGGCTTCCACACCCGTGTTCGTGACTTTGGCGTTTGCACCGACGCCGGCTTCCGCATTGGCGTAGAGGTCGCCCGATGCTTCGGCTTTGCCGTAGTCACCTTCGACGGAAACGCCACCACGCAGACCCGCTTGCCGTCTCGCACCGGCAACGGTAGACCCGCTCCAGAGGTCGGCGCTGGTGCCGTCTTTGTTGTATTTGCCCGAGCCCCACTTTTCCTTCCAGGGCACGGTGCCGGCCACCGACTCGTCGTAGAAGCCATTGGCCGGGCCGCGCTGATCTGCTGGAACTTTTAGATCGGACAGGTTGACCTGATCGACGCTCGGCGCACCCATCGTGGAGTTTTTGACCGTGCCTGGCGCATCCGGCTTTTTCGGATCGACCTGCGGCGTGTCATTTTTCCGGTTGCCCGCTCCGTATCCCCAGGCATCCCAGCTTTGATAGCTGGGCGTATAGCCACCCTGGCTCTTTTCCGTTCCGGAGATGTCGTAGTGGTTTACCGGTGCCGACAGTCCATCAAATGCAGACCCGCCGGAATGAGCATCGCCCTGTTCTTGCTCGAAGTCGCTCACGAGATTCCCCCAACTGCTTTGTTTGGGTTGTCGGCGTCTGCGCACCGAAGTTGTGTGGGCAGCGCGGGCAGAACGGCGCGCGTTTTTTGCGGCATGAGCAGAGCCATGGCCGATCCATCAGGTGGTAGACTGTTGGCATGAGAAACGTGGCGATTTCCGTCGGTGTTCTTGCGCTGGTGCTCGTCATCTGGGTTGCGACTCGCAAGCCTGTGTCGTTAGACGATGAGCTTGCGACCCTGCCACCGGAGGAACGGCAAGCCCTGACCGCGCTGGTTTCGGCGGCTGGGCTGTCGCCGGCTCAGCTTCGGGCCGTCGCGCCGGGCGTGCTGACCTACAATCCGAAGGCCGTTGCGATTCAGAGCGGCCATGTGGTGGAGCTGCGACTAGCGGACACGCCACTTACCAAAGCGGATGACGTGGCCAAGCTGCCCGCGCTGCGCACGTTGTGGCTCGATGGCGCCAAGCTCGAAACGCTGCGACCGCTGTCGGGACTCAAGTCGCTAAAGATCCTGAACTTGAGCCGCTGTCAGCTTCGCAGTGTCACCGATCTGGTCGACCTGCCCGCGCTGACGAGCCTGGATTTGAGCGGGAATCAGATCGAGGATGTATCGGCGCTCGTGGGGCTGCCGGCACTTGAACAGCTTACGCTTTCGGGAAATCCGATTCAGCGTTTGCCAAGCAGCGCGCCGTCCCGCTGGAAGGTCAAGTCGGACATGACAGACGCTGCAGCGGCACAAAAATCGGAGCCTGCTTTGGAAAAGCCCGACAACTGGATCGAAAAAGACAAAGCACCAAAGACCAGCGGCACCGCCAAGCCAGGTCGAGTGACCGGCGTCGTGACCAATGCCGAGTGGTCGGTAAAAGGTGACATCAGCGTGCTGCAAGGAACGGTCGTCATCGACGGGATTCCTGGTGACAGCAACATCAACGGCACCGACGCGGCCTTGGAAGTCGAAGTCGAAAGTGGTCAGGTCCGCGGCTACATCGAAAAGGCACTACGCATTCCGGGCAGCACGTTCAAGCGTCGCCACGGCTATGCGTTCTGTGATGCCAGCCCTGGCAAGCCTGGCAGAGTGTCCGGATCGCTGACCAGCGGTGGACCGGGCAACTACGGCGTGTCCCAGAGCTATCACGTCATCTTTGAGAGCATCGGGGGCGAGGCCAAAGGGATCAAGTTCCGGCTGATGCCGCCGTCCCGTTAAGCTGTTTCGAGGGGATTTTTGAAGCGGGCCCGCCGGATGGGCCCGGCGAGCCACGGCGAAGCGGAAGTTACCAGCCGCCGAAGAAGTCTTTGGCTTTCTTGAGCGTACCGCCGACGGTCTTGGCTGCACCAGAGACGCCGCTGACGAGCGTACTGCCGGCGCTCTTGGCTCCGTCCCAGGCCGCGGAGGCTTTGTTGCCCACCCAGTCTTTGGCGGCCCCGATCGCTTTGCCGGCAGAGCTGATTTTGTCGCCCGCCCACTCTTTGGCTTGGCTTGCGCCCGCTTTGACGTCGCCCCAGCCGATCTTGCCGTCGCCATCGCGGTCGGCGGCTTGGGTGACTGCCTTTTTGGCTGACGCCACCTTGTCACCCGCCCAGTCTTTTGCGGCGCCGACAGCGTTGCCAATGGTCTTGCCGGCAGCGCTTACCTTGTCGCCCGCCCAGTTCTTGAGCTGACCGGCACCAGCCACCGCATCGTGCCAATCGACCTTGCCATCGCCATCGCGATCAGCGGCGTTGTGAATGGTGTCTTTGGCCGCGTGAAGCTTGTCGCTGGCCCAGTCTTTTGCGGCACCAACGGCGTTGCCAATGGTCTTGCCCGCCGAGCTGAGCTTGTCGCCTGCCCAGTTCTTGAGCTGACCTGCGCCAGCCACCGCATCGTGCCAATCGACCTTGCCATCGCCATCGCGATCAGCGGCGTTGTGGATGGCGTCTTTGGCCGAGTGGAGCTTGTCGCCTGCCCAGTCTTTTGCCGCGCCGAGCGCATTGCCAATGGCTTTGCCTGCCGCGCCTGCTTTTTCGCCCACAAACTCTTTGGCTTGGCCAAGTCCAGTGACAAGGTCACTGAACCCGACTTTGCCATCGCCATCGCGGTCGGCAGCGTTTTTGATCGCGCTGCCCGCATTGGCCGCCTTTTCGAGCAGCCAGTCTTTGGCGTCGCCCGCCTTGTCCACGGCCCAGTCTTTGGCGGCACCAATCGCACCGCCGATCTGCTGGATCTTTTCACCCGCGAAGTTTTTCACCTCGCCGATGCCGGTGAACACGTCGCCGATTCCCACCTTGCCGTCGCCGTCCAGATCGGCCTTCTTCTTGAGCCACGTACCGGCCTGTTTCGCTTTGTCGACCGCCCAGTCCTTGGCATTGCCAAGTGCCTGACCTGCTTGGCCAATTTTTTCTTTGGCAAACTCTTTGGCTTGGGCTGCACCGGCGACAAGGTCACCGACACCGATCTTGCCGTCGCCATCGCGGTCGGCCATGTTGTGCAGGGCCTTGCCGGCGGCGTTTACCTGATCGCCTGCCCAACCGAGCGCTTGGCTGCCTTTGCTTGCGAGCCAGTCCTTGGCCTGGTCGGCGCGGATTTTGACATCGTTGAAGCTGAACTTGCCGTCCTTGTCGCCGTCGAGCAGCTTCTGGGCGCCGTCCCAGCCTTTGTCGATCAGGTTGGCGCCGCCTTGGGCCAGCTCACCGACGCCCTTGGCCGCATCATTGAGCGTCAACTTGCCATCGCCATCGCGATCGAGTCCGTCGTGGACTTTTTGTCCTGCCCACTGGACACCGTTGCAGATTTGCTTGCCGGCCCACTGCGCGAGCTGGGCGGTCTGCTTCAGATCCAGCGTCGCGTCCACCGACACCGAGCCACCGAGGCCCAGTGCGGCGCCGATCTTGCCGCCGATGTGCAGCTTCCAGTCTTCGATCGAGATACCGCCCGATGCCTCAAAGCCAATGCCGGCGATACCCGAAACGCCCGCCTTGCCTTTGAGGGGGCCGAGGTTGCCGTGGATATCAGCATTGGCTTCCGCACCGAGCATGCCGCCGACTTTGGCTTCAGCACCGATGAACTCGGGGCCCAGGCCAATTTTCGCGCCCGCACCGAGCTTGCCACCGACGAACGCATCGCCATGGACACCGACGCCCATGTTGAGCTCGTCGTCCACGATGCCTTGCATCGATGCCAGTCGGCCATCCTTGCTGGTCAAAGACGCATCGCCATTTACGCCGACGCCGGCGCGGGTGCTGGCATGCGTGCTGGCTTCGAAACCATCGGTGCCTAGCTTGGCTTTGGCGTCCGCACCGGCTTCTGCAACGGCGTATGCGTCCCCTTGCGCGAGCGCTGTGCCGTACTTGCCTTCCGTCTTGGCGCGGCCTCGAATGCCGGTCTGTTCACGGACGCCGGCGACGGTGCTGCCGCTCCACAGCTCGGCGCTCAGCTTTCCTTCTTGGTCGCGCTTGCCTTCGCCCCACTTGTTTTCCCACGGCTTTACGCCTGAGAGCGACTCGCGGTAGACACCATTTGTGTCATATGGGTCGACTCCCTCGGGCCGCAGTCCGTCCAGATCGACCATGTCGATGCTGGGCGCGCCCATTTTGGAGTTTTTGACGCTGTGCGGTGCGTTCGCGTCTTTTTCGTCTGGCTGCGGGGTGTCGTCTTTGCGATTGCCGACGCCTGAGCCCCAGCCCGTCCAGTTCTGATACGAGCCGCTTTCGTTCTTTTGCTCGCCGGAGATTCCGTAGTGGTTGTACCCCGAACCGGTGGAAGAAGGCGTTTGTGCCTGCTCAAAGTCGCTCACGTCGATCCCCCAACTAACTTCTGTGACCAAATTTTCGGCACGCGACGCGCCAAGTTGCCTGACAGACGCGCCGCGCGTGTCGCTGTCGACAGCGGTCTACCTTGGCCCACACCGGCCAAAGCCGCGCGGACCGAGACAGCGTCTCTCCGCATCGCCCCGTTCCAATGATAGACTACAAGCCATGAGAAATGTCGCGATTTCCGTCGGGGTTCTTCTCGTCGCCTTGGTGATTTGGGTGGCAACGCGCAAACCTCTCTCCATTGATGAAGAGCTTGGGAAGCTGCCCGCCGATGAGCGACAGGCGCTCGATGCGCTTGCATCGGCGGCTGGGATTGCGGTGGCTCAGCTCCGACCGGTCGGGCCGGGTGTGCTGTCTTACAACCCCAAAGCGGTGGCCATTCAAGACGGCCATGTGGTCGAGCTGCGGATCGCCGATGCGTCGCTCAAACAAATCGAACCGATAGCCAAACTGACGGCGCTCCGGACCTTGTGGCTCGATGGCAACCCGATCGCGTCGCTTCAGCCGATAAGCGGGCTCAAGTCCCTGCGGACCCTGAACCTGGGTCGCTGCAAGCTTGGACAGGTGACGGAGCTGCATGATGTGCCGGCGCTCACCAACCTGGATCTGACCGGAAATCAGATCGACGATGTGTCGTCTTTGGTCGCGCTGCCCGCGCTGGAAAAGCTGGTGCTATCGGGCAACCCGCTGAAGTCGCTGCCGGCAGATGCGCCGAAGCGCTGGAGCGTGCAATCGGACTTGGCTCCCCCGGCCCCACCGGCGGATAGCAAGCCCAAGACCGCATCGCAGGTCGCCACTCCGCCAAATTGGGTCGACGAGCTACCCAAGCCCACAGGTGTCAAAGTTCGTGGCACCCGTGGCGGACGAGTCACCAACGCGGCCTACTCGGTCACCGGAACCATCGAGAAGCTGGACGGTGTGCTGGAAGTTGGCAACATTCCCGGCGTTGCGCAGATAAGCGGCGGCAATACGACGCTCGATCTAGAGGTGCAGAAGGGCACCGTGCGGGCGTATCTGGCCAAGTCGATCCCGGATCCGAGCACGCTGACCGGACTGAAGCGCGGCTTCATCTATGCCGAAGCGACAGCAGGGAAGCCGGGCCAGATTGTGGGAGATTTGCGCAGCTTTGGACCGGGTTTTGGAAAACCACGACTTTATGAATTCGTGATCGAGAGCGTGGGCGGCGAAGCCGAAGGCATTTCGTACAAGCTGTCGCGGCAGTAATCTGGCGGCCCGCGGTCGGTGATCCAAGGGCAACCACCGGCCTTTGTTTTGCTTGGTTACTGAAGCGCCGCTTCTTCTTCTGGTTTTGCATCCGCAGCCGCTTCGTCTCCCGCTTCCTCTGGCGGCAGCATGTCGGCCAGCTCGCGCAGCGCTTGTTCGGTCTGGGCAATCACCGAATCGGGCAGGCTGTCGCGCAGCAGATCCAGCATATCGACCAGCTTTTGCACCAGCCGGCGCGCTTCCTTGCGCCGTTTCTTTTGCTCGACATCGGCGTCCGATGGGAACAGCGTCTCTTTGAACTGCTTGTTCAGCTTGCCGAGCGTCAGGCTGTCATCGAGCACGGCGCGGCGCACTTCGGACAGCAGATCGGTGGGCGCTTGGCCACTTTCGACCGCCTCTTCGGCGCGGCGCAGAAACTCGATGCTCTGAATGCTTGGGATGGGCTGGCTGAGTCCATCGCGTTCCAGCACTTCGGGCGCTGCGCGACGCAAAAATGCATACGAACCGACCAGCTTGTTGACCGTGGCGGTCTTCAAGTGGAGTTCTTTGCGATAGTACTCCTCGAAGGACACAAAGCCCCACTCGGTGTAAAGCTGGCGTTTTTGACAGCTCGCAAGGGCTTCGGCCAGCTCGATCCAGCTTGCTTTGAAGCGGCGGGCGCGGGCGATAAGCTCGGCGCGTTCAGGATTTTTGGCGTGACGTTTTTCGGCTGCCGCGAGGGCGGCGTCGACTTTGGTCTGGGTGGCGTCGTAAGACTCGGCTTGCATGGCCGCGGTTTATAGCACGGCCAGGCCCAAGCGATTACGCGGGGTCGATGGGGGTTTTGGGGAAGCTTGGATCGTGAACTGCCGCCGCTTCGATGGCGGCCATTACCGCGAGTGCGACATCTTCGCGATAGGGACGGGAGACGACCTGCACGCCGATGGGCAGTCCGGCGCTGCCGCGGACCACTTCAGCGCAGCGCTTGGCAACGCCATCGCGAGGCGGCGGGCCTTGCCAAGTGGTTTCGTTTTCGGCGACGCGCGTGACCGGCACGACTCCGGCGACAAAGTTCAGCATCACATAGCGGAACATGTAAGACAGCGTCAGCGTCAGATCCCCAGATGAACCGAGCGGCATGGCCGGCAGCACATGGGGCGGGCAGATCACCGCGTCGATGTTGGCTTCGTTCCAGGCGTCCAGCTCGCTGCGTCGCATCTGGGTGCGCTGCGCGGTCAGACGCCACAGCTCTTCCACTGGCTTGCGCCCGAGCGAGCGCAAAAGTTTCGCCAGCCGCTCGTCGCCTTTGACCGCAAGCAGCCGCGCGACCAGTGGCTTGAGCGCATCGGGCAGTTTGGCGGCTTGCAGCGTCGGCTGAAGCTGCTTACAGACCGCTTCACCCTCAAGCTGTTTTTGTAACGTCGCCGCCGCGTCGCTGCTGATCACTGCCATCCACAGATAGAGCAATTCCGTGGGCGCGACGGGCCGAAAATCGACGACGTGGGCACCGGCTGC
>DAORGN010000035.1:0-30827 GCA_035340095.1 Pseudomonadota bacterium | reverse complement strand
AAGCAGGATTTCTTCCCGCCGGGCCCGCAGCGGTGGCAGGCGCAACACGATTTCCACCAAACGGGCGTACAGATCACCGCGAAGCTTTCCGTCTGCAACCTCGCTTTGCAGGTGGCGGTTGGTGGCTGCTATCAGTCGGACTTTGCAGGGCTGGGGCTCGACGCTTCCGACTGGAGTGATGACCCCTTCTTCCAGCGCACGCAGAAGCTTGGGCTGAAGCGAGGCCGGAAGTTCCCCGACTTCATCGAGAAACAGGGTGCCGTGATGGGCCGCGCGAAAGTAACCGGCGTGGGCTTTGGCCCCGGTGAACGCGCCAGCGACGTGGCCAAAGAGCTGACTTTCGGCCAGCGTTTCGGGAATCGCGGCGCAGTTGACCGCGATAAGTGGCCCCGCGACGCCTGACAGCGTGTGCAGCGCCCGCGCGGTGACTTCTTTGCCGGTGCCACTTTCGCCCAGCAAAAGCACGGTGCACTGGGTCGGCGCAAACAGGGCGATCTCATGTCGCAGCCGACGGCTCAGAAGGCTCTGACCGATCAGTGAATCGATCTTGGCATCGGGAACTTTGGTCGGTTCGCAGCGGAAAATAAACAGCGAGCCGCCACAGCGGATGATGTCGCCATCTTGGAGAACGGCTTCTTTTGTGCGAGTTCCCCCGACGAAACAGCCATTGGAGCTGCCGAGGTCGCGGAGTACCACCTGTAAGCCGCTGGCTTTGACGCTGGCATGCAGACGCGATAGCTGCGAATCGTCGGCGAGACAGACCTCGGATGGGGGCGCACCGCGGCCAATTCGTAGCTCGCGGCTGTCAATCCGCCAGGCGCTCGGTTCACTGCGCAGCTTGGCACGCTGGGGGGTCAGGATGCCGATGCTGCGGCTATACAAAAGGCGCAGCGTCGGGACAGGCTGGTCATCCGGACCCAGCGTCGCGTCCGGCCCTTCATCCGGTTGTGCGGTTTTATCGAGTGACTCGTCGGTGCCCACGGCCCCTACATGCTACCCGATTGTCACGCGGTTTTTGTGTGGAGACGCAAGTGGACCGCCAATCTTTGCGACGGAATGTGTCGCTAATCCTGCGAAATTCCGAACCCCACAGCGCCCGGTTCTCGTGTAAAATGGCCTAGCGTCATGAACTTTGCCTACACGTCGCGCCGTCAGGGGGACGGTGCATGTGGCGTCTGCGGTGCGCGCCCAGGGGAAGGCGTCCGATGAGCGTGCACAACACCGCTCAAGCACGTCGCTGCGAGCGCTGCGGAGAGCTATATCCCGAAGAGGAAAAACACACCTGTGGCAGTCAGGACGAGGTAAAGCCAGTCTCCAGCCCGAGTGTGCCGCCGCCGAGTGCGCCGGATACCACGCATTCTTCCAACGATGATCTCATCGGTACGGTCATCGACGGACGCTTTGACATCCTGGAGCGGCTTTCTGCCGGTGGCATGGGTGTGGTGTACCGCGCTCGCCACGTCCTTCTCGATGCGGAAGTCGCGATCAAGGTCTTGCTAAAACCGCAAGATCAGGACGCGCAGTACCGGTTTCTTCAGGAAGCCCAGCTGGCGAGCAAGGTCAAGCACCCCAACACCGTGGTGGTGTCGGACTTCGGCGTGCTGCCGGATGACCGCTCATTCCTGGCGATGGAGTTTCTGCGCGGCCCGGTGCTGAGCAAGGTGATAAGCCAAGGCCCGCTGGAGCCGCTGCGGATGTGCCGGATCGCGGTGCAAATCGCCCGCGGACTCCAGGCCGTCCACGACAAGGGGATCATCCATCGCGATCTCAAGCCGGATAACATTTTTCTCGTCGACCAGGATGGGCAAAAAGACTTTGTAAAGATTGTCGACTTTGGCATCGCAACAAACCGCGCGACGGCAGTGCAGGTCGATCTGGACATGCTGTCGGCAGAAAAGCTGGGTGCCGAGGCACAGCGCGCGATGAAAGAGCGGCACACGATGCCCGGCATGGTGCTGGGGACGCCGCAGTACATGTCGCCCGAGCAGACGCAGGGCTTCGAGCTGGACCCGCGCACGGACCAGTACGCGCTCGGCTGCATCATGTACGAAATGCTGACGGGCGTCGTGCCGTTTGACGACGCCAGCTTTCTGACCGTGATGTTCGCGCAGGCGTCTGCCCCGGTGCCGCCGATGGGCGCGCGGGCGGCGAACCTGAAGATCCCCGAATCGCTGGAACGGGTGGTGATGCGGACGCTGGCGAAAGAACCAGCGGCGCGTTTTCCATCCATGAAGGCGCTGGAGGAAGCGCTCCAAGCGGAGATCGATGTGCTGTCGCCGACCGGGCGGCAGTCGCAAGTTCAGATCCAAGTGGTCAAGAAGGGCTGGCCGCTGTGGGCGCTGATGGCGACGATTTGGGGAACGCTGCTGGTGGTGGGGGCGAGCACGCTGGTCGGCTGGGTGATTTACAAGCGTCAGAAGCAGGCCGCGCATGATGAAAGCCTGGCAGCCACGACGCGGCTTCTCGAAGCACGACAGCGAGCGGTCGAGGTTCTAAAAAACGACCTGGCCGCCAAAGCGGTGGAGCTGCGGGTGGGGGCGCTCAGCGGTCTTGCGGAAACGCGCGATGGGACGCTTTTGCCGGTGCTGTCGCCGCTGCTAAAAGATGGCGAGCTGCGGGTGCAGGTCAAGGCCGCCGAGATTTTGGGTCAGCTTGGGCGACGTGAGGCATCGGCACAACTGGCACCGCTTTTGGGGGCGGACGGGGTTGCGCCACTTTTGCAAACTGCGGCGGCGGAAGCGCTGGATCTGCTCGGCGACGTGCGGGGCCGGCAGGCGCTGAAAAAGACGATGGCCAGCAAGGGCGATCAACAAGCCAAGCTGCGGGCGACGCTGTACCTGTGTGGGACCGGCGATGCGGACGCGCGCAAGCTGCTGACCCAGGCGGTGGCGCAAGGTCTTTTGTCGGAAACCGGTCAGCTGGAGGTGTTGCCGCTGCTTTCGCGGGCCGGCGACCAAAATGCGCGGTCACGACTTCGGCTTCGGCTTGGCGGCAGCGGCAATGTCGACCAGCAGCGGCAAGTTGCGATGTCGCTGGCCAAGCTCAGCGAGCCGTCGGGGAAACAGTACCTGCGCGAGCAGAGCAAAAAGCCGGGGCTCGATGGACTTATCGCCGCGGTGCTGCTTGCGCAGCTGGAAGAATCGGTGGATCCGGCACTGTTTCGCAATGTGCTCAACGCGCCCGCGGCGACGGCGAGCATGCAGGTGCTGGCGGTCACAGGGCTTGGCTATAGCGGTCAGCGTCCCGACATCGAGCTTTTGCAGGCGCGAATCATTCCGACCGAGCCGCCGCTTCAGCAAGCGGCAGCAACGGCGATCATTCGGCTGACGGGGGCGGACCCGCAGGTCTTGGCGATGCAGGACATCAGCTTGGCCGAGCGGGCGCTGCAAGGTGGCGGAGGACTCTTGCCGGAGGAAGCACTCGCCATCCTGGGTGAAGTCGGCACCGGCAAACAGGTCGGTACGCTGACGCGGGTTTTGCGCGACAGCACGGATCTGGCGACGCGCCGTGGGGCTGTGCGCGCGCTGGCCAAAGTGCGTGATCGCGCTGCGCTGACCGCACTGGTGAGCGGCCTGGAAGACAAAGATGCGTCGGTGCGTGAGGAAGTCATCCGCGCGTTGGGGGAAGCGGGCCGTCGCCTGATTGCACAAGGGCAGAAGGATGTCCTTGGGGAAGTGAAGGGCTGGCTTGGCAAAGTGGTGACGGGTCCAAGCGGGCGTGAGCAGGCACTGGCGCGAACGACACTGCTGAAGCTGGGTGATGAAAGCCAGCGAACCGAAGTGCTGGGGGTGTTGCGATCGGGGGATGGGGATGCGCGACGCCAGGTCATCGAATCGCTGGACAAGGATGCGGCGACGCTTTCGGCAGCGCTGGAAGACCCGGAGGATCAGAACCGATTTTTGGCGGCGCGGCGGCTGGCCGAGCTAAACGACAAGCGGGCGATCCCGGTGCTTCGGCAGACGTTGGCCGACAATCCCGACTCTCCCGAGGGGATCTTGGCGTATGCGCTTTTGCGACGGCTCAATGTCCAGGCCGAAGCGCCCAAAAAGGCCACCGAGCTTTTGGATAGCAGCGAGCCGGCAGTTCGCGCCGCAGCGGTGCAGGCGGCGGTGGAACAAGACTCGGCGACGGCGGCGCTGCTGCTGGAACGAGCGGCGCGCGATCCGGACAAGCAGGTTCGGCTGGCGGCAGTGGCGGAAGTGGCGCGGCTTACCGAAGGCGAATCAAGGCCGCTTTTGCGCACGCTGATGCGTGACCGTGACCCCGAGGTGCGGGCCAAAGCGACCGCGGTGTATCAGCAGCAGAAGGCGGCGGCGGAAAAACCGCCTGAACCGACCGACGCGGCAGCCAGACCCGATGCGGGCGCTGCCCAGCCGGACGCAGCCGCCACGCAGGCTGTGCAAAAACCCGATGCGGTCGAAGACAAGCCAGCGCAGCTAGAGGCGATCGAAAAGCTGGTGCATGCCGGGGCGAGCGCGTTCAAAGATGGCAGCTACGACAAAGCGCGCGCGCGGCTTCAGCAGGCCAATGCGCTGTGCGGGCGTGAAGCCCAGAAAGCGTGCGCCAAGTTTTCGTGGGAGCTGGGTTTTTACCTCGGGCGCAGCTTCGAAGGGGACGCGCGCTACGAGCAGGCGATGAGCGAATACCAGAAGCTCAAGTCACAGCGCGGGCTCAGCAAGTCACAGCGCAAAGAGCTGTCCGAGGCGACGGGCCGGGTGCAAAACAAGCTCGCGCTTTTGACGATTATTCACAACAAGAAGGGCCGCTGCGTTCCTGAAGAGCGCTGGCTGGGGCCCGGAACGCACGAGCTACAGATCAAGGGCAGTCCAGCACAGACCATCGAGCTGCGCGCCCGCCAGAAGCAGGTCATAAGGGAGCCGGGCTGCACATGATGCGACGCGGGGGGATCTTGCTAGGTGCGCTGCTTTCGGCAGTGCTTTTTGGCCCAGGGGCTGGACGTGCTGGCTCGCATGGGTCAGCTTCGCATGATTCGGCGGGCAAGTCGGGGGGCAAGCCTCAGGTGATGCTGCTTCTGTCGGCACCATCCCAAGACGAAGCGTCGCGGGGACGGCTTTTGCATCACGTTCTGCGCGGCCTGCGCGGCAAAAAAGTCACCGCCGATCCCATCGATGTGTCAACCGCGCAGCCGGGCGATCGCTGGCCCCAGCTCGACCGCTGCAGCGACAGTGAGTGCCAAGCCGAGCTGTGTCAGAAATCCGAGCTGCGGCAGCTTTTTTCGCTGCGCATCGTGCGGGATGGCGACGACTATCAAGTGAGCGGGCAGATTTACGATGCGGCGATGGCCGACTTTGCTTCGGCGGTCGAAACGACCTGCGTGTCGTGTGATGGTGATCAGCTTGCGGCGCGGCTTGTGACGCTGACCGGGGAACTTGTCCACAAAGCCCACATGCGCAAAACCGGACTTCTGGAGATCACGTCGATGCCACCGGGGGCGACGGTGCGCCTCAATGGCATGCGGCTTGGGCAGACTCCGCTGACGGTGACGACGTTTGCTGGCGAGCACCGGATCGAAGTGGTAAAGCCTGGCTTTGTTCGCTACCAGCTCGACGTGGTGGTAGAGCCCGGTCGCGGCGCGGCCCACGATGCCAATTTGGTCATCGAGCCCGGCGTTCCCCAGTCCGGCGACCAGCCACAGCCCCGGCGGGCAAGCGTTGGCCAGGGCGAGGCGTTCGGACAGGCCGTTTTGGCGTCGCAGCCGTAGTCCTTTTGCGGGGACATGTTGCGACTGTGGCGGGTCGGGCGGCGGATCGCGCTTTTTGCTACCCCATGTTGCCGGCTTTTTGGCATAAGGCGTGCGAACGTTTTCCCGAGGAGCCGCGATGCTTGCCAAGCAAACCGATGAAGTCCAAAAGTGGACTTTGCCCCTGGCCACAATCGAATGCCAAAACCCAGCGACGCTAGAGAAACTCGGCGAGGTGCCGTCGCTATCCCCTGCGGATGTCAAAGCGCGGGTCGAGCGGGCACGCCAAGCCCAGATTGCCTGGGGCCAGACGACGTTTGCTGAGCGCCGCCGTGTGCTGCGGATGCTCCTCGATCACATCGTCGCGCACCAAGCGGACATCTGCCGGCTCTGCTCGGTCGATTCGGGCAAGACCATGGCCGATGCGGCGATGGGTGAAATCTTCCCCGTCTGCGAAAAGATCAACTACCTGCTGGAGCACGGCGAGGCGGATCTAAAAACGGATTCGCGTCCGTCGGGGCTTTTGATGCACAAAGCGGCGCGGGTCGAATATCACCCGCTCGGCGTCGTCGGGGTGATTTGTCCGTGGAACTTTCCCTTCCACAACATTTTCTGTCCGACAGTTCCGGCGCTGTTTGCGGGCAATGCGGTCATCGCCAAGACATCGGAGTGGACCGCGTGGTCGGCTGCCGACTTTCAGGCCATTTTCGACGAAGTGCTGACCAAAGCGGGCTATAGCCCGGATCTGGTGCAGGTGATCACGGGGGACGGGGAAACCGGGCGGGCGCTGGTCAATTCGGGGGTCGAAAAGATTTTCTTTACCGGCTCGCCGGAAAATGGCCGCAAGGTGATGTCGTCGGCGTCCGAGACGCTGACCCCGGTGGTGCTGGAGCTGGGCGGCAAAGATCCGATGATCATCTGCGACGATGCGGATCTGGATCAGGCGGTGGGTGCGGCGATGCTCGGGGTGTTTACCGCCTGCGGCCAGATGTGTGTCGCGGCGGAGCGGCTGTACGTCTTTGATGGCATCTACGATCGATTTGTCGACGAAGTGGTGCGGCGCGTGCGGGCACTGCGGCAAGGTCCACCATCGCAAGATCCGGGGGGCCGGTTTGACCTGGGGGCGCTGACGATGCCGCGCCAGCTAGACATCATCGAACGGCAAGTCGCCGACGCGGTGGGCAAGGGCGCTCGTGTGCTGTGTGGGGGACGGCGGGCCAGCGGGCTTTCGGGACAGTTCTTCGAACCGACGGTGGTGGTGGACTGCAACCACACGATGGATCTGGTGCAAAAAGAAACATTTGGGCCGGTGATGACCATCATCCGGGTCCGCGATGAAGAAGAAGCGGTTCGGCTCGCCAACGACACAAGCTATGGACTCGGTTCGTCGGTGTTTACCAAGAACCGTCGGCGCGCGGAGCGCATCGCCAAGGGCATCTCGGCGGGGATGACGGTCGTAAATGACTACGGCATCGCCTACATGGTGCAGGCGGCGCCGTTTGGCGGGACGCGCATTTCGGGTTTTGGGCGCATCAACGGGCGGGAAGGTCTGCGGGCTTGCTGCCACGTAAAGACCGTCGTGACGGACAAGCTGCCGATCCACCTGCCGATGTCGCTGTATCCGATCCGGGCGGCGACTTTCCCGATGCTGGAGGGCGCCGTGCGGCTGTTTTATGGAAACGGGTTTTCCGAGCGGGCCAAAGGCGTCGTGCAAGTCGCGCGCAGCTTGGTCGAGATGGCAAAACAAGCCCGGAGCGACAAGTGAGCGAGGCCGCAGCGTCGGCTTTTCGCCACCAGATCATCACCGCCGGGGGACTGCGCTTCCACGTCGCCGAGTGTGGCAGTGAAGATGGGCCACCGGTGCTGCTTTTGCACGGCTTTCCCGAGTGCTGGTATTCGTGGCGTCATCAGCTTGCGGCGCTTGCGGCGGCGGGTTTTCGGGCGATGGCCCCGGATCTGCGGGGCTATGGTGAATCGGACAAGCCGGCCCGCGTGAAGGACTATTCGCCGGCCCAGCTTGCGCAAGATGTCGTCGCGATCAGCAATGCGCTGGGCTATAAGCGGCTGGATGTCGTCGGTCATGACTGGGGCGGCGCGATTGCTTGGCTGACCGCTTCGTTTGCAAAGACCAAGCATGTCGTGCGGCGGCTGGCGATTCTGAACGCCCCGCACCCGGCGCTGTTTCTGGACCAGCTTACGTTTCGGCAGCTGCGGCGGAGCTGGTACATGCTGTTTTTCCAGCTCCCGCACCTGCCCGAGTGGCTGCTGCGGCGCGACGACTTTGCGTTTGTGCGCAAAATTTTTTCGCACACCCAGGCGCTGCGCAAGCGAATCAGCGACGCCGACTTTGCCGTGTACAAAGAAGCGCTGTCGCGGCCTTTTGCACTGACGTCGACCATCAACTATTACCGCGCCGTCGTCAGAGAAAATCCGTTTTTGCTCAAGCGGCGGGTTTCACCCGTGGAAGCTGAGACGCTGCTTATCTGGGGGGAACGGGACGCCGCACTTGGCAAGGAGCTGACGGAAGGACTTTCGCAGATGGTGCCGCGGCTACAGGTTGCGTATCTGCCGGCGGGCCACTTTGTGCAGCTTGAACAGCCCGATGAAGTCAGTCGGCTGCTCGTCGACTACCTGAGCCGTCCGCTGCCGCTGCCGACCGCCTTTGAATCGCCGTAAGTCTGCCGCGGGTCGGCTTGGGCTACAGCGGGATGTTGCCGTGCTTTTTGGGCGGGTTCTGCTGGCGCTTGTTGCGCAGCATGTGGAGCGCCGAGATGATCTTGGCGCGCGTCTGCCGAGGCCGAATCACTTCGTCGACGTATCCGAGTGAAGCCGCCGCATACGGATTGGCAAACTTGTCGCGATATTCGCGCACAAGGGCTGCGCGCGTCGCTTCTGGGTCTTTGGACTGGGCCAGCTCGTCGCGATAGATGATGTTGACCGCGCCCTCGGGGCCCATGACCGCGATTTCTGCCGTCGGATAGGCGAAGTTTATGTCGGCCCGCACATGCTTGGACGCCATGACGTCGTAAGCGCCGCCGTAGGCTTTGCGGGTAATCAGTGTCACCTTGGGAACCGTCGCTTCGACGAACGCATACAGCAGCTTGGCGCCGTGCCGGATGATGCCGCCGTATTCCTGGTCTTTGCCCGGCATAAAGCCCGGTACGTCGACCAGCGTAATCAGCGGGATGTTAAAGCAGTCGCAGAACCGCACAAAACGAGCCGCTTTGACCGACGCCGCAATGTCGAGCACACCGGCCAACACCGCCGGCTGGTTGGCGACAATCCCGACCGAGCGCCCATCCATGCGGGCAAAGCCGATGACGATGTTTTGTGCCAGCTCGGCCTGGATTTCGAGAAAGCGTCCGCCATCGACGATGCGACGGATCAGCTCTTTGATGTCATAGGCGCGGGTGGCTTCGAGCGGCACCAAGCTATCGAGCGCCGCGTCTTCACGATCCGCCGGGTCGTTTGTGGCCACAACCGGCGGGTCTTCGGCGTTGTTCTGCGGCAGATACGACAAAAGATCGCGCATCGTCAAAAGCGCGGTCTTTTCATCGGGACAGCGCAGGTGTGCGACGCCCGACCGTGATGCGTGGGTGCGCGAACCGCCCAGCTCTTCTTTGCTGATTTCTTCGTGGGTGACAGCTTTGACGACGTCCGGGCCGGTGATGAACATGTAGCTGGTCTTGTCGACCATCGCGACAAAATCGGTCATCGCCGGGGAATAGACCGCGCCGCCGGCACACGGTCCCAGGATGAGCGAAAGCTGCGGCACCACACCCGACGCGAGCACGTTGCGGGTAAAGATTTCGGCGTAGCCAGCCAGCGATTCCACGCCTTCTTGAATCCGCGCGCCGCCCGAGTCATTGAGCCCGACCACTGGCGCTCCGACCCGCATCGCCAGGTCCATGACCTTGCAGATTTTTTGCGCGTAAGCACCGGACAGCGATCCGCCAAACACGGTGAAGTCTTGCGCGAACAAAAAGACCTGGCGGCCAGATGCCATGCCGTAGCCGGTGATGACGCCGTCCCCGAGCACTTTCTGATCCTGCATGCCAAAGTCGGTGCAGCGATGGGTGACGAACTTGTCTAGCTCGACGAAGCTGCCCTTGTCACAGAACAGCTCGATGCGCTCGCGGGCGGTCAGCTTGCCGTTTTCATGTTGGCGTTTCACCCGCGCCGCACCACCGGCAGCAAGGGCTTCGGTCTCTTTGGCTTCAAGAACTTTGAGCGGCGAGGGGCGCTCGCCAGCGACAGACGGAGTTTCGTTGGGGCTCGACGTGCTCATGAGTGGACAAGACCTTATCGCAAACGGGTTTGGTTTTCTAAGCGAAGCTATTGGCCGCGGGTTCCGAGGGTGGCCCGCAGCTTGATGACCTGGTCGCCACCGCGGCGCACCACCACGTCAACCGTCTCGCCGCTCTTGTATTTGCGAAGCGCAAACGTCATGTCTTCCAGCGTCGAAATCTTGCTGTCTCCGAGCTGGACCAGGATGTCTCCGGCGGTTACACCGGCTTTGTCAGCGGGGCTGCCGGGACGGGCACCCGACAGCTTGACGCCACCTTGGGCGCCTTGCATCGCGGTGTAGTCGGGGATCGTGCCCAGGTACGCGCCGTAGCCGCCCATGTCACCTGCGCGCGGTGCCGGTCCTTTGGGCTTGGTATAGGTGAGCCTGGCGCCGGGGGTTTTCAGTTTTTCGCCGAGCGCACGGACGATCTCAGTCGCCAAGCGGCTGATGTGCAGGATGCCGAGCGCGTTGATCTTGTCGGCGGTATCGGTTGGGCGGTGGTAGTCCGGGTGGGCGCCGGTAAAGAAAAACAGGACGGGAACTCCGGCGGCATAAAACGGCGTCATGTCGCTGGGTCCGTATCCATCGCCGCCGAGCTTGCAGGTCAGGCCGGCTTGCTGGCAGGTCGGGATCACCAGGTCTTTCCATTCCGCGGCGGAGTCGCTGCCCTGGACATTGACAGTGGGAATCGTCGCGTCCGCCGATCCACCGAGCCGGCCCACCATGTCGAAGTTGAGCATCGCTTTGACCCGCTCGCGGCTGAGCTCAGGTGGCCACGCGGAGACGAACTTGCTCGACCCCACCAAGCCCAGCTCTTCCCCGGTAAAAGCGGCGAAGTAGACATCGAAGCTGCGGTCTTTTTCCCCGAGCAGCCGCGCGGCTTCGAGGAGCGCCGTGGTGCCCGAGGCGTTGTCATCGGCGCCTGGATGCACCGCGGTTTGACCCGGCGCCATCGACGTGCGGCCTCCGTGGCCCAAATGGTCGTAGTGAGCACCAAGGACCAGGGCCGGAACCTCCCCGGTAGGCGGCTGGCTGGCGGGCAGATAGCCGATGACGTTGCGCTCTTGCCGCGACTCGCGCGCAAGGTTCACTTTGCCCGAAAGTTCCGCCGTCGCTGTGATCGCCGCGGCCTGCGCGGTTTCGGTCGCCAAGAGCAGGTGGGACAGCGGGCCTTCGACTTTCGGAGCCGGCGCATGCGGATTGGCCTGCACGCTGGCCGCAGTGGCGGTCAAAGGCAGAAGCTGCGCAACCAGGGCGCGGCTGACAAACGCCACCGGGATGCCGGCACCCCCTTCGGGCCCATCGAGAGTCAGCTTGGGTAGGTTGTCATTTTTGGGATCGACAAACAGCACCGCCTTGGCACCGTGTTCGCGCAGATTCCACGCTTTGTAGCGAAGATCCGAATACGAGCGGGCTGCCGACGATGGGATCTTGCCGTCGGGAATGCCGCGCAGCACCAGGGCAACCTGGCCTTTGACATCGACGCCGTGGAGGTCGTCCCAGTGCGATTCTGGAGCGCTGATGCCGTAGCCAGCAAAGCGGATCTTGCCGGCAAAAGCGCCATTTGAAGACATCGCCGCCGCCGTGGCTTCTGTGCTGGTGAGCGCGCGTGGTGCCGCGCCTTCCAAACGGAACGACGAGCCGGCATCGCGGACGCCGATCACCACTTCGACGTTCTGGAAAAAAGAAGGCTTGCCGCCGTCTTTTTCCCCTGCCGGCTTAAGCCCTGCGGCTTGCATCCAGCTTGCGATCTCTTGCGCGGCGGCTTTGATGCCATTTGTGCCGACGCCACGGCCTTCGCGCTCGGGGGCAGCGAGCCAGCCGATGCGGCGCCCAACCTGGTCGGCGGGCACGGGCTTTGTCGACTGCGGTTCAGACTTCACCCAATCGGCGACAAAGACGTTGGTTTCGCCGCGCGACTTGCCACCGCGGTTCGACGAAAACGCCAGGGTCTTGCCGTCGGGCGAAAAGATCGGAAAACCGTCGAAGTCGGGTGCAAAGGTGATCTGCTCAAGCTGCGAGCCGTCGGCGTTGATGGCCCAAAGGTCAAACTCTCGTCCGCGCGGATCGCCATTGTTGGACGAAAAGATGATGCGGCGGTTTGGCGCGCCGGCCACGCTGGCCGGGTAAAAATACGGTGCAAACGAAGCGGCACCCAGGTCGGTGACTTGGTGGGCATTTTTGCCATCGGCATCGGCGACCCACAGCTCCATGCGCGTCGGGCGGACCAAGTGCTCGGCCAGGAGCGACTTCATTTCCTTGGCTTCGGCTTCGTTTTTCGGACGGGCGGCCCGCCAGACGATCGACTTGCAGTCTTCCGAAAAGAAGGCGCCGCCGTCGTAACCTGGGGCGGTGGTCAAACGCTTGACCCCGCTGCCGTCGAGATTCATGCGGTAAAGTTCAAGATCACCGTCGCGGTCGGAAGTGAAAATGACGCTGCCATCTTTGCAGATGGTCGATTCGGCGTCGTAGCTTGCGGTGTTTGATAGCCGCTTGACATCACTTCCGTCGGGGAGCGACGAATAAATCTGGTAGTTGTAGAGCGGCCAGACATAGCCTTTGCTGCGATCGGGCTCCGGAGGGCAACCGTCCCCCAGGTGCCGCGTCGACGAAAAGATGATGCGGCTTGCGTCGGGGAAAAAGTAACTGCAAGTGTGGCGACCTTTGCCAAAGCTCACCGGCAAAAGTTTGGGCGCCGCCGCGCCGGGCTGCGGGACATCAAGCTGATAGATTTGGTCACAGCGGTCCGCCGCCGTCGTTGCTTGCAGGCTGAGCTTTTTGCCGTCTTGGGAAAAGTAGGCCTCGGCGTTTTCGCCGCCGAACGTAAGCTGGCGCAGGTTCCGCAGGTGCTTTTCCATCGGACCAATGACGGCAGGACCCGCCACCGGGCCCGCGCCATGTCCACCGGGATGCGGAGACGGGGCCCCTGCGCCCGGTCCATGTGCTTGCGCTGGGGTCTGCGCGGGTGCCGCTTGCGTCGCCGCCGAGGCGGGCTGCACCGCAAGTCCCCACGCAACATCCAACGTGACACAGAGGGAGAAAAGGGTTAAAGAGGAGGACGAAAAAGTCATGGCATGTCCTACCCTTGGCAACCACGCAGGTCAAGGCTCGTGGCCGCTTCGCGCTGCACGACTCGCGGTCGTTTTTGCGGTGGAATCGACGGTTTTTGGGCAGCCGCCTGCTGCGACATCCGGCAAAAGTGCAGGGGATTCGCATAGCTGCAAAATCAAAGGCGGCGTCGGAACCTCAAGTGGTATAGTGTCAAGCAGATTTTCCGTCGAAGAAAGGCCCGCAGCTGGCGGCTTTTAGCCGAAACCAGCCTGACAAGGAGACGCAGTTCCCATGGCCCGTGAAGAGAACTCGCTACTGTTTTCGCTCAAGGAAGTCGCCAACACCCTCCAGGATCGTCTGAAGGAAGAGGAGGACACCCGTCTCGCTGCCATCGAGGCGGAGCGTCGCGCCAAAGAAGATGCGATCCGTCGTGCCAAGGAAGAAGAAGAGGCGAAGATTCGGGCCGCCGAGGATGCTGTACGGCGTGAGCGCGAAGAAAAGGAACGCAAAGAGCGCGAAGATCGCATCCGTCTGGAAGAAGCGGAGCGTCGCGCTCGCATCGAGGCAGAGGCTCGCATCGAAGAAGCCAACCTGCGTGCTGCTGCCGAAGCCATCAAGGCGAAGCCACTGCCGGTCAAGCTGATCGCTGCTGTGTCGGCGGTGTTCATCCTGATCAGCATCGTGGTTGTCGTCAGCGTCAAGCGCGCCCAGGAAGCGGCCAAAAAAGAGGCGATCGCCCAGGCCATTGCGCGCATCGAAGCCGAGCGCAAGAAGGACCGCGACGAAGCCGCCCGTCTGCAAAAAGCGCTGACCGATCGACTGACGGAAGCCAAGCAGCTCGAAGATCAAGTCAACGCGGCCAAGAGCGAGAAAGAACGGATGGAGCTGGCCGAGCGAGCCAAGCAGGCAGCCGCGGCAGCCTCTCGCGCCGCAGCGGACGCCGCAGCTCAGCGCGCGGCCTCGAAAGAACGCGATCGCAAAGCCAAGCTCGAGCGCTGCAAGAACGCCGACGACCCGCTCTGTGGTATCTAAGCGACCCCGCGCCTTCGCTTACGTTTGAACCTACCTGCTTAAGAGCATTTGCTCTTGTTTCTTCACCGAAAGGACACTGCGATGAACGCAAGGACCACGACTCGTTTCCTATGCTCTGCACTGCCTTGCCTTGCGCTCGGCACCCTGGCCATGTTTTCGACGGGCTGCGAGCCGCCGCCCGACAACTCTCCGGCGATTCGGATCACGGCGCCAAACCCAGGGGATGTCCTGCCCGCGGGTCAACCGATCAAGGTGCTGTTTGAAATCTCGGGCACCGACAGCAGCGCGGGTTGTGAAGCAGGCTTTGCGTTCAAGCTGAGCGGCTCGGATGTCAAAGAGTGCGGTCGCGGACAGGTTCGCGCGTACATAAACGGCGTGAACTTCGTCGCCCGCGTGAACCAAGTGCCGGCGGCGGACAATCCGTGGCAGATCCCGAACTCGGCGATTGTCGGTGACACGGCGCCGTACCTGACGGCTGGCAGCAAGCGACTGGTCTTCAAGCTGTTCTATAATGATTCGCCTGGCACGCCGGTCGATCCGCAGCGGTCGGTCGAGATGAACGTGACCTTGCAATAAGTCCGATCCGAGGGGCTTTCTACATGGACCAAGACAAGTCTCGCAAGAACCGCGCCGACGCTGTCGGTCGGGGTCCGCTGCTTCTTCTGACGTATGCAGGCGCGCTCGAGGCCCCCGAGACTGGTCGTCGGTTCATCCTCGATGGTGAGGAGATCATCATCGGTCGTAGCAGCGATGCGACCATTCAGGTCGATCGGGACTCGGTTTCGCGGCGGCATGCGCGCCTGTCGAAAACCGAGGGCGGTTGGACGGTGCAGGATCTGCAATCGACCAACGGCAGCTACGTAAATGATGTGCCGATCCGCGAGCACAAGCTGGCCTCGGGCGATCTTCTGAAAGTCGGCAGTGCGATCTTCCGCTACCTGGCTGGAAACAACCTGGAGTCGCTGCTGACCGACGAGCTGTACCAGATTGCGGTGCGCGATGGCCTGACGCATTCACTGAGCCGTCGGGCATTCGTCGAAGCAGCGGATCGCGAGGTGGCGCGGGCCCACAAGCAGTCACGGCCTTTGTCCCTGCTCGCGATTGATATCGACCACGTCAAACAGATCAACGACAACTACGGGCACCTGTCCGGCGATTTTGTCATCAGGGAGCTGGCGCGGCGGATTCGCAAAAAATGCGAGCGCTACGAACTTTTGTGTCGCTACGAAGGCTCCCAGTTTTTGCTGTTGCTGCCGGAATCGAATCAGCAAGCTGCCCAAGCGCGGGCCGAAGAGATCCGCGCCTCGGCAGCGAGTGAGAGCTTTTCGTTTGAAGGCGATCAGTTAGCGGTCACGGTGACGGTTGGCGTGTTGACGCTTTCGCCCGAAGGCGACACCGTTTCTCTTTTGCGCCAGTCCCAGGAAATTGTGCAGCGTGGCAAGAAGCAGGGCAGAAATCGCGTGGTGAGTTAATCTTCACCAAGCAACCCGTGCCTGTTCCGTCCCGCAAGTCGCGCGCGCTTCGTTTTGCTGCTTCGGCAGCGATGGCGCTGTGTGTCCACGGTCTGACGTTTGGCTATTTGGCGTGGGCGGGCGTGTTGTCACCATCGATCAGCAAGCCGCTGCCGCTGATTGTGGATGGGCTGCCAGAACGCGAAGGCGAGAGCGAGCCACTTTCGGTGGAGTCGCTGGTCGACGAGATCGAAAAGCCTCCCAAGCCAAGTTCTGCCGACACCAAAGCTGCCAAAGAGCGCGAGGAAAAAGATCCCAAAGGCCAGGTGGTCGACATCGCCCAGCCGGCGATCGAACAGCGCCCCGATCAGTCGAAGTTTCTGTCGGAATACGACGCGATGGTGCTGCACGAAACCAAGGGAGCAGTGGGCCGTGACAAAGCCGGGGCCAAGGTTGCACCGACGCCGCCAAGCCCGTTTGTGCCGCCATCCCCGCCAAGCAAGCTGCCGCCGGGCGATCCGCGCGCCGAGCTGCCCAAAAACGGGCTGTTGGCGCTGCGGGGTCCAAGTGGCGACAAACTGCCGGGGCCGACGGGACAAAAGGCGGACGTGCGATCGCTTGGTCCCGACGGAACGCTGGCGCATCAGGCCGGACAAGGCGCGGTGTCACCGAGCGAGCGAGTGGGCGCGCAGACGCTGCCGGGGATGGGGCCGCTGCGGCTGACTCCGTCGCAAGAGTCGCTCCAGCGGGCGCTTGGTCAGGGCAGCGGTTCCCCGGACTATCTGGGCGATCTGGACGACGGGGACGCGACGTCGCTTAGCTCGCGGAAGTGGAAGTTTGCAGCGTTTTTCAACCGGATGAAGAGCCAAGTGCGCGAGGAATGGCATCCCGATCAGCTTTTGTCGCGCCACGATCCGAGCGGCAACATCTATGGCAGCAAAGATCGGGTGACGATGCTGAAAGTCGAGCTGTCGCTGGATGGCCGGGTCAAAGACGTCAGCGTGGTCAAGCCGTCGGGGGTTGAGTTTCTGGACGACGAAGCAATGAGCGCGTTTCGTCGGGCACAGCCGTTTTCCAACCCGCCCGAGCCGCTGGCGGACCCCGACGGAATCATCCGTTTTCAGTTTGGCTTCGTGGTACAGGTGTCGGGCTACACCTCGTTCCGTGTTCGCAAGTACTAGCCTTCGCCCATGCCGACCTCCCTTGCCCAATCGATATTGTCGCCGTCGTTTACCCCAGCCGTGCGTGACGTCGGCGCGGTGATTGACCTTTTGTGCCGAGGCCGTGCGACGCCCGCCGCGGTGACGGTGGCGCTTTTGCGGGTGGGAAAAGCGGCGCTTTTGCCGATCGCGCAGGCCCTGCCAACTGCCCCCAAAGAGCTGCGGCCTGACCTGGTGGCCATCTTGGGCCGGATTGTGGTCGAGACCGGCAGTGATCCGGCGCCGCTTCTGTCGCTTCTTGCAGATGGGGATCGGAAAACGGCGCGTGCGGCGGTGGTGGCGCTCGGCAAGCTTGCGTCCAAACAGCCCGCTGTGGAAGCCGAGCTTGTGCGGCTGTGGCCGAGCTGGACATCGTCGGCAGATCGGCGGGCGCTTGTCGAAACGCTGGGCAAAATCGGTGGGGCCGCGTCGCTTGTGCTCTTGGATTCGACCCAGGCAGAGCCGGGTTCCGTGCTGGCGATGGCGCTTGCGCAGGCCAAGCAGCGGCTTGTGCGCACTGGCCTGCGCCACGAGCAGATCCCAGCGACCGAGCGGATTTTGGCATCGGTGGCGCTGCCACAAAAGTGGCCACTTTCGCTGCGGGCGCGGGCCGGACTTTCACAGATTCTGGTTTCTGAGCTTGCGACGCTTGGGCTTGTGCCCGATTCGGTGGTCGATCAGCAGACGCTGGGGGAGCCGAGTCGGGTGACGGTTGGCTGGTCTAGGCCGCTTTCAGAGCTGTGGAAGCTGCGGACGTTTGTCGATGTGGGCTTTTCGCTGCCTTTGCCGGTGCAGGATTTCGATGACATTCGGTTTTCGCACGCGCTGGCTTCTGCGCTTGGCAAGCCGGAGGTGATCCAGCTTTTGTCGGCGCTGACCGCTTTACCGATTCGCTATCGGTTGGAGCTAGTCGACCAGGGACCGCGGCGGGCGCTCTTGCGCGATCTGTCGGCACAGATTGCTGCGCGGGTGCCCCAGCTCATCAATGATCCGACGGACAGCCCGTGGCAGTTTGACGTGGTGCAGACAGGCGCGGGGAAACTCTGTCTGGAGCTTGTACCCAAGCAGCTTGTCGATCCGCGCTTTGCGTATCGGCAAAAGATGGTGGCAGCGGCGTCTCATCCGACGCTGGCAGCGGCGCTTGCGCATGTTCTTGCGGCGGCACCGGGCGATGTGGTGTGGGACCCGTTTGTTGGATCAGGGGGCGAGCTGTGCGAGGTATTTTTGCGCAGTCCGGGCGTGCGGCTTCTGGGAAGTGATGTCGATGCGGAAGCGCTGGCGGCGGCGCAGGCGAATGGGAAAGCGGCAGCCGCTCCGTTGGAGCTGCGAAGAGGCGATGCGCTGTCGCTGTGGCCGCAAGGCGTGACTTGCGTGGTGACCAATCCACCGATGGGGCGACGGGTCTGCCGGGGCGATCTGGTGCCACTTTTGGAACAGTTCGTGGTCCATGTGGCGCGACGGCTGCCGCGGGGCGGAAAGCTGTGTTGGCTCAATCCGCTGCCCAATCAGACGAGCCATCTTTTGGCCGACCACGGCATGCGCCGCAAGATCGCCCAGCCCGTCGACATGAACGGCTTCTGGGCCCAGCTTGAGCTATGGATTGCGCGCTAGTGAGGACATATTTGCAATAGCTGTCCGGAAAAGGGCATGCGCAGATGGCGACGAAAATCATCCAGCTTACACTGACCGCGGCTTCGCCGGAGAAGCCGACCACCCGGTGTCCGGGAGGCGGTGACCACCAGTGGGTTCTCAAAAAGGCGTCCGGGTCCAAGTCTCTCGATGACAAGATCCAAGATTTGAAAAGCGCCTCCAAGGCTGGCACCCAATTTGAGGGAATCGCAGCGGAACATAACAAAAAGGCGGGTACGCTATCGGACAGTCGGGATCTCAGCGAGGATACCGACCCCATGGTGTGGAAGTGTACGGTCGCGGGTTGCCACTTTGCAAGGCAGTCGCGTGAAGCTGACCACACGGCGGATTCCCCACCCGGCAAGCAGTCCATCGTCGAGGTGAAGGCGACGCGGTCACTCGATGAGCGCAGTGCGCGCCAGCTTGGGCGGAATCTGCAGGCGGCAAGCCAGGGGCAAGTTGCGGGTGTGATCATGAAGGTTCCGGCGGGGCCGCAGCGGAGCACGCTCGTAGGTCAGATCCGAGCAGTGGCCGCCAGCCTGGGCAAGACCGTGTCTATCATCCGCGTATAAGGCGAAGAGCATGGCACACCATTACGACGCGACCTTTTCCCTCATCACGCTGTCGCTCAAGTCTATCGTGGAACGGATCGAGCCGATTCTGATCGAATTCGGTTGCAGATTCGAAAACGAGATTCATCAACTCGTCAACACAGATGGGACGCCAGGTGTCGAAACCGCTAAGACGGTGAGCGTGAATAGCCTTGCTGAAGTACCGATGGTAGCGGCGCGCTTTTGGGGTGTCTCGCTGTATTGCGTTTCGGAAGACGCTGGCGAAATCTACATTCGGATCTTCAAAGCCGGACAGGTGGGTTTTCACGTCCAGTACAATGAAAGCAGCTCGGCTTTCCGTCAGCGTATCGAGGACTCGCGCCTTGCCGAGCGGCTGACTGGCTTTCTACTGCGGATGGCTGCGACGCTATCTGCCAAGGCCTGCGTCTACGACATGGAATCCGTCGATGGGTTTGTAGACGCCAGTCCCGAGACGATCCGGGCTCTGCTCCAGTCTGGACGTTTTGCCTCGGAGCGCGACCGCGGGCTGCTGCTTTTGTCCGCTGATTCACTGCCGTTTGAAGAAGCATCGGCGCTCGCGCCACACCATGGCTCAGTGAAACTGTCAACGACCGGCTACATCGTCATGAATTTCCTTTGATGCGAGGCCATCCCGAAGGCAAACGGCCAGCCCATCTCTTAGGCAAAGAAAGTGGTTTAGCTTGACAGCGACGCTTGCGGTCACGGGGGTTGGCATGGTTTCCCCCGTGGGATACACGGCGCAACAGACTTGTGCCGCCCTACGTGCCGGAATCGTCAGGTTCTGCGAACTTCCCGACGTTGTTTCTGGCGACGGCGGGCCAACCATAACAGCTCGGATACCTCCGGGGTTTGCGCCTGCGAATCGTCCGGCAGAGCGGCTCCGTCAGATTGCCCAGCATACACTTCGCCAGGCGCTTGCTCCGCGTGACCCGACGGGAACAAGTCGTCCGCTCGGTCTCTCGGTGGTGTTGCGGGATGGCGAGACGCTGTCCTCCGAGAGCTTCTTGGCACTACAGAGCGTGCTTTCTGATATCGGTCGTTCGGCTCCGACGCGAATGCACGTCTATCCGCAAGGAAGCGCCGGCGGTATGATTGCCGTGCGCGATGCACAGGAGCGACTCGCTGACGACCCACGCGCGATCGAGCTTGTGTGGGGCATCGACTCGCTCCACGACATTCCGACCCTGTTGCGTTTAGAGCAGAGTGCTCGACTCAAAGGGCGCTCGCAGCCCCGTGGACTGATTCCAGGAGAAGCGAGTGCTTGCGTCGCGCTAGAGGATCTTCGGTGCGCCCAGACCGAGGGGTCCAACGTGTACTGTACTGTTGCTGGGCTGGGCATCGCGAAAGAACCGGCACCTGTCCTGAGCGAACTGCCGTGTCTGGGCAAAGGCCTGACCGATTGCATTCGAGATGCACTCCGCATGGCTCGGTGGAGTCAGATGGACATCGGCCAGGTCTACTGCGATCTGAACGGCGAGGCGTATCGTGCCCATGAATGGATGCTCGCCCGGTGCCGCACCCTGGACTCGCCCGAGGTGCTTCATTGTGCCGATTGTATCGGGGACATTGGCGCTGCCTCCATGCCTCTTTTGCTGGGTGTAGCGGCGATTGCCTGGGCGCGTGGTTATGCCCGAAGTGAGCGCTGCTTGGTCTTCTGCTCTTCCGAACAGGGTACGAGAGGGGCGCTCTGCGTGCAGAATGCCTGCAGGGATTCGAGATCGCGATGATGGTTTTACACAGCACACCCTTTGTCGGGGCCCTGCTGTCATTCTTGGACAAAGATGGAAGTGAGGGCCGAACCGCACTGCTCAAGGCCACTTTCGAGATTCGTTCGGATGGTTTGCTGCAGATTGCCGAAGAGCAGGAGCCAATATGCTTCACCGATCAGCACATTGGTGATCCCACCAGTTCGTCCATGATCTATCCCAGCGATGGCGCACATCGAAAATTGGCGACAGACATTTTGGTAATCGGCGGAGCCTATGCACCAGGTGGGCGGCCTACGCCATCCTTTCGTATCAGCTTGTCGGTAGGGCGCGCGCAGAAAGATATCGCGGTGTTCGGTGATCGCTGCTGGACCTACAGTCGGTTCAACGGGGTCTCCATGTCACAGCCTAGCCCGTGCACGGAAGTGCCCTTGTGCTGGGAGCGCGCTTTCGGAGGTGAGGAGCCCCTTCGGAGCGCTCCTGACCAACGTCAGTGGGAAAAAAGGAACCCGATCGGGACCGGCTTCCGGTTGACCAAGAGCAAGGAATCACTGGATGGTCTGGCGCTGCCGAACCTGGAGGACCCCGAGCACCTCATCCAGAGCTGGGAAGACAAGCCGGCACCACAAAACATGGGCTGTGTCGGAAGGAGTTGGATGCCGCGCAGTCAGTATGCGGGCACGTATGATGAAGCTTGGCAGCAGGAGCGAATGCCGATTCCGCCGCAGGACTTCGATGATCGGTTCTTTCATGCAGCCACTGCCGGTCTTGTGTACCCAGGATATTTGATTGGCGGAGAGGCTGTGCGTGCGTTCAACCTGTCAAAGGCTGCGATTGTGGAGTTCAATCTGCCCACAATGCACGTCACATTCCGCGGCACGTCTCGGAAAAAGACGTTTCAGGCGCCTGGCCTTCTGGACACCGTCGCCTTCAAATTCGATATGCATCGGGTGATCCTGGTCTGGCGCTATACCTATACGGTTTCACTGTCCGAGCCTGCGGACTCCGTATCGGCAGACATCACAGTTGGCCAGGGGCTCGGGCATGGCCAGTGCGCAGTACGAGAGAGAACGCGATGCCAGTCACCGTAGCTGTGAATGAACCGGAAACAGTCGTCCACAAGGGGAGCATGGGACTCGCCAAGACCGAGCTTGACGTGTGCAAGACACCGACGCCAGGGGGGCCGGTGCCGATCCCATACCCGAACGTTGCGATGTCGTCCGACACGACGAGTGGGAGCACGACCGTGAAGTGCGATGGGAACTCCATCATGCTGAAGAATTCATCGTTTGGTCTTAGCACTGGGGATGAAGCCGGTTCCATCGGTGGCATCAAGTCGAACGTCACAAAGGGCCAGGCGGACCCCGTCAACTATTCGTTCGATGTGAAGGTCGAAGGACAGAACGTCGTCCGGAAATCCGACCCAATGATGCAGAACAAGAAGAACACGATCTAAAGGCTCATCGGGCCTGGTCCGCCAAACACGCGCCACGTTCGAACGCGATGAAACCCCGCGGCGAAATGACGGTTACTTTCGGAACGGAAAGCTAGCGGAAGTCGTCGTCTTCTTCGTTGCTGTAGGGATTGCCGGGTTGTGGCAGCCCACCGTGCAGCATCGTCGGTTCTTCCGATTCGAGCGCGTACAGGCGAATTTCGCCTTCGTCACGGCGGCCCGGACAGACGCGCTGGAGCAGCGACCAGACATTGCGACGAATGTCTTCGAGGCTGCGCGCTTCGGTGGCGGGTTCTAAGACCTTGCCGATGAAGCTGTCTTTGCCGCTGCGCAACACTTGCAGGTATTTGCCGTCGGCAGACTCGAAGTATTGGCGGTCTCGCTGTGGGCACTTGTCGAGCTGCTCACGCATTCGGCCATCAACGCGCACGCCTGCAAACAGCTTTCTTCCGGTATCGACTCGCATGCCCTGGGCCAAGCACGCTAGCATTCCGCCTGTGCGAACGTCAATGCAGGCAATTGAAACCGCCCGACGACCGCCGCCCAGCGCTTCTGTCGAGCCATCGGCGATCACGGGTTGGTGTGTCTACATGCTGCGCTGTGCCGATGGGACCATCTACACCGGGTGTGCGATTTCTTTGCCCAAGCGGCTCTTGGCCCACGCCCGTGGCAGCGCCAAGTACACCCGGTCGCGCTTGCCGGTCGAGCTTTTGTATGCCGAGTCGGTGGCCGATCGGCGTGCGGCGCTGCGTCGAGAAGCTGCGATCAAGCGACTGACCCGATCCCAAAAGCTTGCGCTGTGTGGCATGACTTAAGAGAAAAGCCGCGCTTCACGAGGGAATGATGCTTTCTGCGCTGTACCTGTTTTTGTCGCTGATCCTGCTGTTTCTTGCCGTCGGAGTGGTGCGTCCGCGCTGGCTGTCGCAGACGATTGGCCTGGTTGCCTCGGTGCCGCTGCTTTTGGTGTCTTTGTTTGTGCCGCAGATCGTCTTTGCCGGGCTTTTGACGATGCTGCTGTTTGCGCACTTTGGCGCGTTTTCAACGACGGTGGGTCTGGTCGGGCTGCTGATTCACATCCTGTCGTGGGGACTTCTGATTCGCTATCTTTGGCAGCTGCGCAGTGTGCTGCCGGTCGTCGATGGTCAGCCGATTGTCGATGCCGAGCACCCATTTCCCGATCATGCCGAGGAAGGCCAGGATCTCGAAGATGGCCGTGCTCCCTCGCTGTGGCCGTCGCTTTTTCTGCGCACGCCCTCGATTGGCAAGGTGGATGTGATCCGCGATGTCGTCTACCGGCAGGTCGATGGGGTGCGGCTGCGGCTCGATGTCTATCGGCCCAAAAACCGCCCGGCAGAGCTGTTGCCGTCGATCGTGTTTGTCCACGGTGGCGCTTGGGTGGTCGGCAGCAAGCGCCAGTCACCGTTTCTGATGTTCGATTTGGCGGCGGCGGGCTACGTGGTGTTTGCGGTGAGCTATCGGCTGGCACCACGCTTCCCGCTTCCGGCGGCGATTCACGACTGCAAAGCTGCGGTGGCGTGGGTGCGCGAGCACGGTCCCGAATACGGCGGCACCCCTTTCGCGATTGCGATGGGAAACTCGGCGGGCGGACACCTGGCGGCGATGCTCGCGTGTTCAGGATCGGATCGATCGCTGCAGCCGGGCTTCGAGGACAAAGACTGTCGGGTGCGCGGCGGAGTGATCCTGTACGGACTGACCGACTTTACCGGCATTTTTGAACACCATCCGCATCCGATTGCGCACTATCTGCTGGAAGAACTGGTGTTTCGCCGTCGCTATCGCGAAGACGCCGATGTCTTTCGGCGGGCGCAGCCTGTCAGCTATCTATCGGCAGACATTCCGCCCCTTTTGCTCATCCACGGCGAGCATGACGTGATGATTCCGATCGTCGAGGCGCACAACTTCTATCAGCGACTAAAAGAAGCGGGCGCGAGGCGGGTTCATCTGTGCGAAGTGCCGATGGCGCCGCACGCATTCGAGATCGCACCGACGCCGCTTCAGCAGCGCACGCAGCGGATCATCGAACGGTTCCTCGCCACGCTGTAGCGTATAGACGGTCTGCTGCGGGCTTCGGTGGGGGTTTGTTGATCCTGGGTTTGGGCGGCCCCAGGGCCTTTGGCCATGCATTGCGGTGGGGGTGTTTGCTTCCCAATTGTCTGTCAAATAATTGAGTAGTTTGTGATACGATTCTTTGCGGCCCAGAATGTTTTGGCTGTGGCCGCAAGGACCCCATGACGCACGCCACGTATCGCCCCCGCTTCGAAGTCACGGCTCGGCTGGAAAACCCAAGTACGGACGAGCCGCACCAGGTGATCGGTCTTTCTCGCTCGACGGTCAGCTTTGCCTGTCCAGAGCCGCCGGGGATTGGTACGGAAGTGGACGTGGTGATCCACCTGCCGGCGCTGCGCTCTTCGCTGCATGCGCGGGGACAGGTGGCGTGGCGCAACCGGCAAGAACCGGCGGACCTCGGTGTCAAGTTGGACGAGGTCGATGCAGCGGGCCGGGAATTGCACGCGCGCTATCTTCAGCTTGTCTTGGCGGCTAGCGCCCAGGGCTAAGCTGGGTCCAAAGTGACTTGGCTTCGTCGGGAATCGGCGCACCGCAGGCTGGACAAAACGAGTCACTGGCAGACTGTTTGACGCCGCACGCACAGACGACGCCGACAAGCCGCGCCGGGTTGCCCAAGCAAAGACCGTAGGCGGGTACATCGCGCGTGACCACCGAACCTGCAGCCACCATGGCAAATTTTCCGATGGTGATTCCGCACACAAGGACGGCTCCAGCACCAATCGCTGCGCCGTAACAAATGCGGGTCGGCTGGACCGAAAAGTCGCTGGCACCGCGGAGCCTGCCATCGGGGAAAATCGCGCGCGGGGTCTTGTCGTTGGTCGTGGTCGCGCGCGGTCCCAAAAAGACGCCATCTTCGACGGTGACGCCGTGGTAAAGGTAGACACCGTTTTGGATTTTGCAGTGCGCACCGACGGTGACACCTGCATCGACATATACATCTTTGCCGATCTGGGTGCCCTGTCCGATCACGGCATGTTCGCGGACTTGGGCTTGATTCCAGACTCGCACGCCGTCGGCAAGCTGGGCTTTTTCCGATACGTCTGCGCTTGGATGAACAAAGACCGCCATGGCTGCTTGTGTCTCCTGCATGAAAACGCTCTTTTTTGTGAGCTAAAATTCCTATAAATTTGGAATCTTTCAAAACCTGCGCTGGGCAGCGCCTATGTCACGGCTTGCTCCAAGGCTTGTCCCCCCTAGCTCACAAGAGAGGCTCTCCGATGAAGTTTTCCCGCTCGCTCGCTCGACTGTTCGCGTTTACCGCTACCATGACCACGCTTGGGATGAGTGCGCAAAGCGACGCGCACGCAATCCTGACATCGCCCAAGCCGCGCGACACCAGCGACGCCAACAAGGCCGGACCGTGCGGCCCGGCGCCGATCGTAAACGGTCCGAATCTTTACACCCCCGGCGCGACGATGACGGTTTCGTGGAAAGAAACCATCAACCACCCGGGCTGTTTTGTCGTCGAGTGGTCGACAGACGGCAACAAGACGTTTACCAACTTGGCGACGGTGAAACACACCACGGTGGGCGCGCTGCCACGGCCCTACTCAACGCAGGTGACGCTGCCTGCTGGCAACTGCACAAGCTGCACGCTGCGGATGATTCAGTGGATGCTGGCAGACGATCTTCAGGCCTGCCCGCCCGCGACGATTCCGCTGAACTCGCAGTATTTTTCGTGCGCTGAAATGACGACGGACCCGAGCCGATTTGGCGACATGGCGGGCATGACGGTGACGGACATGGCGATGAGTTCGTCGCCGGACATGGCGGTCACGACCCCGCCACCAGGCGATGGCGGCACGACGGCAACCGGCTGCAACTTCCCGGCCCAGACTGCGACCTCGACTGGCGGACTGTTGATTCTTGCGGCGGCGGCTGGCCTCTTGCGGCGACGTCGCTAAGCGCTGGCTTCGTATCGTTTGTGCCCGCCTAACTTCTTCCGCACATTTTTCTCGTGAGACCCGGCTCGAAATGCGGCTTTGCGGAGCCCGGTCCGGCATGTTAGCGTCCGCGACCATGGTCGAGCCGCGTATTGTCGTCGTCGATGACAACCAGCGCTTTTGCGAGCAGGTGGTTGCTGCGTTCGCAGAGGTCGGCATCTTGGCGCAGGGTTTCACTCGCGGGAGCGAGGCGCTGCCAGTCATCCAAAGTCAGCAGCCAGCGCTTTTGGTCGTTGATTTGCTGCGCCAAGGGTCAGAAGGTCGCTGGCTTTTGTCGCAGCTGTTTTCGCCCGAAGCGGCGGTGCCGTGTCCTTCGGTGTTGGCGCTGGTCGGCGTCACCGATGACCTGTCGGTTTTGCCCGATGGCGTCGACGCGCTGGTCAGGCCGGTGTTTCCGCGCCAGGTGGTGGCTTCGGCCCAGCGGCTTCTGCCGATCCAGACCGTGCGCGGGGGTCGGCAAGCGACGCTGCGTGGGCTGCCGGCGGTGGTTGATGCATCGGCGGTGCATACCGTGCCAGCGTCGCCGATGAGCCCTGCGAGTGGACAAGCGGTGCCGCGTCCCGTCGAAGACAAAGTGACAGCACGGCAGCCGCAGGCCGAAAAAAGTCCGTTTGAAGAAGACTCCGACTTCGAGCCAGGTGAGACGCTGCTGGCCCCAGAGAGCATCCAAGCGCTGGCGCGAGAGATGATGCGCGCCGATCCCGATGATCCGGCGCTTTTGCAGAGCAGCGACCTGTTGCCGATCGAAGATGACGTCATGCGCGGGGATGAAGACACCCAGCCGCGCGAGGATCAGGTTCGCTTTGGTCGGACTGCATCGGCAGGTCCAGCGTCTGCGGGCGGCAAAGTGCTCGCGGGCGATCTGACGGCGCTGCCGCTTTTCGAAGTGGTGGATCTCATCGCGCGGCAGAAGCTAAGCGGCGTGCTGTCGGTGACGGCGACCGGACGGGCGCTTTCGGTCTATTTTCTCGATGGCTGGATTGCCCAGGCGACGGCGCAGGGTCTGCCGAGCTTGCGCCTCGGGCGGTTTCTGCTCGAACTCGACGGGCAGCTTCGTCAGCCGGAAATTGATGCAGTCGCATCGCAGTCGCTGGGTCGTCCCGGTCCAAGCGAGCGCGACGCCACCCGCGTGGCCACCGATGGCATGATGGCGGCGGTGGGGCAGGGTCCAGAATCGCTGCTGGGTCAGCGGCTGGTTCGCGCCGGGCTTTTGCGCCGCGACGAGCTGACCCAGGCGCTGTCGCGTCAGAGCTACGAGCTGATCTGCGAAGGGCTGCGCATGCCGTCGGGACAGTTTGAGTTTGAGCGAACCCGGCAGCTTCCCGCCAGTGTGCTTTCAGAGGATCTGGGTGGTGCGCTCGCGCTCGATCCGGCGCAGGTTCTGTTGGAAGGGCTGCGGCGGCTCGACGACTGGCGACGGTTTGAACAAGATGTGGCCGAAGGCGCGATCTACGTAAGCTATGCCGCGTCGAGCAGTGAGCTTTTGCGGCTGGGGCTGAGTCAGGCCGAGCTGTCGGTTCTGTCGCTGTGCAACGGTCGCGCCACAGTGGCGGAGATTGCCCGCGAGAGCCGGCTGCCGCTGTCTGAGGTGTCGCGGACGCTGGGCCGGCTTTTGACTTTGCGACTTCTGCGTCGGCGGCTGCCCGCGCTTCTGGCACTGTAGTAACGGATGCGGGTCGCGGCGGTTCAGTTCAAAGCCGATCGCAAGGATCGACAGGGCTCGCGTGATCGGCTGCTGGCCTTGTGTGCCCAGGCCGCAGAGCGAGGGGCGACGCTCGTGGTCTGTCCCGAAATGGCGCTGACCGGGTATCTGTTTACCGACGCTGCTGATGTCGCCCGTGTCGCCGAGCCGGCACAGGGCGAGAGCTTTGCGGCGCTGTCTTCGCTGGCGGCGCACTACGGCCTTACGCTGGTCTGCGGCTATCCGGAACGAGCCGAGGACGCACCGACGCCATGCTTTTACAACTCGGCGTGGATCATTGGGCCCGACGGGACGCTCCTTTCCAACTACCGCAAGCGGCTGCTTTACACCGCCGACGAAACCTGGGCAAAGCCGGGTGATACGCCGTATCCGCAGGTGCGGCTTCCGTGGGGGACGCTGACCGCCGGCATCTGCATGGACCTAAACGACGATCGCTTCGTCGAGTTTCTGTACGGCGCGCGGGCAGATGTCATCGCGTTTTGCACCAACTGGCTGGAAGAAGGGCTGGATCTGCACAGCTATTGGCGGTTTCGTCTGCTTTTGTCGCGGAGCGTGTTTGTCGCCGCCAACACCTACGGAAGCGAAGTATGCCGTGGGCACGACGCGACCGAGTTTGCCGGCCAGTCGGCGATTTTCGACAGCCGAGGTCGGACTTTGGCGAAAGCTCCGCCCGCAGGTGACGCGGTGATAAGTGCCGAGGTCCGGCTGTCGCGTTGAGCGAAATCGGGCATTGGCACAGCGCTGGGTTTTTGCGCGGACGGCAAAAACAAAAAAGCCGCAGCGGTTTTCCCACTGCGGCTTTCGTGTCGGGGCGAGAGGATTTGAACCTCCGACTCCCTGGTCCCGAACCAGGTGCGCTACCAGGCTGCGCTACGCCCCGCTAAGTCAGCGAAACAGATGCCCTTTCTACAGGTGCGTATCTCGATTGTCAACCTTTTTCCCCAGGGCGCGCGAATCTTGAACTGGCCTGGGTGCTCACTCAAAATGCCGTCCGATGACCCAGCACAGAAAAGGTCCGCCGCCCTCGGACAATCCCCTGCCGGCCTGGCTGTTTGAAAAACCGGAGCCTGCGATGGAAAAGCCGATCATCGTGCAGAAATACGGTGGCAGCTCGGTCGCCGATCCGGACCGGCTTCGGCTCGTCGCAAAGCGGGTGTCCGATACGGTCAGGCAAGGCAACCGGGTGGTGGTGGTGGTGTCAGCGATGGGCAAGACCACCGATCAGCTGATTGCGCTGGCAAAGAGTGTGTGCACGTCGCCGCCGCGTCGTGAGCTGGACATGCTGATGTCGAGCGGCGAACGGATTTCGATGGCGCTTTTGGCGATGGCTCTGTCGGATCTGGGCCACGATGCGATTAGCTTTACGGGATCACAGTCGGGGATTTTGACAAACGATCGGCACTCGGGGGCGCGGATCATCGAAATCAGACCGGTGCGCATCCTCGACGAGCTGGATCGGGATCGGATCGTGATTGTCGCCGGTTTCCAAGGGATGAGCTACCGGCGCGAGGTGACGACGCTCGGACGGGGCGGATCGGACACGACGGCGGTGGCGCTTTCGGCGGCGCTTTCGGCGGACTGCGAAATCTACTCGGATGTCGACGGGGTGTATTCGGCGGACCCGCGCGTTGTGGCCGATGCCAGACATCTTCCGTCGATTGGCACGCGGCAGATGCAGGAACTGGCCGATCACGGCGCCAAAGTGCTAAATGCCCAAGCGGTCGAGTGGGCTGCGCGTGCCGGGATCGTGATTTACGCCCGCAAGACGCACGGATCGGCCAAACAGACGCTGATTCGATCGGATGATGAAGCACCGATCGAGCGAGGCCGGGCGACGGCAGTGACTGGAACGAATCAGATCGTCGAAATCCAGTCGCGGCATGGGGCGGCGATTTTGCGGGTGCTCGGCGAGCACGGGGTCAGTCTGCGGCACGTCGGGCTCTGCGGTGAAATGCTCGAGGTGGCGCTGACGCTGGAGGATCTACCGGACTTTGGCCGGACGCTCGATGAGCTGCGCACAGTCGATCCGGATCTGGTGCTGCGGGACGATCTGGGGATGGTGACGGCGGTCGGACCGGGGATCGGCAGTGATCCGGTGCTGCTTGGCAGGCTGCTTTCGCAGCTACGGGATTCGGGGTTTGTGCCGTCGCGGGTGACGACGTCGCCGCTGCGGATTTCGGTGTGGCTGCCAAAAGATGTGGTCGGCGATGCGACCCGGCTTCTGCATGCCCTGCTTTGCTGATCGCGGCACGGTCTATTTCCGTCGCAGATAGATCGAGATCGAGTCGGGCAAAGACGGCAGGCTGCCTTGGCGTTACCATGGTGAGCCATGAAAAAGTTGCATCTTCTGTGTTTGTTTGCACTGGCGGTGATGCTTGGACCGGGCGCGGCGGCGGCAAAGAAGAAGCCGACGGGCATTCGCGAGTCGAAGTTCTTCAAAGTCGACATGGACCACAGCAAAGTGGTCGGTCCGGTCGATCGCGTCCAAGCGGCGCTGAGCCTGGATCTCACGTCGGTGACGACCGACCAGCCGCAGTACTGGCCCAATGAAAAAGTCTATTTGAAAGTGATGGCGCTCGGGCGTCCGTCGGCGGACGTGACGGGCAAGCTGGCCAAGCGCGACGGCGTAAGCTCGGACATCACTGGAAAGCTTGACGAAAACGGGGTCTTGGTTCTGACCGTTCTCGACGGTGAGGCCAAGAAACTGGAGCTGGGTGAGTATCGAATCGACGTCAGCGTCAAGGGCGGCAAGGGCAAAGGCCAGGCGACATTTTCCGTCGTCGAAGGAACGCTCGGGTCGCTGTCGTTTGCGCATGATTGGAAGAAAGTCACCCGTCCCGACGAGCTGGAAAAAATAAATGGCGCCTGGTTTCTCGGCAATGCGGCGGGCGCGGGCAAGCGCTGGGGCAACGGGCTGTCGTTCAAAAACGAGCTGCGGATGTCGAATCAGCCGTTTTCCGGCGAAGTCACGGTCCATTCGCGCTGCATGCT